>DATKSO010000190.1:0-4139 GCA_035531635.1 Acidimicrobiales bacterium | reverse complement strand
TTGCTCATGAGCGCGCTCGTGAACAAGAAGGTCACCATCAACTGGGCGACTGGTATCACGGTCGCGACCGGCGTCGCCACCCTCGTCTACGCAATCTTCCAGTGGTCGTACATCGCGCAGCACGGCTCGACGACGACGGTCGCGCACGCCATCGTCCTCGACGGGTTCTCCGTCGTCGGCAACGTCGTCATCGCGGTGAGCCTCATCCTCTCGGCCCTCGTCGCGCACGACTGGGCGAAGCGCGAGCGCGTCGCCGGAGCCGACTTCCACATCCTGGCGCTGGCCTCGAGTGCGGGCGCCATCTTGATGGTCCAAGCCAACGACTTGATCGTCATCTTCCTCGGCCTCGAGATCCTCTCGATCGGTCTCTACGTGCTGGTGGGCTTCGATCGCCACCGGGCCACGTCTGCCGAAGCGGCGCTGAAGTACTTCCTCCTCGGCGGCTTCGCCTCGGCGATCTTCATCTACGGCGCGGCGCTCGTCTACGGCGCGACGGGTTCGACGAACCTGTCGTCGATCTCGTACTTCCTCGGCGCCAACGTCGTCCTTCGGCCGGGACTGCTCTACGCCGGGGGAGCGCTGTTGCTCATCGGCTTCGCCTTCAAGGTCGCGGCCGTGCCCTTTCACGCCTGGTCGCCCGACGTGTACGAGGGCGCGCCGACGCCCGTGACGGGCGTCATGGCGTCCATCGTCAAGGTGGGCGCGTTCGCGGCGCTGCTGCGCGTTCTGATCTCGGCCCTCGGCACCCAACTCGACACGTGGCGCCCGATCCTCTTCGTCCTCATCGTGCTCACTTGCGTCGTAGGCGCGAGCGTCGCGTTGGTGCAGCGAAACGTCAAACGACTCCTCGCGTACTCCTCGATCAACCAGGCCGGCTTCATGTTGCTCGGCGTCTGGTCGGGCAGTGCCCGGGGCGTCGCGTCGACGCTCTTCTACGTGATGACCTACGCGCCGGTCGTCGTGGCGACGTTCGCGGTCGTGACGCTCATCGGCGGCACGGGCGACGATCTTCACTCGATCGACCACTACCGAGGGCTGGCACGACGTCAACCCTGGCTCGGTGGCGCGTTGGCCGTGCTGTTGTTTAGCCAACTGGGCGCACCCCTCACGGTGGGCTTCTACGCGAAGTACTCGGTACTGGCCGCGACCATCGACTCGGGCGGCGGCGCGCTGGCGCTGGTGGCGATCCTCTCGGCGGCGATCGCGGCCTTCTTCTACCTTCGCTGGATCCTCGCCCTCTACGCCGACGATGACGTCGAGGGTACGCGCGTGCACGTGCCGCTCTTCACCGGCAAGGTCGTCGCCGTCGGCGTCATCGTGGCGATTCTCTTCGGTGTCTGGCCCGGACCGCTCGCGACGTGGTGCCAACACGCCACGATGCTCTTCTTGCCGTGAACCGTGTCGCCCTCGCTACGTGCCTCGGCGCGCTCGACCCCGACATTCCGCTGCTCCTGGACGCACTCGTGGCCGCGGGCGTGCACGCCGACGCGGCGGTCTGGGACGACCCGTCGGTCGTCTGGGACCGCTACGACCTCGTCGTGCTTCGTTCCACCTGGGACTACTCGCAGCGCCGTGGTGAGTTCCTTAGCTGGGCGAAGAGCGTCAAGCACCTCGCCAATCCCTACGGGGTCGTCGAGTATTCGTCCGACAAGCACTACTTGGCCGATCTCGAGGGCCACGGACTGAAGATCATCCCCTCGCACTTCTGCAACGTCGGCAAGAAGCCGCGCTTCTTCGATCACGACTTCGTGGTGAAACCCTGCGTCGGGGCGGGATCAAGGAACGCGGCGCGCTACCGCGCCGACGAACACGACGCGGCACTGGCCCACGTGAAATCCCTGCACGCCGACGGACGCGACGTCCTCATCCAGCCCTACGTCGACTCCGTGGACTCACTTGGCGAGCGAGCGTTGATCTTCATCGACGGGAAGTTCTCGCACGCCTTGTCCAAAGGCCCGATGCTGAACGTCACCGAACTCGTCCGTAGCCAACTGTTTCGGCGCGACCAGATGTCGGAAGTCATCGCCGAACCCGACGCGATTCGCTACGGCGAGAAGGTCTTGACCGCGAAGGGCTTCGATCACCTTCTCTACGCTCGCGTTGACCTGGTAAAGATCGACGACCACTGGGCCATCATGGAACTTGAGCTGGTCGAACCGTCGCTTTTCCTTACCTTCGAAGAGGGCGCGGCGGCGTTACTGGCGCAGGCCATCGCGAAACGGGTTCATTAACGTCAGGCCGCGTTGCCGAGTATCGGGTCTACGGACTTAGAAATATGCAGCGTGCGTGTTGCCGAACCCCTTGCATGCTATTTCGACTCTTTCGTACTACCCATTTTCCCACTGTGGGATTCTCTCGCGCTGGTACGGATCGAGGAAATAACGGCCATTGGTTGCGATTCCGCACAGACTTTTCCTCACGTTGTTCTACGTGTGGCACACGGGGCTGCTGATGCAGACGTTCGTATTGACCTCGAATTCCATCGCGCCGTGCACGTCAGTTTCAAAATGATCCCTTAATCGTCGCGCTGACGCCGTTCGAGACACTTGACACGGACCAGGTGTCTCCACTGCTCGCGTGCGTCGTCAGATTTGACGTGAAGACCGCCGTTGTGGTGCCTGTACCATTCGGAGTAATTGTGTCGCCGGCGTCCAACGCGTAGGTATAAATCAAGTCGCCTCTCGAGGTCGACTCGGAGTCGGAGAAGTCCTTCTTAGGGAAGCTGAACTTCTCGCTGTTGTAAGTAATCGACTCGCGAGCACCTGGATTCACCTCAATCGTGATCGTCAAAGCGGTAATTGCGTATCGCTTCGACACCTTCACGACCTCTGTACCCTTTCCGCCGGACCGGGTGTACGCACCCGTCGCGCTCACCCCATTCGATGGCGGAATCGTGGTCGTGGTAGAGGTCGGCGCCGTCGTAGTCGACGTCGTAGTAGTCGCCGTAGTTGTAGTCGTAGTTGTAGTCGTCGCGGTCGTAGTCGTAGTAGTAGTCGAAGTCGGCACGGAGGTAGAGGTCGCCGACGACGTAGTGCCCGCACTAGCACACGCGTTCGGAGCCCCGTACTTGACTGGCGTCGCGCCGATTGGCGCAGCGATCATGACGTTTCCGGAATCGAGCGTTATCGCGAAATAGGGGCTTGTCGGGAAGGACTGCAGATAAGGGTTCGTTGCACTCGTCAGGATTTGCGGCGTCACCGGCGGCGTTCCGCCCGTTTGGGCCTCGTACGCCTGAACGGCCGTGTCAACCGTGGTTGCGTCGGCATTGCACGCAGCGACCGCGCTCTTCGCAGTGAGACCGCCTATGGCGAACACCACGATGGCGGCAAGCACTCCGAGAACGGTGATCACTATTAAGAGTTCAACGAGCGTGAATCCTTGCGCCATGACCACCGCACGACGATAGAGTCGCAGTTCTTCTGGCGAGCGAATCCACACCCTTTTCAGCATCGGCACGGAGCAATGGTATCGAGTCAAGAGGCTCTGACGTGGTATTTCGGCCCGCGTTTAGCCCGGACGTGATCGTCGAAGTCCATCAGATTTTGTCTTCGGTATGTACCAACCTGATGCTTGACCTACAAGCTCCTCGAGAAGCGTCAGTGACTCGTGCGACTGGTCCTTCGTAGCTGCCACCAACTCAGGAGGTCTTTGGGGTCGCCTGGTGCGCCGCACGGTGATCTTCAGAGTGGCGTCCGGAACGGCGAGCGGGCTACGTGACTCTAGGTGAAGTACGAATCCGTCGGCAGTCTGGGCACCTACGCCGTACTCTTCGAGTCCTTAGGCAAGAAGCGTCTGAGGTTGTTCGTGACAATTGTGAGAGCACCATTGTGTACAGCGGCAGCTAGGACATGGCGATCACCAGGATGATTGGGCATGACGGTTTCAACTAAAACTTTGTCGTTGACCCCATTGACTAGACCACGCCTATGAGAGTTGTTCACGAGCGTTCAAGTTGGTCCACATCGTATTCGTTTGCTGGGCTTTCAATTCATCTCCGTTCGTCGAAGTTCATGTCAATTCAATTCAACTGCTGAAGTGAACCCCGTGCGCGCAGTGCAAGGGGTTACGTTCAAGCGGAACTGTCAAGTCCGACGTGCAAAACGTAGGCAAGGAGTCCGTAAGCCGTGTCGGGCAGTCGC
>DATKSO010000189.1:0-4903 GCA_035531635.1 Acidimicrobiales bacterium | reverse complement strand
CGCGCATCGCAACGGCGTGGTGCACCGCGACATCAAGCCCGGCAATATCTTGATGACAAAAGAGGGCCAGGTCAAGGTCACTGACTTCGGCATCGCCCAGGCCGTCTCGAGTGAGGATCAACTCGCCGAAGAGGGTTCGGTTATGGGCACCGCCACCTACTTCTCACCTGAACAGGCCGAAGGCGCCCCCGTCGACGGACGTAGCGACGTCTACTCACTCGGCGTGGTGCTCTACGAGATGCTCGTCGGGCGGCCACCGTTCATCGGTGACACGCCCGTCGCGGTGTCGAGCCAACACGTCCACGGCACGGTGCCGCCGCTGTCGGAGTTCTCGGACACGGTGCCCCACGACCTCGAAGCGATCGTCATGGAAGCGCTGTCGAAGTCACCCGGACAGCGTTACCAGTCGGCCGATGAGCTTCGCGCCGACCTGATTCGCTTCTCGGAGGGTCAGCCCGTCCAGGCCGCGCAGCGTGACCTGGCGTTCTTCGGCGCGGACGCGACGCGCGCGGTCGCGACGGTGGCACCCGGAGAACGGACGATGGCCGTACCGATCATGTCGGGACCACGCACCGACTTTCGCCGCCGCCGTCGCAATTACGCCGGGCCGATCGCTATCATCGTGCTCGTTTTGGCGCTCATCGCGGGCGGCGTGTACGCGTACGCCCAGAGCAACAAGTCGACGACGACGAACGTGCCCAACGTCGTCGGTCAAACGGTCACGTCGGCTTCAAGAGAGCTGACGAACCAGGGCCTAAAAGTGACGACGACGCCGCTTCACTCGAAGTTGGCGAAGAATACGGTGATCTCGAGTAGCCCGAAAGCGGGAAAGAGTATCGCCAAGGGTGGTCTGGTAACGCTCACGGTGAGTATCGGTGTCACGACCGTCCCGGTGACGATCATGAACTACGTGGGCATGTCGCTGGCCAACGCCGAGAGTCAGTTGGCCAGCCAGAAACTCTTATACACACCGTCGTACATCTCGACGGCGTCGCCGGGTCAGATTCCTGGTGTCGTGCTCAATCAGACGCCCTCGGCAGGAACCAAGACGCACACCGGCGTCGAAGTGATCCTCTACGTGCTCTCATCGAACGCGAAGTACCCCCTGACGTCGGTCAACGGGCTTACGCAAATCGCCGCAGGGTCGAGTCTCACCAGACAGGGTCTCTCGCCGAGTCCCAACGTCGGCCACACGTGTTCCAACACCATCACGTCGGGTCTCGTCGTCTCGACGGTGCCCGTGGCCGGTTCGCTCGTGTCGGCGAATTCGGTCATCCGGCTCATCGTCTCGTCGGGTCCGTGTCAGTCGATTGTTCCGAATGTCGTCGGTGACACCGAAGCCGCGTCGACGTCATCGCTTCAGGCTCAGGGACTGGTCCCGAACTACACGGCCGATCCGACGGCGGTGTGCCCACCGGGTTCGCCGCAAACCGTCGCCACACAAGACGCGCCACCGGGATCGTCACTGACCTACGGCTCGACGGTGAACATGACGGTGTGCCAGATCACCTCGCCACAAATCACGACGCCACAAGGCTGATTCTTCGATGGTCGCAGAGCTTTGAGTCGTGGCACCGCTGCGTAAGGACCTCTACCGATAGCATCGAGACCTATGGCAAAACCCCCTTCGAAGCAGAATCCTAAGAAGTCGGTAGGACGCTACGTCGACGCCGAGTCGCGTGGTCGCGTCACTCGCCGTCGCCCGAAGGGTGCCGACCACAGTCCCGCCTGGTTTGGCTGGCTCATCATCGAACTCATGATCTTCGGTGTGCTCGTGATCACGCTGAACTACCTTCAGGTGTTGCCCGGTTCGACGTCGTCGTGGTACCTGGCAGTCGGCCTCATGGCGATGTTCGCTGGTTTCTACCTGGCCACGCGTTATAAGTAGCCCTCGCCGCGGCGAGGGCGGGAACTAGGCGAGCCGTTCGATAATCATCGCGTTCGCGAGACCGCCGCCTTCACACATCGTGAGGAGTCCGTACCGCCCGCCCGTGCGTTCAAGTTCGTTCAACAACGTGGCGCACAGTTTTGCTCCCGACGCCCCGAGAGGGTGACCGAGCGCGATCGCCCCGCCGTTCACGTTCACCTTGGCGAGGTCCACCTTGTGCTCCTTCTGCCAGGCGAGCACGACCGACGCGAACGCCTCGTTGATCTCGATCAGGTCGATGTCGTCGAGGGTCAGTCCGGCTCGCTCGAGCACTTTCGTCGTCGCCGGTATCGGACCGGTCAGCATGGTGACGGGGTCGACCCCGGCGAGCGCAAAGGAGTGGAACTTCGCGCGCGGCGTGTAGCCGAGCTCGCGAGCCTTGTCCTCACTCATGATGAGCACGGCCGACGCGCCGTCGGTGATCTGTGAGGAGTTGCCGGCCGTCACCTTGCCGTCCTCCTTGAACACCGGCTTCAGGTTCGCGAGAGCTTCCACACTCGAATTGGGACGAATCCCCTCGTCACTGGTCATCAGTTCGTCGGTCGCGTAGCCGTCATCGTCACGGACGTAGACCGGGATGATCTCGCGTTCGAAGCGACCTTCTGCGGTGGCCCTCGCGGCGCGACGATGACTCTCCACGGAGAACTCGTCGAGCTCTCCGCGTGAAATGCCCCACTGGTCGGCGATCATCTCGGCGCCGATGCCTTGATTCCTCAGTCCACCCACTGGCTCGTAGCGTTCGGCGACGCGAGGGCCGAAGGGCCAGCCCGCGTCGGTGCCAATGGATGAACCCATCGCGACGCGCGTCATGACTTCGACGCCGGCGGCGACGACCACGTCGTAGGCGCCGGACACGACACCTTGAGCCGCGAAGTGCATCGCCTGTTGTGACGAGCCGCACTGGCGGTCGATCGTCGTGGCCGGCACCGACTCGGGCCAGCCGGCCGCGAGGACGGCACTTCGACCCACGTTGAAGGCCTGTTCGCCAACCTGCGAGACGCACCCCATGATGACGTCGTCAACCAGAGCCGGGTCGAGGTTGTTGCGAGTGGCGATCGCCTTCAGCGCCTCGGACGCGAGATCGACTGCGTGCCAGTTCTTCAACTTGCCGTTGCGCTTGCCTCCCGGGGTGCGCACGGCGTCCACAATGACCGCGATTGGCATGGTTCTCCTTAGGTCAGGGCGAAGTTCTTCCCTCGGCGCGAAGCCTAGACGTGCGGTCGAACTATCGTCGCGAACGTGAGCGGCGAGAAAAGGGACATGGACCGTTGGTTGGGAGACGGGGGGATGACCCTCATCGGTGCCGTCGGCGGCGCCTTCGAACGCTACGGCGTCGACGGTGAAGACCTTGGATGGGTGAGCGGCAGTTTCGTACCGAGCGCACTGGCCTGCAACCCGCACGGCAGCGTTCAAGCCGGCGTGCACGCACTCCTGCTGGACGCGGCGATGAACTTTTCGATCAACGCCGCGCTTCGTCACGGCGATCGCACGAAGGCGACGATCGAGATGACGACCGAGCTCCTTAGGCCGGCACTCCTCGGCGAGCACTACTCACTTCGTGGCGACGTTGTGCGCCTGACACGCCACGTGGGCTTCGGCGAAGCCACGGTGACCAGTGACGAGGGAAAACTGGTGAGCCGTTCGTCGGGTACGTTCCTCCTGCAACGAAGCGACTAGTGACGTAGCACCGGGGTGTCGTTGCGTTCTCGAATGACGACGACGCCCACGACGAGCGCAATGATGGCCGTGAACATGAACGACACGTTGCCCGGCCCCAAGTTCAATCCACCGCGCGCGTGCGAGACACCCAAGTAGTCCGAGAACGAGGCGCCGAGCGGGCGCGTCAGGATGTACGCGGCCCAGAACATCGCGATGCCGTTGAGGCGAAGGAGCCGGTAGCCAAGGGCCGGCAAGCAGAAGATGAAGGCGAAGAGAATCCCCGAACGCAGGTAGCCGAAGTTAAAGGTGTAGGCCGTCATGTCGCCCACGGCCGTGCCGAGTGCGAACGTGACCGTGACGGCGGTCCAGTAGAAGAGCTCTCGTCGGGTGGTGTAGATGCTGTGGATCGAGAGTGTGTGTTCGACTCGCGACCAGGTGACGAAGGTGGCGACGAGGAGGATCGCGAACAGGGCCACCGAGGCTTGGTACGGCACGTGGAAGCCAACGTGCAAGACGTCGGCGCACATGGTGCCAAAAACGCTCACCATCACGACGGCCGCCCAGTACGTGGTGGTGAAGAAACGCGGTGCTCGAAGTTGATTCCAGAGGGCCGCGGCGAAGACGACGGCGCCGCCCAGTACGGCGAGTTCAGGGTTGAAGCGATGCACGAAGAAGTCGGACGTCGTCTCGCCCATGGCGGTCGTGAGGAGCTTTAAGAACCAGAAGACGCCGTTGATTCGCGGCACTTTGCTTGATCGGAACGTCCGATGAAGGTTGAGGGGCATGTGACGGTCAATTCTAGAACTCCGGCCACGCGTGCTCGTCCGGCTCTTACCGATCGACGTCGAGTGAAAGGCGTTCACGAGTGACTACGTGAGCGTCAGCGATTTCGTTCTTCGGTCTCGCGCTCGTGCTGGATCAGTTGGTCCCGGGCGTTGTCGTCTTCAGGATCGGCGGCGACACGGATCTCCTCGGCGGCGAGCGACTCGGCGACCACGTCCGCGACGAGCGGTTTTACTCCGGCACCCCGAGGTGAAAGGGTTCCGTGCGGCGAAGCGGTTTCGTCGGCCACGGCGATCTCTTCCAGGGGATTGGCGGCGACACGGCGACGGCGACGCAGTGGGCGAGCGCTCGTCGCCGAGTCCTTCGTTTTCTTGAAGTGTCCGAAGAGTCTCACGGTTCGAAAGGTAGCGCACTGCGTTCTCTGGCGTCGAGTGAACTATTCGCGTGGGCCCCGATCAGCGAGGACCTCTCGGTGGTGGCCGTCTGAGAGGTGATGGAACCCGCTACGACCCGCTACTGTCGCCTCATGAGCAG
>DATKSO010000188.1:0-10376 GCA_035531635.1 Acidimicrobiales bacterium | reverse complement strand
CGTGACGCTCGCGCCATTCGCGGCGCTGGACGCGCAGTCCTTCGCTGAGGGACTCACGTGATTCACGTCAACGGTCGCGCCGACAACTTCCTTTCAGAGTCCGTCGACGAGCTTCTATCGCGCCTCGCCGTCGAGCGACGCGGGATAGCCGTCGCACTCGACGGCGAGATCGTTCGGCGATCGGACTGGGCCAGCACCTTCGTTCCCGACGAGAGCAGTGTTGAAATAGTCACGGCCGCGGCCGGAGGATAGGTAAGGAGTCACGATGGCAGTCGACGAACTAACGGCGGCACTCGATCAACGGATACTTGAAGCGCTGCAGGCCAAGGCGACCGGGGAGACCATTGCGTATCTCTGCGAAGCTCGCGCGTGGTTGACCAATCCCGATCAGCCGCACGGCGCGCACCGCCCGAGCAACTGAGTCGTGCCGAGTAGGATTGCTCCTTCACGGGCTGTGGCTTAGTTTGGTCTAGAGCGCTCGGCTGGGGGCCGAGAGATCGGGAGTTCAAATCTCCCCAGCCCGACCAAAGCGTGTTCGCACGTCTCACGCGTAGTGCTCGGTGTCGCGTGAAGAACAAGGGTTCGCTGGCCGGAAAGTCGAATCGCGGTCGCCGCTCCTCACTTTCGCGACCAGCGCTCCCAGCCAGAGCGGGTGATGTCGCGGGCGTAGGTCTTGACGTTGTCAGCGACTTGGTCGGTCGCGAGTCACGGCGAGGACGACGCCTCACTACCGCTGAGCGCCGTAGCGAGACCTCGCCGTGGTGGAATGATGCCGTCAATAAGCCCGTACGCCACCGCTTCCTCGGCTGTCATGAAGTGGTCGCGTTCAATGTCGCGTAAGACCTCATCGAAAGATTTGCCACTGTGGTGCGCGATGATCTCGGCCATTCTGTGGGTGAGCGCGAGCACTTCGCGAAGTTGAATCTCCATGTCGCTCGGTGCCCCTCGAGTGCCGGCACTGCCCTGATGGATCATGATCCTCGAACTGGGCAAGGCCAAGCGCTTCCCCGGCGCTCCCCCGCAGAGCACCATCGCCGCGGCTGACATGCCCATGCCCACACAGATCGTCGACACGTCGGGTCTCACGTGTTGGATGACGTCGTAGATCGCCATGCCCCCGTAGGCCAATCCCCCTGGGGAGTTGATGTAGAGGCTGATGTCACGGTCGGGATCGAGCGCCTCGAGGTAGAGCATCTGGGAGATGATCAAGTTCGCGACTTGATCGTCAACTTCTTGGCCGAGAAACACGATTCGCTGTCGAAGGAGCATCGAGTAGATATCGAAGGCCCGCTCGCCTTTCGAGGACTCCTCGAGCACCATAGGGACCAGAGAGTGTGCGGGCCCGTTCTCTTTACGCAGCAACGTCACGAGCGCCTCCTTTCTCGCCGACGCGTCCCGGTGTCCCGGCGGCGGCGCTCAGCCATTGATGTGCAACCATTTGATTGCATACTACGCGCCGGCGACTGGCTTGTGCAATAATCTGGTTGCATGAGAGACATCTTGTATCGCGAAGTCGACGTACCCTGCGACGTCGAAGCTGCATGGCAGTACGTCATTGATCCCTCGTGGCTCGGCGACGACGGTGAACTCGACGTGGTCCCCGGTGGCGAAGGTTGGGTGAGCGACGGTGAGGAGACGAGGTTCCTCGTTGTCGAAGAGGTGGACGAAGAGCGACACTTGTCCTTTCGATGGGCCGGCTTCGTCGACGCGCCGAGCCGCGTGGAAATAGATCTTGAGCCCACGCTCGAGGGAACGAGAATTTCAATCTCCGAGTCGCCACTCGAGGCGAGAGCGATGGCGAGCCTCGTCGTCGGATGAGAGACACGATTTCGGACGTCTTCGCCGCGCTCGCGGATACGACGCGGCGCGGCCTATACGAACAGCTCCTCGACAGCACCAACGGACGGACGGCGACGGCGCTAGCGGGCGACGCCGTCGTCTCTCGACAAGCCATTGTGAAGCACCTTCAAGTACTCGCCCGATCGGGACTGGTCGTCGGCCGCCGCGACGGACGAGAGGTTCGCTACTTCGTCACGCCGAACGGAACCGCGAGCGCGTCGACGTGGCTACTGAAGCGCGCCGAGGCCTGGGATCGAAGGATCGCGAAGCTCGATGACCAGTCGCGAAGCACCGCCCGACGTCGGAGGGTCCCGTAGCCACACGGCGCCGAGACCCAACGTGAAGGCCCATTGACGTGCGCGGACGCCGACCACTGAGGTGTGGAGACTTCCCACGATGATCAATCGTTCGTCTCACGAAGCGTTGCTGCGATCACGCCGGTCGCGGCACTCTCCTAAGCGTCGAGATGGATTGGCCATTCGTAGCGACCGGCATCAATTGGCGGCTCACCCTTCTTCTCGAGGTAACTCGAGAAGCTGGACAGCCACTCCTGGTACCAGGACCGCAGCGTCGTGTTGACCTCCATGGCGGGGATGTCTTCAATCTCTGGGAAGTTCGCGACCATTGCTTCGAAAACGAGGAGACTCGCTTCGGCGTCCGCCGCAGCGCTGTGGGCGCTCTCGAGAGTGACGCCGTAGTGCCGACAGAGATCGGTGAGCTTGCGCGCTCCTTTTCGCCACTTGTCGAAGTGACGATCGAGCACCAGGATGTCCATGACCCCACCAACGTTGCCACGCTCTTCGAGAGAGGGAATTTCGAGCCGTCGACAGAGCGAGTCCACCATCGTCAAGTCGTAGCCGACGTTCATTCCTACGATCACCGAGCCCGTTGCCCACACGGAGACCAACTTCGCGACGATCGTCTCCACGGCGTCGTCGAGAACTGTCGCGTCCGCGACCATGTCGTCGGTGATGCCATGTATTGCCGACGCGCCCGCGGGAATCGCCACGCCCGGATTCACGTACCCACCTTCGACGAGTGTCGACGATCCACTGGGGCCTCGAACGTGTTGGACGAATCCGTACGACACGGGAACGTCGCGAAACGAACTCACGCCCGTCGTCTCCAAGTCGAAAGCTACATAGTCAGTCACTCACACGCCCTCGGTCGCACTGCGATCAGGCTACCCAGTCGTCTCACGACGGGGCATCAACGTGGAGACGCGTCACCTCACGTCCGTAGCGGCGCGCCACTTTGACGAACGACGACTACCAGCTAAACAGCGAGATTCTCAATGCGCCCGAGTCGGCCGATTTCCGTGACGACGCGGTCACCGGGCTTCAGGAACCGGGGTGGCGTCTGTCCTTGTCCCGAGCCGTGGGGACTTCCGGTGAAGATCAGGTCGCCGGGACGAATCTCCACGACGTGGCTCAGGTAGCTGACGATCTCCGCCACGGTGAAGACCATGTCGCTCGTCATCGAGTTTTGGTACTCGACGCCACTCACCTCGCATCGGATGGCGAGGCCGTTCGGATTAGGGGCGTCGTCGGCGGTCGTCAACCACGGTCCGACGGGCGAGAAGTTTCGGTACGACTTCCCGAGTGAGTACTGGGCTGGTGCCCCTTGCATCTGTAGCGTCCGGTCAGAATAGTCTTGACCAACGCAGTAGCCGGCCACCGCGGTCAGCGCGTCCTCGACGCTCAGACCGCGCGCCGTGGCGCCTAGAACGACGATGAGCTCGGCCTCGAAGTCGGTCGTGTCGCTCGGGATAGGCAGTTCATCGTTCGGCCCACAGAGCGATGAGGCCCACTTCGTAAAAATCGTGGGCTGTTTGGGCAGCGCCAACTTCATCTCTTCGGCGTGGTGGCGATAGTTGAGGGCCACCGCAAAGATCTGTTGGGGGTTCATGATGACGGGACCGAGTCGCGCGTCGCCGTAGAGTTCGGCGGGCGTCGTCGGATCAGTGGGTTCAGGTGACGCCGCGTGGAACCAGGTCAGAAGATTGTCGAGATGACGGACACACTTGTCGACCGACGTCGAGAACGCGCCGTTGGACTGTGTCGCGACGTCGATGAGTCCTTCGTCCGTGACGATGGTCGCTCGTCCGGCCAGGTTGGCAATTCGCATTGATACACGGTGCTTTCACTATGGAGCAGTGCTCGGGGGGTTCGACCATTTTAAGGCTTCGTGACGGACCGGTCGTTCAATAGAGGGTTCGGCGACCGGACCGACAGTGCCACTTCCCCGCGATGGTGAAGCCAAGTCCCGCGATGAGAGGGGCCCGTCGGTAGAATTAACGCTCAGAGGCCGGGGTGAGACCCGACGTTCGCGCGGTTGGGACCCGCGAAAAACGAAGTGCCAAGAGAGGGTGATCCCAACCATTGGTTGGACACAGTATGGAGAAGAAGGACCCCTTCGTCTTACGCCACCTGGCCGAAGTCCAGCCCGAACTGTGGTGGTTGGACTCCGATCCCCTCGAACCCGAGTCGCACCCCGCACTTATTGGCGACCTCGGCGCCGACCTGTGCGTGGTGGGTGCCGGCTACACGGGACTTTGGACCGCGCTGTTGGCCAAGGAACGAGACCCCCATCGTGAAGTCATCGTCCTCGAGCAGTACGAGACGGGTGCCGGAGCCTCAGGACGCAACGGCGGCTTCTGCAGTGCGTCACTCACCCACGGTTTCAACAACGGGATGAACCGTTTCGCGGATGAGATGCCCATCATCGAACGTCTCGCTCGCGAGAACCTCAACGAGATCGAAGCGACCATCGAGCGCTACCAGATCGAGTGCGACTGGGAACGCACCGGCGAGCTTCGTGTGGCGGTCGCGCCGTGGCAGTTCAAGGGCATGGTCGAAGAAGCCCGGCTTCGCAATGAGATGGGCGACCACGTTGAAGTGCTCGACCGCGAACAGGTCCAAGCCCGCATTCACTCGCCTTCGTACGAAGGGGCGCTCTTTGACGTCGACGGCACGGCTCTCGTCGACCCCGCGCGGCTCGTGTGGGGACTGGAGCGCGCCTGTCTTTCGCTGGGCGTGAAGATCTTCGAGAACTCCAAGGTCGAGTGGCTCGAAGACGTTGACGACGCGGTGCGCGTCCACACGCCCTACGGCGCGGTGACGGCGGCGAAGGTGGCACTCGCGACGAACGTCTTTCCTTCCCTCATCCGTCAAGCGCGAAAGTACGTCGTACCGGTCTACGACTACACGCTCGTCACCGAGCCGCTCAGCGACGAGCAGATGGAGAGTATCGGTTGGAAGGACCGTGAGGGCGTCGCCGACTCGGGCAATCTCTTCCACTACTACCGTCTCACGAAGGACAACTCGATCCTCTGGGGTGGCTACGACGCGATCTACACCTTTCGAGCGAAGGCCCGTCGCGACTACGAGTTCAACGCCGAGACGTACGCCAAACTGGCGAGCCACTTCCTGAAGACGTTCCCCCAACTCGTGGGCGTCAAGTTCACCCACTCCTGGGGTGGGGCCATCGACACCTGCACGCGATTCTCTCCTTTCTGGGGTACCGCCTACGGCGGCAAGGCGTCGTACGTCATGGGCTTCACGGGACTCGGCGTGGCGTCCACGCGCTTCGGTGCCTCGGTGATGCTCGACCTCTTGGACGGACACGACACCGAGCGAACGCGGCTAGCGATGGTTCGAAAGAAGCCGATGCCCTTTCCGCCTGAACCCTTGCGCTGGGTCTTCATCCGTCTCACCCAACGCGCCATCCAGCGCGCGGACAGTCACGGTGGACGACGGAACCTCTGGCTGAAGCTCCTAGCCGTCTTCAATCTCGGCTTCGATTCGTAACCCCGACGCGCAACGGCGGCGTCGCGGTTCTCGTCACTCTTCGCTGCCGCCACTCTCGGCCATCAGGCCCGAAATCGAGTTGACGACCGTCGGGTCCATCAGTGTCGTCACGTCGCCGAGCGGACGATTCTCCGCGACGTCACGCAAGAGTCGGCGCATGATCTTGCCCGAACGCGTCTTGGGCAACTCGGGGGTGAGGATGATCTGTCGGGGTTTCGCGATCGGACTGATGACCTTGGCGACGTGCTCACGAAGCTCATTGATCACGCTCGCGTGGTCCTTCTCGGCGTCGTCGACGGTCATCTTCAACGTCACGAACGCCACGATGGCTTGGCCCGTGGTCGCGTCACTCGCGCCCACGACGGCGGCTTCTGCCACGGCGTGATGACCGACCAGGGCGTGTTCAACTTCGGTGGTCGACAGGCGGTGACCGGAGATGTTCATGACGTCGTCGATGCGACCGAGAAGCCACAGGTCCCCGTTCTCGTCGCGCTTGGCGCCGTCGCCGGCGAAGTACACGCCGGGGAAACGGGCCCAATACGTCTCTTTGAAACGCTCGGGGTCGCCGTAGATACCACGGGTCATCGAGGGCCACGGCTGCGTGACGACGAGGTAGCCGCCCTCCCCGTTGCCGACGGAGTTGCCGTCGTTGTCCACGACGTCCACTTGTATGCCCGGGAGCGCCTTCATCGCGGCGCCGGGTTTGGTGGCCGTGATGCCGGGTAGTGGCGAGATCATGATGGCACCCGTCTCGGTCTGCCACCACGTGTCCACGATCGGGCAACGATTCCCACCAATGTGTTCGCGGTACCACATCCACGCTTCGGGATTGATCGGTTCACCGACCGTGCCGAGCAGTCGCAGGCTCGTCAAGTCGTGACCCTCCGGGTACTGGTGTCCCCACTTCATCAGCGTTCGAATCGTCGTCGGCGCGGTGTAGAGAATCGAGACCTTGTTCTCCTCGATGATCCTCCACCAGCGATCCTTGCCGCCCGAGTCAGGGAGCCCCTCGTACATGACCGACGTCACGCCGTTGATCAACGGTCCGTAGACGATGTAGCTGTGTCCGGTGATCCATCCGATGTCCGCCGCGGTCCAGCAGACGTCCGTCTCGGGTTTGACGTCGAAGATGTTGTAGTACGTGGTCGCAGCCTGGGTCAGGTAGCCACCGGTCGTGTGAAAGATGCCCTTGGGCTTCGCGGTCGTGCCGGAGGTGTACATGATGAGCATGGTGTGCTCGGCGTCGAAAGACTCGTAGGCGTGCGTCTCGCTTTGGCGTTCGACGAGTTCGTGCCACCAGTGGTCGCGGCCTTCCTTCCACGTCACGTCGCCACCAGTGCGTCGAACGACGAGGACCGCTCGCACGTTGGGACAGCTCTCGAGCGCTTCGTCCACCGCGGGCTTGAGGGGACTCGGCGCGCCACGTCGAAAGGCCCCGTCGGCGGTGACGACCACTTGACAGTCCGAGTCGAGGATGCGACTCGACAGCGACTCGGCGGAGAAGCCGGCGAAGATGACCGAGTGCACCGCGCCGAGTCGCACGACGGCCAACATCGTGACGATCGCTTCAGGGATCATGGGCATGTAGACGGCGACACGATCGCCCGACTTCACGCCGAGCTCGCTCAGCGCGTTCGCGGCTTGGGCCACCATCTTCTGGAGGTCCGCGTAGGTGATGGTGCGCGACTCGCCTTCGGCGTCACCGACCCAGCGATAAGCGACCTTGTCGCCCCGGCCGGCGTCGACGTGGCGATCGACGCAGTTGTACGACGCGTTGAGTGTTCCGTCACTGAACCACTTCGCGAAGGGCAGATCCCACTCCAGCGTCTTGGTGGGACTCTTCGTCCACACCAGACGGTCGGCTTGGGTGCGCCAGTACGCGACGGGGTCGGCTTCGGCCTCGGCGTAGATCGACGGCTGCGCGTTCGCCTGCGCCGCGAACTCTTTACTTGGGGCGAAGCTCCGTGTCTCGTCGAGCCATGCTTCAAGTTTTGCTTCACTCATTCAGTCCCCCACTCATCGATTCAAGAATTGCCTTCGTGCACACGCGTGCGTCCTTCATCACCCTCTACTGAAATTGAGAGTAGTTCTCATCGTGGCGTAGATGCCAACAGCGCCCGATCCTTTCGGAACGGGCGCTGTCAGCGGTTGGGTCCGGTGGCAAGCCACCAGTGACCTCTACGTTAGCCTCGTGGACCAACCGGAAGCACGACTTTGCCGTACGTCGAGTTAATTACTCCCGCAGCCGAGGCGTACCAGGCCGCGGCAGCCGTCGCCAGACCCGTGTAGCCCCCAATGTGGATGAGGGTGGTGTGCGGTGTTCCCCAGTTTCCGATGGCCAGGAAAATAAAGGTGATCAACAACAGCACGAAGACCAACAGCACGGCACTGTTGACTTTTGTCGCGGCAATCGTCATGTAAAACGTGAAAATCGCCCAGCCGATTAAGAAAATAGCCACCGTGTCGGTGCCACCTCCAGGAAGGCCAAACTTTACGAGTGCGTAGAAAGACAGCCAAAACGCGCCGTAAGACGTGAACGCCAACGCCGCGAAGGTGTTCTTGCGAACGAACTCCCACATGCCCGCAAGGAGCTGTGCCGTCCCCCCGTAGAAGAACGCCAGAGCGAGCGCTGATTCGAGACCCGCACCCTTCCACAAGTTCGCGTTCGCACTGCTAAGGCAGAACGTCGTCATAGCGAATGCCGCCAGCCCTAAAGGACCCGGATCCGCAACTTTCTCATCAGCCATGAACTTCCCCCCAATAAAGGATCACTTCAAGTCACCGCGATGGTGACCCGTAGTTGATTTAACACCTCTGAGCACGTGCATCGTCGGATTTCCCGTGTTTTTGTGACGCGATTCACAAGGAAGGCCCGCTTACTCAGTGGTAACCCTTGTGATTACTGCGTGTACGAGCGAATGATGAGAGCGAACAACCTCTCCGCGGAGCGAGACGTCTAGTCGATCGCCTCACGAAAAGACCGAACGAAGGCCTCGACGTCCGCGGGCTTGGCACCGTCGAGCACGATCTTGACGAGCGCCGATCCCACGATGACGCCGTCGCTGAACGTCGCGGCGTTCGCTGCTTGAGCCGGCGTTGAGATTCCTATTCCGACGTACACCGGCACGTCCGTCACTTCGCGCAACGACGCCACCACTCGAGCGCCCTCTCCCGCGTCACTCGTCACACCCGTGACCGCCATGCGTGCGGCCGCGTAGATAAAACCCTGGGAGCGCTGCGCGACGTTTCGCAGACGCGAAGGTGGCGTCGAGGGCGCCGCGAGGAAGACCGTGGCGACGTCGTGCTCGTCGCAGGCCCCGCGCCACTCGGTGGACTCCTCGAGTGAGAGGTCGGGCACGATGGCGCCGCTCACACCCGCGTCGGTCAGTCGACCCGCCGCTCGATTGAGCCCGTAGTGGAGAAAGATGTTGTAGTACGTCATCGCGACCAGCGGGATCTCGGTGTCGAGCGACGCCAACTCTTGGCAGATCGACTCGAGCGTGGTGCCTCGCTCGAGTGCTCGCAAGGCTCCCTCTTGGATGACGACGCCGTCCATCATCGGGTCTGAGAAGGGAACGCCGATCTCGATCGCGTCGGCGCCGCCGAGGACGGCGGCTTCGACGTGGCGAGTCCAGTCGGGGGTCGCGCCCGCGACGAAGTAGGGAACGAGCGCCTTGCGCCCTTCGTCGCGAACGTGACGTAGTGAGACTTCGAGCGACTTCACGACTCACCACGTAGTATCGACCGGACTTGCGCGACGTCTTTGTCACCGCGACCCGAGAGATTCAACAGGACCTTCGATCCAAGGGGCAAACGTCCGCCGGCCTCCTTGGCGATCCACGCCACGGCGTGCGCCGTTTCGAGGGCTGGAATGATGCCTTCGCTCTCACTGAGCAAGGAAAGTGCGCTGAGCACCTCGTCGTCCGCGATGGCGTAGTACTCCGCTCGGTCGATGGCGGCGAGGTGCGCGTGCTCGGGCCCAATGCCGGGATAGTCGAGACCGGCGGAGATTGAGTGGGCCTCCTCGATCTGTCCGAACTCGTCCTGCAGCAACAGCGAGCGCATTCCGTGCAAGACGCCAGGAGATCCGCTTCGCACGGCCGCACCACCCGCGGCTTCAACGCCGATGAGACGCGCGTCACTCTGGGCGAATCCGGCGAACACGCCCGCGGCGTTCGAGCCTCCCCCGACGCACGCAACGACCGCGTCGGGCGTTCCCACCCCGAGATCGTCGAGCTGGGCGGCGGCTTCGGTCCCGATGATGCTCTGGAACTCTCGCACCATCCAAGGAAAGGGGTGCGGTCCCATCACCGAACCCAAGCAGTAGTGCGTATCCGCGACGCAGGACACCCACTCGCGCATCGCTTCGTTGACCGCGTCTTTCAGGGTCTTCGACCCCGAGGTCACCGGCACGACGGTGGCGCCTAAGAGCTCCATCCGAAACACGTTCAGCTCTTGGCGCTTGGTATCGACTTCGCCCATGAACACCGTGCACGAGAGACCGAGTCGAGCAGCCGCGGTGGCGGTGGCGACGCCGTGTTGACCGGCACCCGTTTCCGCGATGACGCGCGGCTTACCCATACGTTTGGTGAGAAGGGTTTGACCAATGACGTTGTTGATCTTGTGCGACCCAGTGTGCGCGAGGTCTTCGCGCTTGGCGAAGAGTTGGAGGCCCAGGCGTTCGGAGAGTCGCGGTAGCGGTGTCACCGGCGTAGGGCGTCCAGCGAA
>DATKSO010000187.1:0-4569 GCA_035531635.1 Acidimicrobiales bacterium | reverse complement strand
CGTGGGCGAGTTCGACGTGCGAAGGGCGTTACCCACGAGAGGGCGTCGCACCGTGGGACCATGGTGCTTCATCGACCACATGGGTCCGGCCACGTTCAGTCCGGAGAGGAGCTTCGACATCGCGCCGCATCCGCATCTCGGTCTACAGACCGTGACGTGGCTCTTCAGCGGAGAGATCCTGCACCGAGACAGTCTCGGGTCCGAACAGTTGATACGACCCGGTCAGATGAATCTCATGACCTCGGGCGAAGGCATCGCACACTCCGAAGAGAATCCAGGTGTGACGTCGGGCCAGCTGCACGGCGTTCAACTCTGGGTCGCCCTGCCGTCGGCGACCCGCCACGGCCCGTCGGCCTTCGAACATCACGGCGAGTTACCAAGGTACGAGATGCCCAACGGCGAAGCCACGGTACTCGTCGGCACCGTGGGCTGCGTGACGTCGAGCGCGCGCCAAGACAGCCGCTCGGTCGGACTCGAGTTGAAACTCAGTCCGGGAGGGCACGTAGTGCCGCTCAAGAAGGAGTTCGAGTACGCCATGGTCGTGGCGAGTGGCGCGGTGGACGTCGACGCTACGCGTGTGGCTCCGGGCCACCTCGCCTACCTCGGACTTGGTCGCGATGAACTCCGCCTCGAGACGAGTGAGGTCGCGGTCGCGATGCTGCTCGGCGGATTTCCGTTCGACGAGACGATCATGATGTGGTGGAACTTCGTGGCCCGAACGCAAGATGAGATCACCGCGGCGTACGAAAGTTGGATGAAGGGCGACGATCGCTTCGGGCGTGTGGCGTCAACCTTGGCTCGGATCGAGGTCGGGCCGCCACCATGGTTTCGCTCGCATCGTTAGAGCGCCATCAGTGACGTAACGACCATCACCTCGTCTCGAATCACGGCTTCGTTCCGGTCTCGTTGACATCGGCCTCTAACGTGGCACCATGCATGATTTCGCCCAGACGATCAGTGCCACGTGGTCGCCGTTCGTTCTCGTGGCCGGTCTGCTGCTCATCGGACACGTCGCGTCGGGGGAGGGCCTCTTTCGACTCGTCGGCGCGTGGTGTGCCCGCGTGCCCGGTGGGGGCGTGTCGCTCTTTCTCGTGACGATGCTCGCGGTCGCCTTGGTCACCGCGGTCTTGAATCTCGACACGTCCGTGGTGTTCATGACACCGGTCGCGCTCTACGCGGCGCGAGCGAAGGGGACCGATGAGAAGGCCTTTCTCTACGGGACGATCTTCATGTCGAATTCGGCCTCGCTGTTGCTATTGGGATCGAATCTCACCAACCTGCTCGTCTTTGCCCGGAGACCCACGTTGGGTTCGACGTTCGCTCGACACATGGTGATGCCCTGGATCGCGGCCGTCGTCGTGACGATCGCCGTGGTGGCGGTGTGGCGCTGGCGACCGCTGCGCCAAGAGGCGAAAACCCCCGAGCGATCGACGACGTCGTTCATCTTCGGTCCGGGCGTGGTTGCCGTTGGCGTCGCTGTCCTCGCGATGTTGTTTTTGAAATCCCCCGCGATGTGGGTCTTTCTGGTGGGCGTCGTCACTGAGGTCTACGAGATCGCGGTGAAGAAGCGCACCGCACTTCGCGACGCGCTTTCCGTGACGAATCCTTGGACGCTCTTGCTGCTCTTTGGCGTCGCCGTCGCGGTGGGTTGGCTCGCTCGATTCTCGACACTCACGACGAGCCTCTTGCGTCACGCGAGCGTTGCCGCGACGATCGCCACGTCGGCGATCGCGTCACTCGTCATCAACAATCTTCCCGCGGCGTCGCTCTTCGCGGCGCATCGGGTCGCTCACCCGTACGCGTTGCTACTGGGACTGGACCTAGGGCCTAACATCCTGGTGACTGGCGCGCTGTCGTCGCTGCTGTGGATACGAATCGCTCATCGCAACGACGTGCGACCCTCGATTCTGACGTTCTCCGTCGTCGGAACAGTGGTCGCGGTCGCAGCCATCGCCTGCGCCACGCCACTGTTGTAGTCCTGCTCAGTCAGAACGAGCGTACGCGACAATCGAGTCAGCCGAGCGTTGAAGTCACGTCGTCCTCGCGCACGAAGATGGTGTCGAGCGTCCACACGCTGCAGTTGCCCACGGGGTACCACGAGAGACCCTCGAGTGGCTCGCGCGCCGCGTAGGCGCGCATCGCGCGCAACGTGCCGCCGTGCGTGACGACGAGCAGTCGGCTCGTCAGGAGCGTTTTGCTCTCACGTTCGATGAAGAGTCCAACGCGAGTGACGACGTCCCTAAATGACTCGCCACCCGGGGGGCGCGCGTCGGGATCGACGAGAACGTCGTCGACGATGCCAGTCACGTCTCCGGTGAGATGATCGACTGGTCCGCCTTCGTACGAGCCGAAGCTCCGTTCCCGAAGGAGGGGGTCAACTTCGGGCGTGAGGCCAATGGAGGCGCCGATAATCGTCGCGGTCTCCGTCGCGCGGTCGAGATCGCTGGTGAAAAGGTGGGCGAAACCCAGTGCTCGTACGGAATTAGCGATCAACTGAGCCTGCTGACGGCCCTGCGCCGTGAGTCGCGCGGCGTCGTGGTGTCCCTGGACGCGACGCGCCGCGTTCCAATCGGTCTCGCCGTGGCGCACCAGCATCATCGAGAAGTCGTGTGGTGCGGAAGAAGTCACGGCTTCAAGAGTACCGGTGTCGGGAATGGATTCGAACTCGAACTCGAACGCGGTCACGAGGCATCACGCACGCGCGCGGCCGCGTCGCAACGTCGCTGTGTCTTGTCGTCGGTGGACGAAGAACGTCACGATGTGACGAAGTTCGCGGTGATAGCGGTGATGTTCCGTGACCATGACGTTGTCGGGAGCCGACACATCACGCGCAAAAGTGCGACGACGATTGGTCGACTTTTCGTGACGTGAACATGACGCGTGATTCGATTCACAGGAGTTTCCAAGAGTGACGTACCGATGACGCACGCTCGTTCTAAGGAAACACAGAGTTTCGATTTAGCTCGTCCTTGACTGAGCCTCAACAAACGTCCACGGTCGCGACTAGAGAAGACGCGCCGGATGGTACTCTCGAGTTAGGACGTCGAGACCTTGCATCCTTCTCCCCTGGCAGTTTGCCGGGCCCGAAAGAAAAAGGAATTGAGCCATGACTCTTCAACTTCCCGCGAGAGCCCCCAAGCCGCGTACCGTCGGCCGAACGATGATTATTGACAAGGGGGTGCCGCTCAGACACTTCATCGACATCATCGAGAGCCAGGGCGAACACGTCGATTTCGTGAAGTTCGGTTGGGGAACGTCGGTGGTGACGAAGAACTTCGGCGTGAAGCTCGACGTCCTCAAGGAAGCCAACATTGACTTCTACCTCGGCGGAACACTCTTCGAGAAGTACATCCAGCAGGACCGATTCGAGGAGTTCCGCAGCCTCTGCCGGGGCTACGGTTGTCGGTTCGTGGAGGTGTCCAACGGGACCATCGACATCACGAACGACGAAAAGGCCGAATACGTCAGTCGACTCACCGATGACTTCAGCGTCATCTCTGAGGTCGGATCGAAGAGCCAGGTCGCGTCCGATGTCATGGCGCCGGCCCGGTGGATTAGCTACATCAAAGCGGACCTCGACGCCGGCGCGACGCTCGTCACGCTCGAGACCCGAGAAGGCGGCAAGGGTGGCATCTGCCAATCGAACGGAGAGCTTCGCTACGATCTGATCGAAAAGATCCTCTCAGCGACGATCGACCACGAGAGTCTGCTCTTCGAGGCCCCGTCGACGGAACTTCAGACATACTTCGTCAAGCGCGTCGGACCCGACGCCAATTTGGGCAACATTTCGGTCACCGACATCATCCCCCTCGAGACCATACGCATGGGCCTACGCAGCGAGACGCTGCTCGCGTTCGAGCCTCGATTCGTCGACGTTGCCTGACGACCGATGAGAGAGAGCCGTGACGTCTTTCATTTGGCCATCCCGTCGTTTGACCTCGACGAGACCGTGGCCTTTTACGTAACGAAGCTGGGAAACAAGTTGGCTCGGCGGTACGATGACCGTGTCACGTTGGACTTCTTCGGCGATCAGCTGGTCTGCCATCTCACGGAGGCACCGGCAGAAGGGACGCCGATGAGCCAACTCCCCATGTACCCTCGCCACTTCGGCGTGACGTTTCGTGAGCAAGGCGACTTCGACGCCCTCTACCAGTTGTGCATGCAGCGCGACGTCCCCCTCTACAGTGACGTGGCGCTTCGCTTCGAGGGCAAAGTTGAAGTTCACCAAACCTTCGTGGCCTGCGATCCATCCTCGAATCTCATCGAGTTCAAGCACTACGTCGATCATCGAATGATGTACTGACAGCTCCACTGTTGGAACCGTGCCCATCTAGATCAGCTCTTCATCTTCTCTAAACGTTGACCTTGACGCGAGCGTCAACACGAACGACGACAGCCCGTCTACGCGAGGGCGACGCGGTCGTACTCGACCAAGAGCCCCGGTAGTCGGGTTACCGAGTACGACGTTCAACGCTGAGCCTGACGAGGAAAGAGAAGAGTACAGTCTCCGACGTCGCGCCGAGTGGGACGCGCCAACGACTTGATCACGTGGACGCGATGCGTCCGATC
>DATKSO010000186.1:0-3099 GCA_035531635.1 Acidimicrobiales bacterium | reverse complement strand
GAAGGCGTCGGCGCACACTACTTCGAAGACTGCAACGAAGCCGTGGTCGTCACCGAACCGGAACCGTTCGGCGGTGGCGTAGCGCCGCACGCGCTCGATCCCGACGGCGCCGCGAAACTCTGGGACCTGTCGCTCGAGTACCTCGACTAGTCCCACACGCCCTCGAGGCGAATGTCCTCTAGAGAGCGAGGGCCCGGGCGAGGTCGGCCACCAAGTCGTCGACGTCCTCAATGCCCACGCTCAGGCGCACGAGGTTGGCGGGCGGTTCGAGTGTCGAACCAGCAGTCGAGACGTGCGTCATCTCCGACGGCAGCTCGATCAAACTCTCCACACCACCCAAGGACTCGGCGAGGATGAAGACCGACGTCGACTCGCAGACTTTTCTCGCGACGTCGACGCCACTCTTGAGCGTGAAACTCACCATGCCGCCGAAGTCGCTCATCTGCGCGACGGCGATGTCGTGGCCGGGATGATCGCGCAGTCCCGGGTAGTACACCTTCTCGACGGCGTCGTGGCCGGAGAGAAACGCCGCTACCGCACGAGCGTTGGAGCAGTGGCGGTCCATGCGCACGCCCAGCGTCTTCAGTCCACGGAGCAGCAAGTAGCAGTCCATAGGCCCGGGGACGGCCCCGATCGCGTACTGGTGGAACCGAAGGCGACCCGCGAGTTCGTCGTTGTTCGTCGCGACGAAGCCACCGATGACGTCCGAGTGGCCACCGACGTACTTGGTCGTCGAGTGCACCACCACGTCGGCGCCGAGCGCGAGAGGCCGCTGCAGGTAGGGCGTCGCGAACGTGTTGTCGACGACTAGGAGAGCGCCGTGATCGTGGGAGGCGGTGCTCAGAGCCGCGATGTCGACGACGTTCAACAGGGGATTGCTCGGCGTCTCCACCAAGAGCATCCTCGTCGACTCGCCGAAGGCTGACGCCACGGCGTCGAGGTCACTCAGGTCCACGGTCGAGACCCTCACGCCCCAGTCGCCAAAGATTCGGGTGAGGAGTCGATACGTGCCGCCGTAGGCGTCGTTGCCCAGGATGACGTGATCGCCCGGCGACAGTGTACGCAGCAACGCGTCTTCGCCCGCGAGGCCCGAGGCGAACGCGACGCCGTGACGAGCACCTTCCAGGTCGGCCAAACACGACTCCAGCGCCGCCCTCGTCGGGTTATTGCCACGCGAGTAGTCGGAGAAGCGAATGCCGCCGACGCCGTCTTGGGCGTAGGTCGAGGTGAAAAAGACCGCAGGATTGACGGCGCCGGTGACGGCGTCGGGTTCGGATCCGACGTGGATGGCTCGAGTATTGAATCCGCTCACGCCTCGCTCCTCTGCTCCAAGAAGCCCAAGAGATCGCTGCGCGTCAGTACCCCGACGGGGTGTCCCCCGTCGAGCACCAGCACGCCTGCCGTGGTGCTGAGGTGTTTCGTGAGTTCGGTGACGGTCATCCCGACCCCCACCATCGGCATCGACGGGTCCGCGACTTCCTTCACTCGAAGATCCAGTACTGACGCGTCGCGCGTCGTGGCTTCCAAGAGGCCCAACTCACTGAGAGAGCCCGAGACTTCTTTCGCCGCCAAGGGCAACTCCGCCGTTACGGTCACCAGGAGTTGCGAGACGTCCTTCTCTCGCATCAAGGAGATGGCGTCACGAACCAAGACGTCTTCGGTCACGAGTACGAGGTCGGCCAGGGTGCTGTTCTGACGCGATATCTTGGCCGCCAAGACGTCGCCCGCGTCCATCTCATCTCGTGGACGTAGGAAGCCGAAGTCGGTCATCCACGTGTCGTTGAAGATCTTCGAGAGGTACCCTCGTCCCGAGTCAGGGATCAAGACGACGACGACCGCATCTTCGGGCAACGTACTCGCGACTCGTAACGCTGCCGCGACGGCCGTACCGCCCGAGCCACCGATCAAGATGCCCTCACGTCTCGTGACCTCACGAGCCATCGCGAAGGCGTCGGCGTCGCTGACGGCGACGACGTCGTCCACGAGCGACGGGTCGTAGTTCTCGGGCCAGAAGTCCTCGCCCACGCCTTCGGTGAGGTACGGCCGACCGGAACCTCCCGAGAACACCGAGCCCTGCGGGTCGGCGGCGATGACCCTGATACTCGGATTCATCTCCTTGAGATACTTACCGACGCCGCTGATCGTGCCCCCGGTGCCGGCGCCCGCGACGAAGTGCGTCACGCGACCCTTCGTCTGCTCCCAGATCTCCGGTCCCGTCGTCTCGTAGTGCGCGCGGGGATTATTCGGATTCGAGTACTGGTCGGGTCGAAAGGCGTTTGGCGTCTCGCGGGTGAGACGCTCCGCCGTTGAGTAGTACGAATCGGGATGTTCTGGCGCGACGGCCGTCGGGCACACCACCACTTCGGCGCCGTAGGCACGAAGGACGTCGATCTTCTCGGGCGCCATCTTGTCGCTCATCACGAAGATGCACTTGTAGCCGCGGTGCGCGGCCACGATCGCGAGCCCCACCCCCGTGTTGCCGCTCGTGGGCTCGATGATCGTCGAGCCAGGACCCAAGAGACCCTCTTGCTCGGCCGCGAGGACCATGGTCAGCGCCGGCCGGTCCTTGGAACTGCCGCCGGGATTCGTCGTCTCCAACTTCGCGATGACGTCACACTTGAGATCTCCGCCGACAGCGCTCAGGCGGACCATCGGCGTATGACCAATGAGTTCCAGCGGGCTCTCAGCCACGTCCATGTCGGCGTAACGCATAGCTCTTCGTTTCTACTAAGGCTGCACGGATTTCCGGTGCGTGCAAGAACTTCTCCGCCTCACTCTAAGGGAATTTAGGCGTCTCACGGTAATGACGAACTCCTACGCGCCCTCTACTGCGCGTTGTTCCCGGTCCACACGACACCGGCAAACGCGTGCGTCGCTCCGCACTGCGAGGTTGTGACCTGAGGACGCTCGCTAACGAGAACGTGGGCGCTTTACTTCTCCAGGAAGAACCGGTAGACGTTGGTCTCGCGACGCTCGAAGCCGAGTTTGCGATACAGGGCGTTGGCGACTTCTCTCGAGGGTCGACTGGTGAGATCGATGGATCGAACGCTACGACGGCGGGCCTCATCAACCGCCGCGCTCGTCAGCGCTTCTCCGATG
>DATKSO010000185.1:0-6000 GCA_035531635.1 Acidimicrobiales bacterium | reverse complement strand
CCCTGGCCGCCGCCGCCACACAGCGCCACTGCCGCCACGCCGCCGCCGCGGTGACGTAGTTCGATGAGCGCGGTGAGCGCGAGGCGCGTGCCCGACATGCCAATCGGGTGGCCTAGGGCGATGGCTCCTCCGTTGACGTTGATCTTGTCCTCGTCGACGCCGAGATCGTCGGCCGACGAGAGGCCCACGGCGGCGAAGGCCTCGTTGATCTCGAAGAGGTCGAGCGACTGCACGTCGATACCGGCCTTGGCGGCCGCTTGGAAGATCGCTCGTGACGGTTGGGTCAGCAGCGACGTGTCGGGTCCCGCGACCTGGCCGTAGCCGACGAGCTCGCCGAGTGGCGTGAGACCCAGTTGCTTGGCGCGATCTTCACTCATCACGAGGACGGCGGCAGCTCCGTCGGAGATCTGCGACGCGTTGCCGGCGGTGATGGTGCCGTCCTTCTCGAAGGCCGCGCGAAGTTGAGCGAGCGACTCGACGGTGGTGTCCGCGCGTACGCCTTCGTCGACGGTGACCTGAAGCGGATCGCCCTTTCGTTGGTGAACGCTCACGGCCACGATCTCTTCGGCGAAGCGGCCAGAAGCGATCGCGGCGGCGGCGAGCTCATGACTTCGAGCGGAGAACTCGTCTTGACGGGCGCGACTGATCTGGCCCTTGTTGTAGTGCTCGGTGGCGAGACCCATCGCGCACTCGTCGAACGTGCACGTCAACCCGTCGTACATCATCGCGTCGACGACCTTCTGGTCTCCGATCCGGTACCCGGCGCGCGCGCCCGGGAGCAAGTACGGCGCGTTGGTCATCGACTCCATGCCCCCCGCGACGATCACGTCGGCCTCGCCGGCACGAATCATCAGATCGGCGAGATAGATCGTTTGCAGGCCCGAGAGGCACACCTTATTAATGGTGGTGGCGTGTACGGTCATGGGGATCCCGGCCTTGACGGCGGCCTGTCGGGCGGTGATCTGACCCTGACCGGCCTGGAGAACCTGGCCCATCAGCACCGCGTCCACGCTCGAGGGGTCGACGCCGGTCTTGTCGAGGACGCCCTTGATCGCGACGCCGCCCAAGTCCTGAGCGCTCAGCGTGGTGAAGGCGCCCGAGAGCTTGCCAATTGCGGTACGACTTCCGGCGACGATGACACTGCGCGACATGACGGCTCCTTGCGATCGTTCCCCTTGGGAACTACTTGAAACGATAGACGCTCCACTGGCCCGTACGACCTGCCGCCACGGGCAGCCCGCGCGGTCGTGGCGGCCATCCGCGGCAAGTAGTCTCGCGCAGATGAGTGAGATTCTGGACGCCATTCTCGCGGGAGCGTCGAGCGAAGTGCTGGCCGCGACGCCGATGCCGGCTATGACGCGGGCCGTCTTCGTGCGTCGCGACGAGCAGAACATGTTCGACGGCGTCGCGAGCAAGGATAAGGACCCTCGCCGCAGCCTGCACGTCGACGAAGTGCCCGTGCCCGAACTCGCACCCGACGAGGTCTACGTCGCCGTGATGGCGTCGTCGATCAACTTCAATACCGTCTGGACGAGCATCTTCGAGCCCCTGTCCACCTTCGGCTTCTTGGACCGACTGGGCCAGGAGTCGATCTGGGGCCAACGCCACGCGCTCGACTACCACGTCGTCGGCTCCGACGCGGCGGGCGTCGTCCTTCGAACGGGATCGTTGGTACGAAACTGGAAAGTCGGCGACGAAGTCACGGTGCACTGCAACTACGTCGACGACCAGGATCCGAGTGGCCACGACGACTCCATGCTCTCGAGCACGCAACGCATATGGGGCTTCGAGACGAACTTCGGCGGACTGGCGGACGTCACGGTCGTCAAGGCCAACCAGCTGATGCCGAAACCCGCGCATCTCACGTGGGAGGAGGCCGCGGTGAACGCGCTGTGCAACTCAACGGCCTATCGGATGTTGGTCTCGCGAAACGGCGCGCCCGTCACGCAAGGCGACAAGGTGTTGATCTGGGGCGCGTCGGGGGGACTCGGCTCATTCGCCGTGCAGCACGTACTGAACTCCGGTGGCGTGCCCGTGGGTGTCGTGTCGAGTGAAGCGAAGGCCACGATGCTCCGAGAGTTGGGCTGCGAACACGTCATCAATCGCGTCGAGAAGAACTACCAGTTTTGGAAGGACGAACACAACCAGGACGAGAGCGAGTGGCGTCGACTCGGCAAGGACATTCGCTCGCTCGTCGGCGGCGACCCCGACGTCGTCTTCGAGCACCCCGGTCGTTCCACCATGGGCGCGAGCGTGTTCGTCGCCAAGCGTGGCGGCACCATCGTGACGTGCGCGGCAACGAGTGGCTACCTGATCGAGTACGACAATCGTCACCTGTGGATGAAACTCAAGACCATCAAGGGCTCGCACTTCTCCAACTACCGTGAGGCCTGGTCGGCCAATCAAACGATCATCGACGGTGTGGTGGTGCCACCGCTCTCCGCCGTCTTCACCATGGACGAGGTCGGCGACGCGGCCTACCAGGTGCACCACAACCGACACGAAGGAAAGATCGGCGTCCTGTGCGTCGCACCGCGTGAGGGACTCGGCGTCACCGACCCCGTGACGCGTGCCCGCGTCGGTGAAGATCGCCTCACCATCTTTCGCCGCCACGACGAGGAGTGACGGTGGACTCTCTCCTTATCGAAATCGATCACGTCGCCATCGCGGTGCACGATCTCGAGGCCGCGATCGCGTGGTACGCCGACGTCTTTGGTGCCACGGTGGAGCATCGAGAGATCGTCGAATCCGACGGCGTCGAAGAAGCGTTGGTGCGCGTCGCCGACTCGTACGTTCAACTCCTCACGCCGACGCGCGACGACTCACCGGTCGCGAAGTACCTCGAAAAGAGGGGCGAAGGTCTGCACCACGTGGCGTATCGAGTCGCGGACTGCGCCGCCGCGCTCGAAGCGGTGAAGGCGTCGGGCTATCAAGTCATCGATCACGTGCCCCGCCCGGGATCGCGCGCGACGACCGTGGCGTTCATCAATCCCAAAGCGTCGTTCGGCACGCTCATCGAACTCGTGCAGGAGAGCGACTAGCGCGAAGAAGAGATTCCAGTTACCCGAGAGTTAGAAACTTCGTACTTACGGGTAACAAGAAATTCCTACTTTGTGGTAACGCCGACGTGACACGACGAAGCGAACGTCACTGGTTTCGTGTCGAATTTTTTCAGTGACGTGGTCACGCGGCCTGGCTAGCCTGGCTCCCTATGGAGCACTCAATGGCTGATCGTCTGAAGGAACTAGAAGCCCTTAAGGCGGAAGCCCGTATGGCCGGGGGTGAGAAGGCGATCGAGCGCCATCGCGCGAAGGGTCGCATGACCGCACGCGAACGTCTCGAGTACCTGCTCGACGAAGATTCGTTCCAAGAGCTTGACATGCTGAATCGTCACGTCGCGTCGGGCATGGGGCTCGAGGAGTCGCGACCGTACTCCGACGGCGTCATCACGGGCTACGGGAAGATCGACGGTCGCAAGGTCTGCGTCTACTCCCAGGACTTCACGGTGTTCGGTGGGGCGCTCGGCGAGACGCACGGCGAGAAGATTCAAAAGATCATGGACCTCGCTACGACGATGGGCCTGCCGATCATCGGTTTGAACGACGGAGCGGGCGCGAGAATTCAAGAAGGTGTCGCCGGGCTCAACGCCTACGGTGGGATCTTCCTTCGCAACGTACGTGCGTCGGGCGTCGTTCCCCAGATCTCGGTCATCCTCGGTCCCTGCGCCGGGGGAGCCGTCTACTCACCGGCACTGACGGACTTCATCTTCATGGTGAAGGACTCGAGCCACATGTTCATCACTGGTCCTGACGTCGTCAAGTCGGTGACCGGTGAGGACGTCACGCTCGAGGAGTTGGGCGGGGCGCAGACGCACGCCACGAAGTCGGGCGTCGCAAGCTTCGTGTTGCCCGACGAGAAGAGCGTCCTCGACGAGGTCCGTTACCTCCTGTCCTTCTTGCCGTCGAACAACATGGAGGAGCCGCCCCGCATCATGACCGGCGACGACCCGAACCGTCTCTGTGAGAATCTGCGCGATCTCATGCCCGAATCGCACAATCAGCCCTACGACATGAAAAAAGTGATCACGTCGGTCGTCGACGGTGGCGACTACATGGAAGTCCACGCCACCTACGCTCAGCAGGTCACCTGCGGCTTCGCGCGCTTGGACGGGTACACCATTGGCATCATCTCCAATCAACCTCAAATTCTCGCTGGGGTCCTCGACATCGAGTCGAGTGAGAAGGCCGCTCGCTTCGTTCGCACGTGCGACGCCTTCAACGTGCCGATCGTCACCTTCGTCGACGTACCCGGCTTCATGCCCGGCGTGGCGCAAGAGTACGGCGGCATCATCCGCCACGGCGCGAAACTGCTCTACGCGTTCTGCGAAGCAACGGTGCCGCGTATCTCGGTCATCACCCGCAAGGCCTACGGCGGCGCGTACGTCGTCATGAATTCGAAGTCCATTGGTGCAGACCTCGCCTTCGCGTGGCCGACAGCGGAGCTCGCGGTGATGGGCGCTTCGGGCGCCGTTCGCATCGTCTACCGACGTGACCTCGCCGAGTCCGACAGTCCCGATGAGCTGCGCACGCAGCTCATCGACGACTACGAGGAGCGTTACGCCAATCCCTACATCGCCGCCGAACGCGGTTTCATCGACGACGTCATCGACCCCGCCGAGACGCGACAGATCCTCGCTCGATCGCTCGACCTCTTACGGGGTAAGCGCGAAGACCTGCCCAAGCGCAAGCACGGGAACGTGCCACTGTGAGCTACGGACTCGCGCCGCGCCCGGGACTGCCCCCCGATGAGATGGCCGCGCTTATCGCGGCGGCCGAGGAGTTGCTGAAGGCTCCACGTCCGCGCGCGAAAGACGAACCACCGACGTGGCGCTTCTCGGGACGTTGGTTCAACGCGGGCCCTTTCGCCCTTCGTCGTCCGCATCACCTCAACTAGAGGACTCGATCAGATCCAAGAGGTCGTCCATGATCGCGGCCATCGAGTAGTCCTTCGGCGTGTACACCGCCGCGACGCCCTGCGCTTTGAGTTCGCGCGCGTCGTCGTCGGGCACGATCCCGCCCACGACGACTTTGGCGTCCACGCCCGCGTCACGTAGCCCCTCGATGACGCGAGGCACGAGCGCGAGATGCGAGCCCGAGAGAATCGATAGGCCCACCACGTCAACGTCTTCGTCGCGCGCGGCCGAGACGATCTCTTCGGGTGACAGGCGGATGCCCTGGTAGATGACCTCGAAACCCGCGTCGCGCGCGGCGACGGCGATCTGTTCAGCACCATTCGAGTGCCCGTCGAGTCCGGGCTTGGCGACGAGCAACTTGGGCGGCGTGCCGCGCTTCTCCCTCAGGGCCTGCGAGCGCGCGACGAGTTGACCGAAGTGGGCGCCCCGAGTTCCGACGCCACCTCGCACGCCCGTAGGCGCGCGGTACTCGCCGAAGACGTCGCGCAGGGCCCCGGCCCACTCGCCGGTCGTCCCACCGGCCTTCGCGAGGGCGATGGTGGGCACCATGACGTTGTCGGCCACGTCACTGCTCGCGACGACGCGGCGCAGCTCCGCGAGTGCAGTCTGCACGGCGTCGTCGTCGCGATTTTGGCGCCACGACGTCACGTCATCGATGAGGAGCTGTTCGACGGCGGGGTCAACGGTCATGACGGCTTCGAGCGAATCGTCGCCGGTAAGCGGTGACGGCGCCGTCTCGGTGAATCGGTTGACACCAACGACGATCTGCTCGCCGGACTCGATCCGTTCGACACGCGCCGACTGGCTTTCGACCAAGCGGCTCTTCAGTTCGTCGATGGCGTTGAAAGCGCCGCCGAGCGCGAGCACGTCGTCGAGTTCACTCTGAGCCGCGACGGTCAGTTCGTGCACTATCGCCTCCATCACGCGAGAGCCGGCGAAGATGTCGGGGTACTCGAGGAGGTCGCTCTCGTACGCCAACACTTGTTGGACGCGAAGACTCCACTGTTGGTCCCACGGTCGCGGAAGTC
>DATKSO010000184.1:0-22447 GCA_035531635.1 Acidimicrobiales bacterium | reverse complement strand
AGGGGCACCCGCGGTTCGCGCCGAGGGCATCCTCGCGGCCACCGAACTGTGCGCGCGACTGCTCGAATTGGGCGCGCCCGGACTCCACTTCTACACCCTGAACCGATCGACGGCGACGCGCGAGATCTATCACGCGCTCTTCACCTAGACGACCCACTTCCGCTGTCGTTCAGCCAAAGAGCGGGCCCGAAAATCGCCGTAGGATGGGACCATGGCTGAGAAAATCACTATGAGTACAGAGGGCGTCTTGCACGTCCCGGACAACCCGATCATCCCCTACATCGAAGGTGACGGTATCGGTATCGACATCTGGCCGGCGGCGCAACTCGTGCTCGACGCCGCCGCGAAGAAGTACGGCAAGACCATCGCGTGGAAGGAAGTGCTCGCGGGTCAAAAGGCGTTCGATGAGACCGGGAACTGGCTCCCCGAACAGACGGTCACCGACTTCCGTGAGCACCTCATTGGCATCAAGGGTCCTCTCACGACGCCCATCGGCGGTGGCTTTCGCTCCCTCAACGTGGCGTTACGCCAAATCATGGATCTCTACGTGTGCCTGCGACCCGTGCGCTGGTTCCAGGGCGTCCCCTCACCAGTCAAGCGTCCTGAAGACGTCGACATGGTGATCTTTCGCGAGAACACCGAAGACGTCTACGCCGGACTCGAACTCGAAGCCGGCAGCGCGGACGCCGAGAAGTTGCGAGTCTTCGTGAAGGAGGCCTTCGGTTGGGACGTTCGTGAGAACTCGAGCCTCGGCCTCAAGCCCATTTCGGAGTTCGCCTCTAAGCGGCTCATTCGTGCGGCGCTGGAGTACGCCGTGAGTCACGGACGCGAATCGGTGATGTTGGTGCACAAGGGCAACATCCAGAAGTACACCGAGGGCGCCTTCATGCAGTGGGGCTACGAACTGGTGAAAGAGGAGTTCGACGACGTCGCCGTTGGTTGGGACGACTGCAACGGCAAGCCTGGCTCGAAGATCCTCGTGAAGGACGTCATCGCGGACATCGCGCTTCAGCAGGTCTTGACCCGCCCGAAGGAGTACGACGTCATCGCGACGACGAACCTTAACGGTGACTACATGTCCGACGCGTTGGCCGCCCAAGTCGGTGGCATCGGCATCGCGCCCGGGGCGAACATCAACTACGTCACAGGTCACGGCATCTTCGAGGCCACCCACGGCACGGCACCGAAGTACGCCGGACAGGACAAGGTGAATCCCGGTTCGGTCTTGTTGTCGGGCGTGTTGATGTTCGAGCACTTGGGCTGGACCGACGCCGCCAACGACATCGTCAAGGCACTGGAGGCGACCATCGCCGACAAGATCGTCACCTACGACTTCGCCCGTTTGATGGACGGAGCGACCGAAGTCAAGTGCTCGGAGTTCGGCGCCGCCATCGTCGAGCGCCTCTAAGAAGTAAGAAGGAGCGTCATGACCACCCCCGTCCACGTCACCGTGACCGGCGCCGCCGGCCAGATCGGTTACTCACTGTTGTTCCGTGTCGCCTCGGGTGCGCTGTTCGGCCCGGACACCCCCGTGATCTTGCGGCTTCTCGAGATCGAACCCGCGATGAAGAGTCTCGACGGCGTGGTCATGGAGCTGGACGACTGCGCGTTCCCCCTTCTCGCCGGTATCGAAGCGACGAGCAATCTCAAGCACGCCTTCGACGGTGCGAACTGGGCGCTGCTCGTGGGATCCATCCCGCGCAAGGCTGGCATGGAGCGCAGCGACCTCTTGAGCGTGAACGGCGGTATCTTCAAGCCCCAAGGTCGTGCGATCGCCGAGAACGCGGCGAGTGACGTTCGCGTGCTCGTAGTGGGCAACCCGTGCAACACGAACTGTCTGATCGCGCGGTCCAACGCGCCCGAGATACCAGCCGACCGGTGGTTCGCGATGACGCGTCTCGACCAGAACCGGGCCGAGACGCAGTTGGCGAAGAAGGCCGGCGTCGCGGTGAAGGACGTGAAGAACCTCGCCATTTGGGGGAATCACTCCGCGACCCAGTTTCCCGATTTCGCGAACGCGACGATCAACGGCAAGAAAGTTCCCGACGTCATCGACGACCACGCGTGGTTACAGGGCAACTTCATCACGACGGTACAGAAGCGTGGTGCCGCGGTCATCGAAGCACGCGGACTGAGTTCCGCGGCGTCAGCGGCGAACGCGGCGATCGACACGGTCGTGAGTCTCGTTAACGCGACGCCCGACGACGACTGCGCGTCGGTGGGCGTGACCAGCGAGGGTGCCTACGGCGTACCGGAGGGCTTGACCTTTGGCTTTCCGGTGCTCGCCGACGGTCACGGCTCGTGGAAGGTCAAAGAGGGCTTCGAACTCGATGACTTCGCGCGCGATCGAATCAAGATCACGACCGACGAACTCGTGGGCGAACGCGACGAGATTCGGGCGCTTGACTTGATCTAGGGATCGAGTGAAGTAACTCGGCGACACCTCATTACGAGAGGGCCGCGTCAGTTCGAGTGAGCGTCCTGCAACCAACCGATCAGTGGCACGAGGCCCTGCACGTCGCCGCTGACCTTGAATCGCCCCTCGCGGAGCGCGACGCCGCTCTCGAGCGTCCCTTCGGTCAACGCTTTCGCGTCCTTGTACGTGAGTCGCACCATGGCGTTCGCGGCGAGGTGGTCACCCAACTCAGCGACGGCGCCGTCGGCTCTGACGCTGAACGTAAGCGCGTGAGGAGAAGAGCTCGGCCCGTCCGCGAATTCGAGCACGACGCGAAAGACGGACGTGGGATCTTCGAGCGGCGCCGGGCCGGCGGCGGCGAGGGTGTCGTTGAGTGCCGACAACCACTCGGCACTGAGGAACGCCGCCATCGACCTAGGGTGCGGGCTGCACGGCCGCGTCGGCCGCCGACCTCTTGGGCTTGCGACGGATCTTGCGTCCGAGCCACGCGACTGGGTCGTAGTGGGCGTCCACGACGCGCTCTTTCAAGGGGATGATCGCGTTGTCGGTAATTTTGATGTGCTCGGGGCAGACCTCGGTGCAGCACTTGGTGATGTTGCAGTAGCCCAGACCCATGTCCTCGCGAATGAGGTCGCGACGGTCGTTCTGGTCGAGGGGGTGCATCTCGAGTTCGGCGTAGCGGATGAAGAAGCGCGGGCCGGCGTAGTGCGACTTGTTCTCCTCGTGGTCGCGGATGACGTGACAGACGTCTTGGCACATGAAGCACTCGATGCACTTGCGGAACTCTTGACCGCGTTCGACGTCCTCCTGGAACATGCGGTAGCCCCCCTCGGGCATGGGTGGAGGCAAGAGGGCGGGCACCTTCGCCGCCTGCACGTAGTTGAACGAGACGTCCGTGACGAGGTCGCGGATGATGGGAAACGCCTTCATCGGGGTCACGGTGACGGTGCCCTTCGGCAACGTGTCCATTCGCGTCATGCACATCAGGCGGGGCTTGCCGTTGACCTCGGCCGAGCAGGAACCGCACTTGCCGGCTTTGCAGTTCCAGCGACACGCCAGGTCCGGCGCGTCGGTCGCTTGGATCCGATGGATGACGTCGAGGACGACCTCACCCTCATTCTGCTCGAGCGTGTAGGTCTCGAAGTCGCCGCCGTCGGCGTCGCCCCGCCAGACTCGCATGGTTACTTCAGCCATTACTTGTCCTCCTCGAGTAGAGCTTTCAGCTCGGCGGGCATGATGAGAATCGAGGCCTCGTGGACTGAGACCGGATCGTCCCAGTGGCCGCCCTCGGTGCTCTGGGCGAAGTTGAGCTTGCCCAACTCGGGATCGGCGTTGGGGAAGTCCTCTCGGGTGTGACCACCGCGCGACTCCTTCCTTCGAAGCGCGCCGTTCGCCACGCACTTCGACACCGAGATCATGCTCGGTAGGTCCGTCGCGAGGTTCCAGCCAGGGTTGTAAGCCCGACCGCCCTTCACGGATACGTTCTTCACGCGCTCGGTGAACGCGTCGAGGGCGACGATCGCCGCCTCGAGTTCCGCGGCGTTTCGGATGATGCCCACGTTCTCCTGCATCATCTCCTGGAGATCGTGTTGGACGTCGTAGGGGTTCTCACCGTTCGTGCGCTCGAAGGGTGCCAACGCGCCCTTGATCGCTTCGTCGACCTCACCTTGATCGAAGGAGGTCGCCGCGGCGCCGGCATCGATGTACTCGGCCGCGCCGATGCCCGCCCGTCGTCCAAAGACGACGAGGTCCGACAGCGAATTCCCTCCGAGGCGATTGGCGCCGTGCATTCCGCCGCCGACCTCGCCCGCCGCGAAGAGTCCGGGCACGACGGTGGCCTGCGAGTCCGCGTCGACCTGCACGCCGCCCATGATGTAGTGGCAGGTCGGTCCGATCTCCATTGCCTCGCGCGTGATGTCCACGCCCGCGAGTTCCATGAACTGGTGGTACATCGAAGGTAGGCGGCGGCGGATGAACTCCGCCGAGCGCCGCGTCGCGATGTCGAGGAAGACGCCGCCGTGGGGACTGCCGCGACCGGCCTTGACTTCGGTGTTGATGGCGCGCGCGACTTCGTCTCGGGGCAAGAGCTCCGGAGGACGGCGACCAGCGCTGTGGTCGTCGTACCACTTGTCGGCCTCTTCTTCGGAGTCGGCCGTCTCGGCCCGGAACATCGGCGCGACGTAGTTGAACATGAATCGTTCACCGAGCGAGTTGCGCAGCACCCCACCGTCACCGCGAACGCCCTCCGTGACGAGGAGACCACGGACGCTCAGCGGCCAGACCATGCCCGTCGGGTGGAACTGCACGCACTCCATATCGATGAGCTTCGCGCCAGCCCACAGCGCCATCGCGTGGCCGTCGCCCGTGCTCTCCCACGAGTTCGAGGTGAACTTCCACGACTTGCCGGCGCCACCCGTCGCCAGGACGACGGTCTTGGCCTGGAACGTGACGAACTCGCCGGTCGCGCGCCAGTACCCGACGCAGCCCGCGACGCGGCCCTCGCCGTCGTGGATGAGCTGGAGCACCTTGCACTCCATGAAGACGTCGGTGCCCATGGACACGACTTTTTGTTGGAGGGTGCGGATGAGTTCGAGGCCCGTGCGGTCACCGACGTGGGCGAGGCGCGCGTAGCGGTGGCCGCCGAAGTCGCGTTGCAGGATCTTGCCGTCCTTGGTGCGGTCGAAGAGCGCCCCCCACTGCTCAAGCTCCCAGACGCGATCGGGCGACTCTTTCGCGTGCAGCTCGGCCATGCGGTAGTTGTTCAGGTACTTGCCGCCGCGCATGGTGTCACGAAAGTGAACCATCCAGTTGTCCTCGGGGTAGACGTTACCCATCGCCGCCGCCATACCCCCCTCGGCCATGACGGTGTGGGCCTTGCCGAGGAGGGACTTGGTGATGATGCCGACCTTCAGGCCGCGCTGGCTCGCTTCGATCGCCGCGCGGAGCCCCGCGCCGCCGGCGCCGATGATCAGTACGTCGTACTCGTGGTGTTCGGTCGTTACGTCGGTCACGAAAGAGTCCTTAAACCTAGAAGAGCTTGTAGTCGGAGATGGCGCCCGACGCCACGAGTCGCACGTAGACGTCGGTGAGGGCCACGAAGACGAGTGACGCCCAGGCGAAGTTCATGTGCTTGGCGTTGAGCGGCGTCACGAACTTCCAGAACTTGTAGCGAATCGGGTGGGCCTTGAAACTCTTCACCTGACCACCGCAGAGGTGGCGACATGCGTGACAGGACAACGAGTACAGCCAGAGCAACGTCGCGTTGAGCGTGAGCACGATCGTGCCGACAGTGACGCCCCAGCCGAGTCCGGGCTGGTGAAACGCGAGCACCGCGTCGTACGTGAGCAGCACGTTGAAGAGCAGGCCGGCGTAGAAGAAGTAGCGGTGCAGGTTCTGCATCAAGAGCGGGAAGCGCGTCTCGCCCGAGTAGAAGCCGTGCGCGTCGGCGACCGCGCAGCTCGGTGGCGACCACCAGAACGCGCGGTAGTAGCTCCGACGGTAGTAGTAACAGGTCAGGCGAAAGCCCAGCGGGAAGATCAAGATCAAGAGCGCCGGTGACAGCGTCCAGGCGTTCACGGAAAAGACGAACTTGGCGCCGGGTACGCAGCTGCCACCGATGCACGGGGAGTAGAACGGGCTGATGAGATCGCGGTGCACGAGGGCGCCCACGTAGTAGTACTTGTTCTGAAAGGCCGCCCACGTCGAGTAGATGACGAACGCGGTGAGGACCGAGACCGTCACGACGGGCTGGATCCACCAGCGATCGCTACGAAGGGTCGGTTCGTCGGGACCGCCGCGCTTTCCCCCCAGTTGAACCTTGGTCGAACTCTCTAGGGCCGTCACAGACTCTCCTCGTTAGTAGTCCCCTGGGTACCACACTGCAAATTCAATACTAGGCAGCGTCCGCGCTGTGCTAAAGACGCGCGAACGTCACCTCCCGCCCGAACAATGATGAACGACGTCGAAAAGAGTTCGACGACCTCAACCGACTACTGCGTACCCCCACGACGACCTTCGGCCGTTCCTCCGAACAGGGCCCACATCGCCAAACCGAGACCGGGAACCAAGAACCAGATGCCAAAGACGAGGGCGAGTACGACGAAGAAGGCACCCATGCCGAGTGTGAAGGGCCAGATGGACGTGCCCGGGAAGGCACCCACGACGCCCGCTCCTTGGGCCTGGGTCGCGTTGGGGTCGTCCTCGGGGCGCGCGCGCATGCGTCGGCTCCACCAGTAGTAGTAGCCACCGGGTACGAAGCAGAGCAGCATGCCCGCGAACATCATCACGCTGCCCGCGTTCTCGTGTCCCCAGTTCCAGTAGACGGCGCACATCACGCCGAAGAAGAGCCCGAGGCCCAACAAGACCTTCGCCTCGGTCCTCATGGGGCGGGTATCTCCTCGTGGTGCACCTGATGGTGGCCGTGTTCAGCAGCGGTGTGTCCGGGGTGGTTGTAGTCCCACGTCGGACGTTCCGAACGAATCTGGGGCAGACGGTAGAAGTTGTGGTGTGGGGGAGGCGAGGTGGTGAACCACTCGAGCGTGTGGCCGTCCCACGGGTTGTCGCCGGCCGGATACTTCTTCCAGCTGTAGACGACGTTCACCATGAAGGCGATCGTCGAGATGCCGACCAGGACCGCGCCCACCGTCGAGACTTGGTTCAAGAACTGCCACCCCGGGTGCAGCGCGTAGGTGGCGACGCGTCGGGGCATCCCGCGCAGACCGAGCAAGTACATGGGCAACGTGAAGACCTGCGTGCCAATGAACAAGAACCAGAACTGGATCTTGCCAATGGTCTCGTTCAGCAGGTAGCCGGTGATCTTCGGACCCCAGTAGTAGAGACCACCCATGGCGCCGAGCACCAGCGCCATCACGATGGAGTGGAAGTGCGCCACCACGAAGTAGGTGTCGTGGGTGAAGAAGTCGAGCGGCGGGCTCGCGAGGTAGATACCCGTGAGGCCACCGATGAGGAACGTGATGAGAAAGCCCACCGCCATCAACATGGCGGTGGAGAACCAGACCTCCCCTCGCCACATGGTGCCGATCCAGTTGAACATCTTGATGCCCGTCGGCACCGCGATCAAGAGACTCATGATGGAGAAGAAAGGCAACAACACGACGCCGGTCGTGAACATGTGGTGCGCCCACACACCGTGCGAGAGCGCGCCGATCGACAGTGTGGCGAAGACCATTCCCTTGTAGCCGAAGACGGGCTTACGCGAGAAGACGGCGATGATCTCGGTGACCATGCCGAAGAACGGCAGCGCCAAGATATAGACCTCCGGATGGCCCCAGAACCAGAAAATATGCTGCCACAGCACCGGAACGCCGCCGCCTTGGACCGAGAAGATGTGCGTCCCGAAGTGCCGGTCGCAGTAGAGCATGATGAGGCCCGCGGTCAGAACGGGGAAGGCGAGAAGGATCAAGATGGCGGTGATCAGAAGGTTCCACGTGAAGATCGGCATCCGGAACATCGTCATACCGGGTGCTCGCAAGTAGAAGATCGTCGCGCACAGGTTCACGCCGGTGAAGATTGCGGAGAAGCCCGTAAGCAGCAGCCCGCCAATCCACAGGTCGGCGCCCGCTCCCGGCGTGTTGATCGAGTTCGACAGCGGCGCGTACGCGACCCAGCCGAAGTTGGCCGCGCCGCCGGCGACGAAGAAGCCCGACAGCATGGTGATCGAGCCCATCAGGTAGAGCCAGTAGCTCAACGCGTTCAGGCGTGGAAAGGCCATGTCCGGCGCACCGATTTGGATGGGCACGATGATGTTGGCGAGCGCGCCGAAGGCGAAGGGACCGACGAAGAGGTAGATCATCACCGAACCGTGCATGGTGAACAGTTCGTTGTACTGCGCGAAAGAGACCAGGGAGTTGTTGGACGTCGTGAGCTGCGCGCGAATCACCTCGGCCAGCGCGCCACCGATCACCATCATGATGACGGCGGTGACGGTGTAGGACATCCCGATGACCTTGTGGTCGGTGGTCGTCATCCACTTCAAGATGCCCGTGGGACCGTGGTGTTCCTCGTGTTCGTGGTCGTCGTGGTCATCGTGGTGGGCGGCGACGGGCGGGTCGAGTACGTCAGTCATCAGTTGTTCCCTTGGCTCTTCGCGGGCTTCGTCGGCACGATCGACGAGGTCTGCTGATTGGTGGCGGTCTGCGCGGCCTGCGCGGCGTTCGCGTTGGCGTTACTCGCGAGCCACGCGGCGTACTCGGACTGGCTGACGACCTTCACGCGAAAGACCATCAGCGAGTGGTAGAGACCGCAGAGCTGCGTGCACTGTCCGTCGAAGGTACCCGTATTCACGGCGCGAAGGGTGAACTGGTTCAACACTCCCGGCAGCGCGTATCGCGAGAAGTTGAAGGCGTGCACGTAGAACCCGTGGATGACGTCCGACGACGTCAGGTTGATGTGCACGTCGGTGTTCACGGGCATGACCATGATCGGGTCCTCCGTGGTCTGTCCCACGACGACCACGTTCTGACCGGGGTAGGTGAACTTCCAGCCCCACTGAAAGGCGTTGACGTCAATGGTGACGTTCGTCTTCGGGTTCGCGACCTCTTTGTTCTCGACGACCATGGTCGCGGCGAAGAGACCCAACACGATGATGATCGGAATGATCGTGTACGTCATCTCGAGGGGGATGTGGTACTGACTCTGCTTGGGGATGCGGTCGCTCTTGCGGCGGTATTTGAAGACGGCCCACAGGATGAGGACCGTGGTCAGTCCGCCCACGATGACCGCGCCGACGGAGAACCCCTGCCACAGGTGAAACGTCGACTGGGAACTCGTCGTCGCGCCGGGTGAGGCCCCGAAAGTTGGCACGGTGCAACCGGCCAGCGCGAGGGCGGCAACGGGGAGCGCAACAATACGTCGCACGCGGCGCCAGCGGCGTGTCCGGTTGGAGACTCCCTGTGGGGACAGGGCGGGTGGTTCCACGGAGGAAACCTTACTCATTTTTTAAGGTTGGTTGGCTCGCCGTGCGACGCCGGCGAACCCTTCGTGCCCGGAGTAACGCACCCGTGCGCTCGAGAACTACTTGTCGTCCTCGGGAGTCTTCGACTCCGCGGCGTCGGTGGCCTTCGTGGTGCCTGATGCCTTGCCTTCCTTCAGACCCTTTTCGAACTCGTTCTTTGCGGAACCGAGGTTCTTGGCCAATTTGGGGATGGCGGCGCCTCCAAAGATGAGGACGGCGACCACGATGACCACGATCAAGAGATCCGGTCCAAAAATTTCACCAAAGAACACGGTCCACTCCTCTGACGTGCGTAAAACCAAGAGTAGTCCGCTCACCGAGTCGCTCGGCTACGCCCGCGCAGCCTCTCATCAGGCTCGGCAAGAATGAAGAGGTGACGACAGCGCCCCGTGAGACGTCTCGCGACGCCTTCAGCGTCGCGTTCACCGTCGGGACCTACGGCGTCGCCTTCGGGGCCGCCGGGATCGCCGCGGGATTCTCCGTCCTCCAGACTTGTCTCTTCTCTCTTCTCACCTTCACGGGGGCCAGTCAGTTCGCGGCCGTGGGGGTGATGGCTGCCGGTGGGGGTGCCGTGAGTGCCGTCGCCGCGGCCACCATGCTCGGCACGCGCAACGCACTGTACGGACTCCAAATGGCACCCCTCGTGCGCGTGAAGGGTTTTCGACGGGTGATGGCGGCCCACCTCACCATCGACGAGTCGACTGGCGTCGCGCTCGCTCAGACGCCGCGCGGCACGCACGCGATGCGGCGGGGCTTTTGGCTGACCGGCGTAGGTGTCTATCTCTTCTGGAATCTCTTCACCCTCCTCGGGGCGATCGGGGCGAAGGCACTCGGGAACCCCGCGTCGTGGGGTCTCGACGCCGCGGTGCCCGCCGCGTTCCTAGGGCTCCTTTGGCCGCGTCTCACGACGACGTTCCTTCGCGTCGTCGCGGCGTCGTCGATGGCCTTTGCCGTGCTCGTCACGCCCTGGCTGCCGGCGGGACTGCCCATCATCGCGAGCGCGCTGGTCGCTGTTGTCTGGGGATGGCGCGAACGATGAGTAGCGCGACGGCTTGGATCGTCCTCGGCGCGACGAGCGTGTTGTGCTTTGGTGTCAAGCTCCTCGGCTACTACATCCCTGAGGGCTGGCTCGCGCGTCCGCGTCTCCAGCGCGTGAACGCGCTCGTGCCGATCTCGCTCTTGAGCGCGCTCGTCGTCGCTGAGGGACTCGTCGTCAAGACCCACGTCGTGCTCGACCACCGACTGGCCGGCCTCGCGGTAGCGCTCGCGGCACTCTTCGCGAAGGCGCCCTTTCCCGTCGTCGTCGCGTCCGCGGCGATCACGTCAGCGCTGGTGTACCACCTGCACTAACCGGCGAGAGCGACGCCCAGTACCATCGCGGCGATCGTCGCGACCATGCCCACGCCCGCGAAGACACCCTTCGCCTTGGGTGACGCGGCTCTCGTGTGCAAGAACGCGCCGAGTCCCGCGACGATCACGCAGAACATCTTGATGCCGAACACGGCATTCCAGTTCGACCCCGCCCCCGAACCGACGGCCGCGACGCTCCACACTCCCGTGACGATCAAGAGCCCGTATGCCGGCCAGGTGACTCTCGCGAAGGCCCTCGCCACCTTGCCGGGGGCGTCGTGCGAGATGCCGCGCAGCGTCACGACCAATCCGGCGAGGACGAGCTGACCTCCAACCCACACGCACGCGCCCAGCACGTGCAAACTGAGTCGAACAATCGTCCAGGCGTTAGCGAGTTGCGCGTGATGGGTGATGGTGACGACCGAGTTCACCTACTTACCCTGCCAGTTCGCGTCACGCTTCTCGGCGAACGCGACGGCGCCCTCCATCGCGTCGGCGCTCAGCCCGATCATCGCGAACGCTTCGTCGTTGACGACCCACGCCTCGGCCTCGGTGAGTTCACCCGCGCGGCGCATTACGTCTTTGGACGTGCGAACGGCCAAGGGTGCGTTCTTCGCGATGCGCTCGGCGAGTGCGATCGCGACGTCGAGTACGACGTCGCCGTGCACGACGTGGTTGACGAGGCCCAACTCGTAGGCGCGCGCGGCGCTGATGGGATCGGCCGTGAGGGCCATCTCGAACGCGACGGTCAACGGTACGCGCTTGGGCAGACGAATCAGTCCGCCCGCGCCCGCGACGAGACCTCGCGACGCTTCGGGGATACCGAACATCGCGTGTTCGGCCGCGACCACCATGTCACAGCTGAGCATCATCTCGAAGCCTCCCGCGAGGGCCGAACCGTTCGCCGCCGCGATCAACGGCTTCGTGAAGTCGCGCTTGGTCAGGCCCCCGAAGCCCTTCTCGGTGATGGGGAACTCACCGCTGGCGAAGGCCTTCAAGTCCATCCCCGCGGAGAAGGCTTTGTCGCCCGCGCCGGTCAGAACGACGACCCAGACGTCGTCGTCTGTTTCGCACTCGTCGAGCGCGTCGCTGAGGGCGTTTGCCGTCGCGCGGTTGATAGCGTTGCGCGCTTCGGGTCGGTTAATCGTGAGTAGTTCAACGTGTCCACGACGTTCGCGCAGTACTTCATCGGCCATCGGGCCTCCTTCGAAGGGCCCTCGCGGGCTTCGACCGAAACGCTAGTTGACGTCAGCCAATGGTGTGCGTGCGAAACTGACCACGTGAATCCGCGAGCTCGTCTCTTCGTAACGCTCGAGGGTTACGCGGTCGAGGGTGGCTTCGATCGAGCCGGCGGCCCGATGACCTGTTACGCGCCGACGATCGGTCTGGGTCGACACGTAGGTCCGGGTGCCGCCGACGATCTGTGGCGTCACTACGAACGCGTCTTGGACTTCGTGCCAGCCCTCGGTTTCGCGGGCGTGCGACTCACCGTCGAGTGGGCGCGCGTCGAACCGCGACAAGGTCACTACGACGAAGAGGCGCTCCGCCGCTACCGTGACGTCGTGCGCTACGCGCGATCGCTGAGCCTCGACGTCACGATCGCCCTGGTGGACGCCGTGTGGCCGTCGTGGCTCGGTCTTGAAGCGTGGCTCTTGCCGTGGGTCGTCCCGCACGTGATCGCGCACGCGCGACGGTTGGTCGAGACGTTCTCCGACGACGTCACGGGTGTTCTCGCCTTCACTCAACCCCAAGAACTCGTTAGTCGTGGCTTTCTTTCGGGTTCGGCGCCCCCGTGGCGTCGAAGCGCGTTCACCGACGCGGGATTCGCCCGCGCTCAAATCGAGGGCCTCATCGACGCCCTCGGTGCCGACGAGATCGTTGGACCTCGACTCGTTCGCTCGAGTGCCGTCACGTCGCTCGACGTCGCGCCCGAAGACATCGTCGCGACGCGACGTTCGCTCGCCGTCGATGAGCTCTACGTGCGCTCGCTGCTTCGCGGTAGTGGTCCTACGAGCGCGAGCGCGGGACTTCTCGCGCTGCGTGGTGATGAGTGGCGCGTCAACGCGACGGAGGAGCTACTCAGCGCTTTGCGTTGAGTCGCCTTCAGGGTGATCTTCTCTCCACTCTTGTTCGACGTTCGCCTCGCGACGCTTCTTGACGTAATGCAGCGCGACAACCAATCCGACGACGACGACGAGGACGGCGATGCCGGCCCAACCGGACCACTTTTGAATCGTCCCGAGCGCGCTGCCGGCAAAGTAGCCGAGCAAGGTGTAGCCCACGCCCCAGAGGAGCGCGCCCGCGGCGTTCGCCATAAGGAATCGGCGATACCTCAAGCGACTCATGCCCGCGAGACCCGGCATCACCGCGCGAAGGAAGGCCGTGAAACGTCCCACGAACACGTAGGTGGTGCCACGGCGACGTAGACCTTCGAGGGCGCGTTCGAGCGCGTCGTGTCGACTACGCACGAAGGGGAGTTTGATGAGCCGATCGCCGTAGTGCCTGCCGACCTCAAAGCCGACGGAGTCGCCGATGATGGCCGAGACGACGACCAAGACCGCGACGAACACCACGTTGACGCGGCCCTGACTCGCCACCACGCCGGCCACGATCACTGAGGTCTCGCCGGGTAACACGAAGCCAATGAACAGCGCGGCCTCGCCAAAGACGAGCAGCGCCACGAGCACGTAGACGATGCCCGGCGAGACGCTGTGCAACTTCTCGGTCAGGAACGAGACGATGGAGGCGTTCAACATCTATCCATTGTGGTTGAAAAATCGTGCCGAGGAGTGGCCCGTGCCGGGCATCGGACGAAACCGCTGTGGCACCATGGTGACGTGCCACAACCACCACGTGCCCCGGGGCACGATCTTTCGCCGCGTACGCATCCCTTCCGGACCCCGGTGGGCGCGACGGCGCTCAGCGAGTGGTCCCTCCTGCCCCTGCGGCTCTTTCTCGGCGCGACCTTCACGTTCGCGGGACTTCAGAAGTTGGCCAACCCCAACTTCTTCGACGCCAAGAGTCCGATTTCTATTCAGTCCCAGATCATCGCGGCAGCGCGAACGAGCCCGATCCACGCACTGCTGAGCCATCTCGGCGGAGTCGCCGTGCCTATCGGCGTGTTGATCGCTGTGAGCGAGGTGGCCGTCGGACTGGGCACCCTGCTCGGACTGTTCACCCGCGTGGCCGCGGTGGGCGGGCTGCTGCTGTCACTTTCACTCTTCTTGACGGTGAGCTTTCACGCGTCGCCGTATTTCACCGGCGCGGACATCGTGTTTTTCTTCGCGTGGATGCCGTTCATCGCGGCGGGCGGCGGATCGCGACTCTCGCTAGACGGGTGGATCAAGGAGCGAGTCGCGAAAGAGCACCAACGACCGTCACCCGCGCTGGTGGCCATCTCCTTCGCCCAAGTGCAAAGTCTCTGCGGACAGTACGACCGGGGTACGTGCAACGCTCGGGTGGGCCAACCCTGTGACGCGGCGGCCTGCCCAGTGTTACTGAATGACGGGTCAGTCCCCAGTGCACTCACCGCGGTGAACGCGACGGATCGTCGCGCGGTCGTGCTCGCGAGTGCGCTCGCGGCGGCGGTGGGGACGTCGGTCGTGATCTCGGGCGCGGCCGCGGCGGTCGTGGGTCGACTCATCGACGGCGCGCCGAAGCCCAAGGGCCAAGGGAACCAACTCGCGCCGTCCACGACGTCGCCCACCACGACGTCGCCCCCTGGCGCCACGTCCACCACGTCGCCTGGGCCAGCGACGACGACGACCTCGCCGGGATCAGCCCTGGGGCAGTTACTCGGCTCGTCGAGTCAAGTGCCGAAGAACCAGGCCGCGAGCTTCACGATCCCCTCGAATGGTGACCCCGGCATCGTGATTCACACCAAGTCGGGAGAGTTCGTTGGTTACGACGCGGTCTGTCCCCACACGGGTTGCACCGTGGGCTATTCGAGTTCGGCCCAGGTCATCGTATGTCCCTGTCACGGGTCCGAGTTCCAAGTGGCCAACGGCGACGTGATCGTGGGACCAGCACCGCACGGACTTGCGAAGTTGAAGATCGTTGAAGGAGCCAACGGTAACCTCTACCTGCAATGAGTGATCAACCTCTCCGAGTCCTCGTTATCGAAGACGATTTCGACCTCGCGAGTGCGGTGGCGGGACTCCTGGTTGACGAGGGCTTCGTGGTCGAGCAACGTCACGACGGCGAGACGGGTTTGGACGAAGCGCTGCACGGCAGTTATGACGTCATCGTGCTCGACATCATGTTGCCCCGACGAAGCGGTTTTCGGGTCTGTCAGGATCTTCGCGACGCCGGCCTGCAGACGCCCCTCTTGATGTTGACCGCCAAAGAAGGGGACTGGGACGAAGTGGAAGGGCTCGACGTCGGGGCCGACGACTTCTTGCGAAAGCCCTTTGAGCGTGCGGTTTTCATGGCCCGCGTGCACGCGCTGCTGCGCCGCCACGATCGGAGCCGACCCCAATTACTGACGCTGGGCGCCGTGTCGCTGGATCCGATGAGTCGTCACGTCACGTCGCACGGGCGAAACGTGACGTTGACGCCGCGAGAGTTCTCCCTCCTCGAGTTCTTCATGAGTCGATCGAAGGTCACGCACACCAAACTGGAGATTCTGCACTCGGTGTGGGGTAGCGATTTCGACGGCGATCCGAACATCGTCGAGGTCTACGTGGGTTACCTTCGACGAAAGATCGACCTGTCGAGCGAGCCGTCGATCATCCACACCGTGCGAGGTGTCGGCTACTGCGCGCGTGACGCGTGATGGCCGAGGGCCGTCAACTCTCCATTCGAGCGCGCCTCACGCTCATCTTCGTCATCGCGATCACCATCATCTTGACCTTCACCGGGGTCGCGCTCGTCAATCTGGTGCACCGGTCGCTGCTCAAACAGGCGACCAATCAAATCGATTCGGTGATCGAACAGACCCAACAGCGACTCGCCACCGCGAACATTTTGGCGAATCGGGTGATCGTCCTTCCCCCCGTCGGCGACGTCGTGGTGCAGGTCGTCAACTACAGCGACTCGAGGGTGTGGGCGGCCAGTTCGGCCATCCAAACCGCGCCCGTGCTCGCTCGGCCCATCACCGACGCCCTCGTGCCGAGTGGTCTCACCTTCCAGTTCATTCATAACGCCAGCACTCGCTCGACGATCACGGAACTGAGCACCGGCGAGGTGTCGACGATCACGACCACCCGGGGTCCGGCGCTGGTCTTCGGTTTCGTGTACGGCGGCGCGATCGAGCACAGCGTCCGGGTGCTCCTGGTGAGCCTCTTGATCTCGTTTCCGCTGTTGTTATTCATGTCGGGCGGCCTGATCTGGCTCGGCATCGGTCTCGCGCTCGCGCCGGTCGAATCCATTCGCCGCCGCGTCGACGCGATCGCCGCGGAAGACCTGACCGAACGAGTTCCCGTGACCGGTGGTGACGACGAGATCGCCCGCATGGCGCGAACGGTGAACGCGATGTTGGACCGCCTCGAATCGGCGTCGAAGTTTCAACAAGAGTTTGTCTCCAACGCCAGTCACGAACTGCGAAGTCCCCTGACGACGCTGCTCGCCACCACCGAGCGCGCCACCAGCGATCCCACGAACGCCAACTGGACCGAGGTCGCGGACGTCATCATGCGTGAAGGTCGACGACTCGACGGCATCATCGGCGATCTCTTTTGGCTGGCACGACACGACGAAGATCACACCCGCAGCGAACGAGAGGACGTCGACTTCGACGACTTGCTGTACGAAGAGGCCACGCGGGTTCGCTCCATGAGCGATCTGGTAGTGGACACGTCCGCGGTCCAACCCACGCGAGTCGTCGGCGACCCGGCGATGTTGAAACGCATGATTCGCAACGTCGTCGACAACGCCATGCGCTACGCGCAGCGCGAGTTGCGTTTCGCCGCACGTTTCGACGGCGACGAAGCGGTCGTCGTCGTCAGTGATGACGGCGAGGGCATCGACGTCGCCGAGAGCGCACGCTTCTTCGAGCGCTTCACGCGCGCCGACTCCGCTCGCAGTCGCCAGTCCGGCGGCACGGGGCTCGGACTCGCGATCGTCACCGAAATCGTCATCCGTCACGGCGGATCCGCGCGGTTCGTCGTCGTTCAGAGCGGATCGACCATTGAACTACGTGTTCGCAGTGATGGACAGCGTCTCACTCCCTAGGTTCCGCTTCGCCACCCGGGAGTTAGAGTCATCGATATGAACGCCGACGAGCTCGCGACGCTTACCGCCGATCCAATCCAGACGCTCGGCATGAGCTTCTACTTCGATCCGATGACGAATGAGCGCGGAAAGGAACACGGACTCAACGTCTTTGAGTTCTACGGACTCGGTCGAGCCGGCACGATGGGCGACGTCGACACGGCAACCGTCTACGAGGCGTTCACCTTCTTCAACCAGTCGACGATCGATTTCCTCTGGACGCGGGCGAAGTCCAAAGCCGATCCGGTCAGTACCGCTGCCGACCACCTCCTCGCGGCCTACGCCTTCGCCGATCGGACCTTCGGCGGCGTCGATCTGACGGTCCTCGCGAAGTTCGGCTCCGCGGCACGAAAAGTCGTCGACGCGCAGCCCCGAGGTGTCTGTCCGCTCGTGGACGGCTATAAAGGGTTCTCCGCTCCGGCCGACCCGGTGCACGCGGCGTACCTGGGGACCATCTTCCTTCGCGAACTACGTGGTGGCGTCCACATTCACGCCGTCAACGAAGTCGGACTCGCGGCGCCCGTCGCGTGCTATCTACAAGATCCCGACGCGTTCACCTTGCACGGCTACCAGCCCGACGAGGCGCCCGAGGTTACGACAGAACTCGAAGGGAAGAAGGCCCGAGCTGAAGCGTTGACGAGTGTCGCGATGCAGAAGTGTTTCGACGTGCTGAGTGATGTCGAGCGCGAAGCACTCGCCGCGGGCACGCTGGCGATGTTCGACGCTCTCCACGACCCGGTTCCCGTCACTCGGTAGTCCCGTGGCACACCGACACGCGTTGGCTACCCCGCGCGATCGACTGATGACCGTACTCATCGCGGGCGCGGTGCTCGAAGTCGCCTGGACCGTGTATCTCGGGTGGCGACTGCCTCGCCACCACGTCGCGTACCACTGGGACGTCGCGTGGGTCGGGCTCGACGTCGCCGAGATCCTGATGCTCGTCGGCGCGGCGTGGGCCGCGTGGCGTCGACGGGCCGTGCTCATCTTGTTCTCGATCGCCTCGGCCACCCTGTTACTTCTCGACGCGTGGTTTGACGTCACGACCTCGGGTCACCAAGGATTCAAGGGGAGCCTCACGCTGGCCATCGTCGTCGAGGTGCCCTCGGCGCTGGCGCTGCTCTGGGTCGCTCGACGCGCGGCGCACGTGCTCCTCACGACGCAGTTCACGCGTGATCACCTGGCCGAGTTGCCGCTCCGTGAAATTCCACTGACGCCGACGCACGACGACTAGAAGTGCACGCCTTCGAGGTCGAGGAGGAACCGCTTGACGTCGTCGCCCCCGCCGTAGCCACCGATCCCCGTCGACGACACCACCCGATGACAGGGAACGACGACGGGCCAAGGGTTCGCGTGATTCGCGTTTCCGACCGCGCGTGACGCGAGGGGCCGATCGACGCTGACGGCGACGTCACCGTAGGTTCGGACTTCGCCGTAGGGAATCTCTTTGAGGGCGTCCCAGACCTCGTGCTGGAAGTCCGTCGCGTCGACGGGCGCCAGTGAAACGTCAAAGTCACGACGCGTTCCCTTTAAGTACTCCTCGAGCTGTCTCGCCGCGCGTGCCACTGCTCGCGGGGGCGTTCCCGTGGAGGCACGACGGCGTTGATTCGGCAAGTAGATGGCCGTGATGACTTCGGCCGTACCTTCGACGCCGAACGGGCCGACCGGTGAGGGGACGTTGCTGACAAAAGTTTCCATGGTCACGGTCTAGTTCGCGGGTGTACGGTCTCGACGGTGGAGTCCCTTACGGTCGAGAACAACGGCGTGCGGCTGCGGGTGAACCTTCAGGGAGAGGGACCGACGATACTGCTGTTACACGGCTGGCCGGACACCTCGGCGCTGTGGGACGAGGTCGCGCCTCAACTGGCGAACGCCGGCTACCGCGTCGCGTCGCCCGATCTTCGAGGGTGCGGCCAGAGCGACAAACCGAGCGACGTGGCGAGCTACAAGATGCGCCACCTCGTCGGCGACGTCGCGAGCATCATCGGGGCGATCGGCGAGGAGAAGGTGACGTTGGTCGGCCACGACTGGGGCGCGAACCTCGCGTGGGCCGTCGCGGCGTATCACCCTGAACTAGTGGAACGGCTGTGCGTGGTATCGGTGGGACACCCGACGGCGTTCTGCTCCGCCGGTCTCGAGCAGCAAGTGAAGAGCTGGTACACGCTGCTCTTCTACATCGAAGGTCTCGGTGAGGCGTTTCTGCGGAAAGACGACTACGAGGTGATGCGGCGGTGGCTAGGCCATCCCCGGGCGCAGGACGTCATCGAAGAGCTCGAACGTGACGGACAGATGACGACGCATCTGATGTGGTACCGCGCGAACCTCGCGCCTGACGCGTTCATCGCCCCACCACCGACGTTGCCGTCCATCGACGTCCCGGTCCTCGGTCTCTGGTCCAGTGGCGACGTCGCACTGGGTGAGCGCCAGATGACCAACTCCGCGTCGTACTGCACGAAGGGCTTCACCTTCGTCCGCTTCGAAGGTCAAGGGCACTGGCTGCCACTCGAAGCTCCTCGTGAACTTAGCCACGAGGTCGTCGAATTCTGTTCAGCGTCGCACTGAGTCTGTCGAGTCCGTGGGGCGAGGCTGGTAGAACAATGGAGTGAAAATTGCGCTCTACAAAGAGTCGCGCAAGGGTGAAACCCGTGTAGCGCTGACGCCCGTCGCAGTGAAGACCCTCGTCGGTGATGGATGGCAGGTCGAAGTGGAGCGCGACGCCGGCGAACTCGCTCACTTCAGTGACGCGAGCTACGTCGCCAGTGGCGCCACGATCGTCGACGTCGCTTCGGGTGACGTGAACTTGCGCGTCAACGCGCCCACCCCCGAGGAGGCGTCGCGACTCGCCGAAGGTTCGCTGCACCTCTCGTTCCTCTCGCCCCTCTTGCAACTTGACGTCGTCAAGGTCCTGAACGACCGCAAGATCACTGCACTCTCCTTCGACCTCCTGCCGCGCATCTCGCGCGCGCAGTACATGGACGCGCTCTCGTCGCAGGCCACGGTCTCGGGGTATCGAGCGGCGCTCGCCGGCGCCACGTACCTCGATCGTTTCTTCCCCCTGCTCACGACCGCGGCGGGCACGATTCGCCCGGCGAAGGTCCTCGTGATGGGCGTCGGAGTGGCCGGTCTGCAGGCGATCGCCACGACGAAGCGTCTCGGGGCCAAGGTTCGCGCCTACGACGTGCGCTCGGCCGCGAAGGAAGAGGCCGAGTCCGCCGGCGCGACCTTCGTCCAACTTGGTGTCACGGCCGACGCGGCCGGTGGGTACGCGCGTGAACTGACCGACGAAGAGCGCCAGCAGCAACAGGCGGCGTTACTCAGTGAAGTCGCGGGATCGGACGTCGTCATCACGACGGCGGCGGTGCCGGGTCGCAAGTCCCCGATCCTCGTGACGACCGCCATGGTCGAAGCAATGGCCGAGGGTTCACTCATCATCGACATGGCCGCCGACGGCGGCGGGAACTGCGAGTTGACGAAGGTGGGCGAGGTCGTCGAACACCAGGGTGTTCGCGTCGTGGGCCTCGCGAACCCTCCCTCAGAGATGGGAACGGACGCGAGCTTCCTCTACGCGAACAACGTCCTCAAGCTGCTCGGACTCTTCGGTTCGAAGGGCGAACTGAGCCCCGACTGGAACGACGAGGTCGTCATCGGCGTCACCGTCACGAGAAACGGCGACGTGAATCACGCGCCCACCGCCGAGGCGCTCGGCGTTGCCCACGTGGCGATCGCGCCGGACGTGAAGGAGACCCCGTGAGCAACCTCTTGTTGCAGTACGCCACCGTCCTAGTACTGAGCGCCTTCGTTGGCACGGAGATCATCGCGAAGGTGCCGAGCATTCTGCACACGCCCCTCATGAGTGGCTCGAACGCCATTCACGGCGTCATCATCGTTGGTTCGATGCTCATCCTCGGCTCGGCCAACACCAACCTCGAAGAGGTCTTGGGCTTCCTCGCGGTGATACTCGCGACGCTCAACGTCGTCGGCGGTTTCGTCGTCACCGACCGCATGCTCGAGATGTTCAAAGGTCGCAAGCCCAAGCCCAAGGCGAAGTCCGACGAGGTTGCTCCATGAGTCGTGGGACTTTGATTGACCTTATTTATCTCTTCTCCGCGACGACGTTCTTGGTGGCGCTGAAGGGGCTCGGAAGCCCCAAGCGCGCTCGACTCGGCAACGCGATAGCGGCCTTTGGCATGCTGGTCGCGATCGTGGCGACGTTCTTCAAGTTCGTCGACGGTCACCCGCTCCACCACGTGTGGCTCATCTTGTTGGCGATGTTCATCGGCACGATGATCGCGGTCCCGACGGCGCGTCTCGTGGAGATGACGGCCATGCCACAACTGGTGGCGATCTTCAACGGTGTTGGCGGCGGCGCGGCGTCGTTGGTGTCGATCACCGAGTTCGTGCACATCAAGTCCACGAACCCGGCGACCTACGTGACGTTGGAAGTCCTCCTCGGCGTCTTGATTGGTACGGTCTCGTTCGCCGGTTCGGCCATCGCGTTCGCCAAGTTGCAAGAGCTCATGACCGGTCGTCCCGTCACGTACCCCGGCCAGCAGATCATCAACGCCATCGTGGGCCTCGTCGCCCTCGCGTTGATCGTGACGATCCTGGTGCAGGGTTCGACCGCGCTGCTCTGGGTCCTCTTGGGCGTGGCCTTCCTGCTCGGCGTGGCCTTCGTCCTTCCTATCGGCGGCGCCGACGTGCCGGTCCTGATATCGCTCCTCAACGCCTTCACCGGTCTCGCCGTGGCGGCGTCGGGTTTCACCCTCGGCTCGAACCTGCTCATCGTGGCGGGCACCCTGGTCGGCGCGTCGGGTATTTTGCTCACGCGCCTCATGAGTAAGGCCATGGGTCGGAGCCTTTCGAACGTGCTCTTCTCGGCCTTCGGTTCGAACATCACGGCGACCGGAACGAGCGGGGTCGAAGGTCGAAGCGTTCGATCGGGTTCGCCGGAGGACATCGGCGTGCTGCTCGGTTTCGCCAGCAAGGTCGTCATCATCCCCGGCTACGGTCTCGCCGTCGCCCAAGGCCAGCACGTGCTGCAAGAGCTCGCCCAAGTCCTCGAGGGCAAGGGCATCGAGGTCTTCTACGCCATTCACCCCGTGGCCGGACGCATGCCCGGCCACATGAACGTGCTGCTCGCCGAGGCGAACGTGCCCTACGAGGATCTCCTCGAGATGGACGAGGCGAACTCGGAACTCGCGACGGCCGACGTGGCACTCGTCGTGGGCGCGAACGACACCGTGAACCCGGCCGCGACCAACGATCCGTCGTCACCGATCTACGGCATGCCGATCATCCACGCCGACCTGGCGGAGAACGTGATCTTCTTGAAGCGTTCGATGCGTCCAGGATTCGCCGGGATCGACAACGAGCTGCTCTACAACCCCAAGACGCTCCTCGTCTTCGGTGACGCGAAGGACACGTTGACCAAGGTCGTCGCCGTCGTCAAGGCTTCGTAGCCCTTTTCGCTACGCGCTGAGGCGCTCGAGTTCCTTCAGTTG
>DATKSO010000183.1:0-2447 GCA_035531635.1 Acidimicrobiales bacterium | reverse complement strand
CGATGACGCCACAGAGCCAGAAGCTCAAGACGGTGCCAATGACGGCGACCACGAGGGCCTGGACGAAAGAGATGCCAAAGCCCAGGACGTAGGAGCCGTAGCCGAGACCAAGGACCGAGACGTTCGCGCCGAACCACGGCCAGAAGAGGTCGCGGGGAGTTCCCTTGCGCTCGTTCTCGGCGATGACGTTGATGCCGTTTTCTTCGATTCGAAGGATGCCGGAAGAACCGGTGCCCAATCGCTCAGCTACATCGTCGCTCACGGTGCCTCCTCGCGACAGCTCTGTGCTTCGCTGGCATCGATTGTAGGCAGCCGTCAGCATTTGCTGACGGCTTCACCAACATTTGTTCGTTAGAAGTTTCACGACCTTCTCACTAGGGTGTTGGTCTATGAGTGACGAGCCGCGACTCTTCTGTCTCGACACGGTCTTGATTGACGTGGTGTTGAAGATCTCGGCGCTGCCGACTCGTGCAGGCGACGCGCTCGCGAGCGAGAAACTCGTCACGACCGGTGGGGGATTCAACGCAATGAGTGCCGCCGTCCGACACCATATGTCCGTCGTCTACGCGGGCCGACTCGGCGCGGGACCGTTCTCGGCGCTTGCCGCGTCGACGCTCGAGCACGAGCACATCGAGACGCCCGTCGTTCGAAACGAAGCCCTCGACACGGGCATCTGCGTGGTCTTACTAGAGCCCGACGGCGAGCGTTCGTTCGTCACTTCACCCGGCGCCGAAGCGACGCTTCGCGCGAGTGACCTCGACGCGCTCGGTGTGCGGGCGAGCGACTACCTCTTGGTATCGGGGTACAACGTGATGTACCCGGAGCTCGGCGCACTGGTGCTGGCGTGGATTACTCGACTCCCCGCGGCGGTGACGGTCTTCTTCGACCCCGCGACGCGAATGGTTGACATTCCGACGCCGAACCTCGACACGATGATCACGCGCGCGAACTGGCTCCTGTGCAACGTGACGGAGGCGACGACGCTCACTGGATGTCTCGACGCCGCCGAAGCGGCGACGTCGTTGGCAACGCGCAACGACACCCTTGACGTACTCGTGCGAAGTGGCGCAAAGGGATGCGCCGTGGCCCTCAATCATCGCGACGCTGTCGTCGTGCCAGGATTCACGACTACGGTCGTCGACCTCAATGGTGCCGGCGACGTGCACAACGGCGTCTTCGTGGCTGAACTCGCGAGCGGTCACCCGCCACTCGCCGCCGCGCGATGGGCCAACGCGGCCGCCGCGATGGCGATCAGTCAGTTCGGACCGGCCACCGGCCCACGACGAGATGAAGTCCAAGAGTGGATCACGAGCGTCACCAACTGATCGTCGCCGACTCGTCAGCGCCGTCGCGAACTCACGTAGTGGCGGTGGTAGCGCTCACCGCGCTGAGGTTGCGCGGGTAGTGACAGGCCACGAGACGACCGGGAGTGATGGCCAACAGTTCAGGTTTTTCCACTCGACATCGATCGGTCGCCACGGGACATCGAGGGTGGAAGGGGCATCCGCTCGGTCGGTCCGCGGGGTCGGGCACGTCGCCCGTGATGATGATGCGCTCACGACGCGGCGCCTCCGTGTCGTTCAATTCTGGCACGACCGACAGGAGCGCCTCGGTGTATGGGTGCAGGGGAGTCTCGTAGAGCGACCCGACGTCACCGAACTCCACGAACTCGCCGAGGTACATCACGCCGACGCGGTCTGAGACGTGTCGCACGACGCCCAGGTCGTGAGCGATGAAGACGTAGGTCAGATTGAACTCTTGCTGGAGGTCGGCCATGAGGTTCAGCACTTGGGCCTGGATAGAGACGTCGAGAGCACTTACCGGTTCGTCAGCGATGACCAACGTGGGATTCAGCGAGAGGGACCGGGCGATGCCGATGCGCTGGCGCTGGCCGCCCGAGAACTCGTGGGGGTAGCGATTGATCGCGGCCGAGTCGAGACCAACGGTCGAGAAGAGTTCGCGGACCCGTGCGTCGATCTCGCTCGACGTGCCTAGATGGTTGATGCGCATGGGTTCGGCGACGATGTCGCCCACGGTGCGTCGCGGATTGAGTGACGCGTAGGGGTCCTGGAAGACCAGCTGGAACTGTCGTCGAAAGGGTCGTAGTTTTCGTCGCGACAGTCCCGTCAAAGTGGTGCCTTCAAAGGTGACGGTACCCGACGTGACCGGAGAGAGTTGGACGAGACAACGCGCCAAGGTTGATTTTCCGCAGCCCGACTCACCGACGATGCCCAGGGTCTCGCCGCGACGTACTTCGAGCGAGACGCCGTTGACGGCGTGTGAGACCACTCGCGTGCCCAGCTTCTTGCCCCGCGACGAGAACGTCTTCACGACGTCGGTGGCCTGGAGAACGACGTCGTCGCTCACGAGTGCTGCTCCACGGCGTTGCGAATCGTCACGCGCTGTTCGTCACTCAACCAGCAGGCGTCGACGTGTCCACCCGCCCC
>DATKSO010000182.1:0-60899 GCA_035531635.1 Acidimicrobiales bacterium | reverse complement strand
CTATCAAATGAGGTTGGCAAATACCTGGGCAGCGTGATCGTAAATCACGTCGACGGAAGTCAGTGGAAAGTGTGGCCAAACGGTCATCCGGTGATTCAACTGCGCTCCGGAGTAGATCTCGACGTGATCGAACTTGCCAACGATCGCATTAATCACTCGGGGGCGAGCCTCGATTCGATTTATTCGACGGCGCAGTTCTGACTGCAGGCAAAATTGATTTTCTGGTGTCGGAGACGGGACTTGAACCCACACGCCCCTAAGGGCACCAGCCCCTCAAGCTGGCGCGTCTGCCTATTCCGCCACTCCGACGCGGCCTCTACTCTATCGCAGTCGCCGAAACGCTCGTAAAACTAGCTTCCAGTTATTGGTGGCGCGATCGACCACGTGGGCAACTGATCAACGAAGCCAGCCACCGCGAAACTGCTCTGCACAGTGACAAGTGAGTTTGACCACACGACGAGCGACGGCGCCGTAAAGAGCGGTCGTACCCAGTAGTCGCTCAGGACGGTTTGATCGAGACGTAGCCATGTCGCCGACGCGGTGACGGGATTGAAGATCGACGACGCTTCTTGAAAGAGCGACGACACGGTCGTTGACCTATCGCCACTCGGGTACGTGTCCGGATAGGCAGGACCGGCCCACGAACGCGCGGCGTACGAAGGCGTCGTCATGGTCGGACGCGAGAAGATCGCGACGTCGACGCGACTCGTCGCGGCCGCACTCGCCGCATTGATCTCACTCGACTCGTGGCGCAGCGACGCCGTGACGCCGATGGAGGCCCAGTCCTTTTTCACGAGCGAAGCCACCGAGTGATCGAGGGCACTCGGACCCACGGCCAGTCGGATCGAGAGAACTGCGCCGGAAGGGGTCAGCCAACCCGACGGCGTTCGCTGATAGCCGCTCTCCTTCAGCGTGTCGATCGCGCACGTCACGCAGTCGCTCACGCCGTCGGTTGGTCCGCCGAGGATGGTCGTCGTCGTGCCCTGGCCGGTCGGGTTCGATCCCCCGGTCCCGGGATACTGACTCTGGCCCTGAGAGTAGATCGCCGAGGCCGCCACGGAAGGTGAGTACGTCACCGAGCCGAAGAGGGTGTCGATCATGGACTGTCGTTCGATGGCCCAACTGAGTGCTTGACGCACGACCAGGCGATCGACGTTCGGCTCGGCGGGCGCGAAGGTCATCTCTTCGATGTTGCTCGACGACGAGATGCGACTCACGAGCGTCGGGCGTGAACTGAGCGGCAGCAGGATTCCACTGTTGACCGTCAACGAGTAGTCCGCCCAGACGTCGCGTGGCGACTTGGGCAGACTCTGCGAGTCTGTGACCACGACGCGACCGAAGCGGTTGGTGTCAAGGGGCCAACTCGGGTTCATGTTCAACACGATTCGACTCGCGGTGGCGCTCGTCACGACGTACGGGCCGAGCGACGGAAGACTGACCAGGTTGCTGACGGCGCAGCCCCGGTCCGGGCCCGGCGCCTCGACGTCGCGAAAGAGGAGGTTCCAGTCGGCGTAGGGCGTCGCGAAGACCGCCGTCACGGTCAATCCGTTGGGCGAGACGCTGAGGGTCTTGATGGCGCGATAGCCGTCACTGGTCACGCTCGCGAGGACCTTCGCGCGGTGCCACCAGCTCACGAGGTCGCGGCCGCTGAAGACGGTGCCGTTGCTCCACGTCAGATTGGGGCTGACGGTGTAGCGCACCGTCTCGGGCTGCAGCGAGGTCAACTCCGCCGAGGAGATGGGGCCGTCTTCGCCGACCAGGGTCCCGTTCGCGTCCGTGATGAAGGCCGACGGTCGGATGAGGTCGAGCACCGCGGCCGTCGTCGGGGTGACGGCGCCATCAAGGATGGAGCAGCCGTTGAAGGGTCCGGGCAGTGACAGCACCAGCGTGTGCGCGTTCTCGTTGGCCGTCGTGTACGGCAACGCCCCCGAGAGCGTGACCGGGATCGCGAGGGCTGAGAAGACCGCGAGGCCCAAGAGGGAGATCACCACCGTGCGCCAGCGTCGACGCCACCGCATGGTCGTTACTGCAGGCGTAGGTCGAGCGCCAGCGTGGCGAACGTGAACATCAGCGCGACCGCGATCGTGATCCGGTCGAGGTTGCGCTCCACCACGGTCGAACCCGTGGCGGCGGCGCCCATGGAGCCACCCATGAGGTCCGAGATGCCACCCCCTCGCCCCGAGTGCAAAAGGACGAGAAAGATCAACGCCACGGCCGAAACTGTCTCAATAGCGATGATTGCCCAGGTAAACATTGGGTCCTCCGATTAGCGCTTTATAGCGTAGCAGTCGTCACACGCCTGGAGGATGGCGTAGAAGGACTCGGCCTTCAGTGACGCTCCCCCGACGAGAAAGCCGTCCACGTCGCTGTCACGCACGAGCGTCGCGGCGTTCTCGGCGTTCACCGAGCCGCCGTAGAGCACCTGGGGGGCGTTGATGGACAGTGAGTGGAGGACCTTTCGCAGGTAGGCCGTCATCTCTCGAACCTGCTCCGCCGTGGCGTTGACGCCCGTGCCAATGGCCCACAGGGGCTCGTAGGCCACCGTGACCAGGGCGTGGAACCTCTCCTCCAGCCCGCGCAGCGCGCTGTTGAGCTGGGCGGCGACGAAGGCCTCGTGTTCGCCTCGCTCTCGAACGGCAAGGTCTTCGCCCACACAGAGAACGGCGTGCTGGCCGGCGCGAACGACGCTGAGCAGCGTCTCGGCGACGACGTCGTCGCTCATGAAGTAGTGCACGCGCCGTTCGGAGTGACCGACGAGCACCCACTCGACGTTCAGACGCTTCAACATCGAGGTCGAGATCTCGCCCGTGTGCGGGCCGTTGTCCTGGGCGTTGACGTGCTGCGCGCCGATCGCGATCGCGAAGCGCTCCGAGTCGACGATCGAACTCACGCTGCGCAGGTCGACGAAGGGCGCCGCCACGACGACGTCGGTGTGGTCGACGGGGCGATTCTTCATCAGGACGCCCAACTGCTGCACCAGGTGCAGCGCCTCGACGAAGTCGAGGTTCATCTTCCAGTTGCCAATGACGAGGGGCCGGCGGGTGGTCATCTAGTTCCAGGGACTTTCGCGCAGGGCCCGAAGGCCAGGTAGGTCGCCGAGTTCGACGAGTTCCAATGACGCGCCGCCGCCGGTCGAGACGAAACTCACGTCGTTGTTGAGGCCGTAGGAGACGAGGGCCGCGACCGAGTCGCCACCGCCCACGACGCTGACGGCCGACGACGAGGCGATGGCGCGAGCCACGGCTTCGGTGCCGGCGCCAAAGCGTGGGTCCTCGAAGACGCCCATCGGTCCATTCCACAGGATCGTCGCCGCGCCCGCGAGGGCGGCGGTGAAGATTTCGGTGGACGTCGGGCCGATGTCGAGACCCATGTAACCGTCGGGAATGTTCTCTCCGAAGTCGACGGCGGTCTCGTCGCCCCCGTCGGGGCCAAAGGGCGCACTCGACGCAAGACCGCGCGCGTCGACGGGAATCAGTACGTTGCCACCTTCGAGCAACGTGGCGCACTCCTCCACGAACGAGCCGTCGAAGAGCGAGGAACCGATGCGACGGCCTTCCGCGACGGCGAAGGTGTACGCCATGCCCCCGCCGACGATGACGACGTCGGCCTTTTCGGCGAGGACCTTCATGATGCCGAGTTTGTCCTTCACCTTGGCGCCACCCGTGACGGCCACGAACGGTCGCGCCGGTGACTCCAAGAGCGCCAGGAGTGTCGCGACCTCGCGTCGGAGATTGGACCCCGCGGCGCTCGGCAGCAGCGTCGGGGGCACCATGATCGAGGCGTGGGCGCGGTGTGACGCGCCAAAGGCTTCGTTGACGTAGTAGTCGAATCCCTCGACGAGCGACGCCCCGAACGCGGGGTCGTTCGACTCCTCACCGGGATGAAAGCGTAAGTTCTCCATGAGCTCGACGCGAGGGCGCAGTCCCTCCAGACATCGTCGAAGTGGCGCGACGTCGTACCGCTCGTCGACGCGCCCTTCGGGCCGCCCGAAGTGGGTGCAGGCGACGACGGTCGCGCCACGTTCGAGTAACACGTCGAAGAGCGGCAACGTGGAACGCAGCCGAAAGTCGTCGGTGACGGTGAGGACACCGTCCACCTCGGCGACGGGAGCGTTGAAGTCGACGCGCACGAGGACTCTCTTACCCTCGAGGCTCCCCCATCGATCGATCGACGGCAGCGTCATGGACACGGGACTACTGACCGACGTGGCGCGCGAGGTCGACCAGACGGTTCGAGTACCCCCACTCGTTGTCGTACCAACCAAAGACCTTGACCAGGCACTTCGCCTCGTCGATGGGCTGGACCATGGTCATGAGGGAGTCGAAGGTGCACGAGGCGGGGCTGCCCACGATGTCCGAGGACACGATCGGCTCGTCGGTGTAGATGAGGATGCCGTGCAACGGCCCTTCGGACGCTGTCTTGAAGGCCTCGTTGATCTCCTCGACGGTGGTCGAGCGCACGATCGCGGTGAAGTCGGTGATGCTACCGACGGGAATCGGGACGCGCAGTGACGTACCGTCGAGGCGTCCTTTCATGGAACTGAGCACCAGGCTCGTCGCGCGAGCGGCGCCGGTCGACGTCGGCACGATATTGATGGCGGCCGCGCGCGAACGACGCAGGTCCTTGTGGGCGAGGTCGAGGAGGTTCTGGTCATTGGTGTACGCGTGCACCGTCGTCATGAGACCGGCGTCGACGCCGAAGGCGTCGTCGAGGACCTTCACCATGGGCACGAAGCAGTTCGTCGTGCACGACGCGTTCGAGATGACGAAGTGCTTCGCGGCGTCGAAGGTGTCCTCGTTCACGCCCATGACGAGCGTGGCGTCGGCGTCGCCCGAGGGCGCCGAGATGAGCACGCGCTTCGCGCCGGCTTTCAGGTGCGCGCTGGCGGCGTCGCGCGTGGTGAAGATGCCGGTCGACTCGACGACCACGTCGATGCCGAGGTCGCCCCAGGGCAGATCAGCGGGGTTGCGCTCAGCGAAGACCTTGATGGCGTAGGAGCCAACGTGCAGTTCATCGTCACTCACGCGGACGTTCTGGTCGAGCACGCCCTGCGTGGAGTCGTACTTCAAGAGGTGCGCGTTGGTCGCGGGCGGCACCAGGTCGTTCAGCGCCACGATCTCCACGTCCGGGTTCGCCAGCGCCGCGCGCAAGAAGCCACGCCCTATTCGTCCAAATCCGTTAATCGCGACCCGTGTCACCACTGGCGTCTCCTTCTTCGTCGGTCAACTATCTTCGCACTTCTTCGAGAACGGCCAGGGCCAACTTTTGCACACCGTGCGTGAGGCCAGTCGCAGTCGCGAGATCGCGGACGTGCGTCACCACGTCGCACGGATCGCTCGCGAACGACGAGCGCTCGTCGACGAGGACCAGGTCCACGGCGACGCCGTGGCGTTCGAGAGCGTCAACGTGGTCTTGCAGCGTGAAACTCTCGGTCTCGGGGATCTGCGGGTGCAGGTTCGCCACGTAGATCTTCTTCGCTCTGGTCCCCGCCAGCGCCTGGGTGATGCCGGGTACGACGCACGCGGCGAGAACGCTCGTGAAGAGTGAGCCCGGACCGATGAGGACCACGTCCGCGCGCTCGATGGTCTCGACGGCCACGATGGGCGCGGCCGGGTTGGCCGGCTCGAGAGAGATGCGTCGAATGGAGGACGAGCGCGCCACCTGGCTCTGGCCTCGTGTCGATCCTTCTTCGGTGGTGGCGAGGAGCACGACGCCCTCGCAGCTGGCGGGCACGATGGTCCCCGTGACGCCCATGACCTGCGCGACGGCGCGAACGGACTCTTCGAGGTTGCCAGTCGCGTCGAGCAGTCCGACCAACAAGAGGTTGCCTACCGCGTGTCCGCTCAGTTCGCCGACGTCGAAGCGATGTTCGAAGGACGCGGTGAGGGGATTCTCCGGATCGGCCAGGGCCCCGAGGCACTTTCGAAGGTCACCGACGGCGGCGACGTTGAGCATCGCGCGCAGTCGTCCCGTCGACCCTCCGTCGTCGGCGACCGACACGACGCCCGTGACGTCGGGTGAGACGATCTTCAACGCTCGCAGGGAGACCGCGGTGCCGTGGCCACCGCCGACGGCCACGACCTTCATCGAGCGATGTCGCGGTGAAACACTGCGTTGTCGAGATTCAGGCGCGAACGGATCTCCTCGGCGATGGCGACGCTGCGGTGGCGCCCACCCGTGCAGCCGATCGCGATCGAGAGGTACGACTTGCCCTCTTTGGCGAACGCCGGGATCTGCCACTCGAGAAGACCGGTGACGTCCTTGAGAAAGTGCTGCGCCGGCTCCTGGTCGAGCACGTAGCGCGCGACGGGCTCGTCGAGGCCGGTCAGCGGTCGCAGCTCATCGATCCAGTGCGGGTTCGGCAGGAAACGACAGTCGAAGACGAGGTCCACGTCACGCGGGATGCCGTAGGTGTAGCCGAACGTGAGGAGCGAGACGCGCAACGACTCCATCGCGCTGGCGTCAGTGAAGGTCTCGACGATGCGCCGGCGAAGCTGATTGGTGTTGATGGATCCCGTGTCGATCACGAGGTCGGCCGCGTCGCGCAGCGACGTCAGAGCCTCGCGCTCGCCCGCGATCGAATCGGCCAACGTGGCCTCGGTGAAGGGGTGGCGGCGGCGGTTTCCTTCGAATCGGCGAATCAGCACGTCGTCGGGCGCGTCGAGGAAGAGGATCTTCGCCTTGTCGTGGCGCAGCTGGAGCATCTCTTTCACCGCCAGCACGTCGTCGGGCTCGACGTCCCCGGATCGACCGACGATGAAGGCGACACCGGCGTAGTCGTGCGAACCGGCCGACGCCAACTCACCGACGCGCACCACGAGCTCGAGGGGCAGATTGTCAATGACGAACCAGCCGAGGTCCTCCAGCGCGGCCGAGACCGTCGAACGCCCGGCGCCCGACATGCCCGTGACCAGCAGGACCTCACTCATACTCTCCACCCTTCGTGGGCCGCGGCGACGACGGCGCTTGTAGATGATCGTAGAGCCTCGTCGCGACGCCACTCGGCAGCCACGCCAACGCCTCGAACTCTTCGAGCGTCGCTTGGCGCAGTGCGTTGAGTGACCCGAAGGATCCGAGCAGTCGTTCTCGACGCGCCGGCCCGAGACCTTCGACGCCCTCGAGCGACGACGCCACCATCGACTTGCCGCGCTTGGAGCGGTGGAACGTGATGGCGAAGCGGTGCGCTTCGTCGCGGATGCGTTGAACCAGATAGAGGCTCTCCGAGCCTCGTTCGAGCGCGATGGGCGTCGAACTCCCCGGCCGGTAGAGCAACTCCTCACGCTTGGCGAGTGCGGTGAACTCCACGAGTCCCGTGAGGTCGAGCGAGCGAGCGGCCTTTTCGGCGGCGTGCAGTTGGGGCAGTCCCCCGTCAATGATGATGAGGTCGGGGCGACGGAACTTGGTGCTGCCCTGGTGCTCCTCCCAGTGAGTGAGACGACGACGCACCACCTCCTCCATGGCGCCCACGTCGTCGTTGCCCAAGACCTCTTTCACGTTGAAGTGGCGATAGTCGCTCTTCACGGGCAGCGCGTCCTCGAAGACCACCATCGAACCCACGTAGTTCGTGCCCTGGAGGTGGCTCATGTCGAAGCACTCGACTCGGTACGGCGGCTGCTCGAGCGAGAGCGCCGCGCCGAGCTCTTGCAGGGCCCGTGAGCGCACGTTGTGGTCGGCCTGGCGGCGAAGCGAGTCGCGATTGATCACGGCCTGCGCGTCGTGCGCGGCCAGGTCGACGACGCGCCGCCGCTTGCCTCGCTGGGCCGCCACCACCTCGACGGCCTTGCCGCGGACGTCGCTCAAGTACTGCGTGATGAGCGACGTGGCGAGGGACGCTCGTTCGACCACCACCACGCCCGGCACGCCCGGCGCGTCGAGGTACATCTCGGTCATGGCGTTTTCGAGGATCTCGCGGTCGTCTTCGTCCATCGAACGATCGATGAGGTGGACCGTGCGGCCGATGATCCGTCCGAATCGAACCCGGAAGCGAACGATCGCGGCGCGACTGCCCTCACTGGCGAGAGCGATCACGTCGAGGTTCGAGTGATCGTCGAGCACCACGCTTTGGGCACCGGCGGCGCGCTCCAACGCGGCGAGACCGTCACGGGCCTTGGCGGCCGCCTCGTAGTGCTGCTGCGCGGACGCCTCGTCCATCTGGTGTTGCAAGAGGTCGCGCAGTTGGCGGACGTCGCCCTCGAAGAAGCGCGCCCACGACGACGAGAGCTCCTGGTAACCCTCGGGATCGATGAAGCCCACGCACGGTCCCGAACACTTGCCGATGTCGTAGAGCAGACAGGGCCGGTGGATCCGCTGCTGGTAGTTGAACTTGTGCTTCGAGCACGAACGCAGCGGGAAGGCTTGCAAGAGTTCGTCCATCGTCACGCGCAGCGCCCGCACGTCGACGAAAGGGCCGAAGTAGCGAACACCCTTCACGTGCTGGCCCCGGGTGATGTAGGGCGCCGCGAACGGCGTGCGCGAGTCGAGCGCCACGAAGGGAAAGCTCTTGTCGTCCTTCAGGCGCATGTTGTAGCGCGGTTGATTCTCCTTGATGAGCTCGTTCTCCAAGATCAAGGCGTCGAGCTCATTTGGCGTGACGATCCATTCGACCGCCGTCGCCTCACTCATCAACAGCTGCGTCTTTTGACTGAGGCCTTCCGTGCGCTGGAAGTAACTCGAGAGGCGCTGGGCGAGGACGCGCGCCTTGCCGACGTAGATAACGTTGCCGCGATCGTTCTTGAAGAGGTAACAGCCACTTTGGCGCGGAATGCCCGAGGGCTTCGCGAGCATTAGGCCCGACCGTTGCCGGTGAGCACCTCTTTAAGCACCGTGCCCGTGGCGGTCTCGAGTTTGGCGATGTCCTCGGGCGTGCCCTCGCCCACCACCAGTCCACCACGGCGACCACCCTCGGGACCGAGGTCGATGACCCAGTCGGCGGTCTTGATGACGTCGAGGTTGTGTTCGATGACGAGCACCGTGTTGCCCTGGTCGACCAGACGATGCAGCACCTGCAAGAGACGGTTGACGTCCTCGAAGTGCAGACCGGTCGTTGGCTCGTCCAGCACGTAGAGCGTGTGGCCAGTCGGACGCCGCGCCAGTTCGGTCGCCAACTTCACGCGCTGCGCCTCACCCCCCGAGAGCGTGGGCGCCGGTTGGCCGAGTCGCACGTACCCGAGGCCCACGTCCACCAGGCTCTGCACGTGACGAAGAATCAGCGGCTGGCGCTCGAAGAACTCGAGCGCGTCGGCGATGGGCATCGCCAAGACGTCGGCGATGGACTTGCCCCGGTACAAGATCTCCAGCGTCTCGCGGTTGTACCGGGCGCCGTCACAGACGTCACAGTTCACGTACACGTCGGGCAGGAAGTGCATCTCGATCTTGATGGTGCCGTCGCCAGCGCACGCCTCGCAGCGTCCGCCCTTCACGTTGAACGAGAAGCGTCCCGGCTGGTAGCCGCGAACTTTGGCCTCTTGAGTCTCGGCGAAGAGCTTTCGGATCTTGTCGAAGACCCCGGTGTACGTCGCCGGATTCGACCGAGGTGTTCGACCGATGGGCTGTTGGTCGACCGCGACGACCTTGTCGAGGTTCTTCACGCCGAGGATCGTGTCGTGTTCGGCGGCCTTAGTCTTCGCCCGATTGATCTGCCGTTCGAGCGACGCGAGGAGGATGGCGTTGATGAGTGAGGACTTACCCGAACCGGACACGCCGGTGACGGCCACGAAGTCGCCGAGGGGGATGTCAACCGTGATGTTCTGCAGATTGTGTGCGCGCGCGCCCTTGATGGTAAGACGCTTGCCGTCGCCGAGTCGCCTCGTCGAGGGCACCGCGATGGACTTCGCGCCCGAGAGGTACTGACCGGTGAGTGAGCGCTTGTTCTTCAGCAGTGCCTCGTAGTTGCCCGCGTGCACCACCTCGCCACCGAACTCGCCGGCGCCCGGTCCGATGTCCACGATGAAGTCTGCCAACCGAATGGTTTCCTCGTCGTGTTCGACGACGATGACCGAGTTGCCGAGGTCACGCAAGCGCTCGAGCGTGGCGATGAGGCGGCGATTGTCGCGCTGGTGCAGACCAATGGACGGCTCGTCGAGCACGTACAGGACGCCCACGAGGTAGCTGCCGATCTGACTGGCTAGACGAATGCGCTGCGCCTCACCGCCCGAGAGCGTCGCCGAGGCGCGACTCAGCGTGAGATAGTCGAGTCCCACGTCGAGCAGAAAGGTCAATCGTTCGACGATCTCCTTGATCACTTGGTGGGCGATCGTCTCCTCGCGCTTGGTGAGGGTCAGCGCGTCGAAGTAGTCGATAGCTTCGTCGATCGTGAAGGAGTTCACGTCGGCGATGTTGCGATCGTGCACCCGCACCGCCAAGACCTCGGGTTTGAGGCGCTGCCCCTTGCAGGCGTTGCACTCCACCTCACGCATGAACTGTTCGGCCTGCTCGCGCGACCAGTCACCGTCGGCCTCGTTGCGCTTGCGCTCCAACCACTCCACGATGCCGTTGTAGGTTGTCTCGTAACTGCGCACGCGACCGTAACGGTTCTTGTACTTGACGGGCACCGTCTTCGAGTCGACACCGTAGAGAACGAGCTTGCGGTCCTTCGCCCGCAACTTCTTCCACGGCGTGTCCACGTCGAACCCACCAAGGGTCGCGATGCCGCCGATGAGCCGTTCGAAGTACTTGAAACGCGCGCCGGCCCAGGGCGCGAGCGCGCCTTCAGCGAGTGACAGCGTGTCGTCGGGCACGACGAGGTCGGGGTCGACTTCGTAGCGCGTGCCGAGTCCCGTGCACACGGGACAGGCGCCGTAGGGCGAGTTGAAGGAGAAGTCGCGCGGCGCCAGTTCGCCGAAGCTGATCCCGCAGTCACTGCAGGCCATCGTCTCCGAGAACTGCACCATCTCGTCACTATCCAAGAAGAGAAACTTGACGACGCCTTTGGTGAGCTTGAGCGCCGACTCCACCGACTCGGTCAGTCGCTGGCGATTGGTCTTCTTCACCGTCAGTCGGTCGAGCACCACGTCGATGGTGTGTTGTTCGTAGCGCGCCAACGTCAAGGAGTCGCGTTCGGACAGCTCCATCACTACGCCGTCGACGCGCACCCGGGAGAATCCCTGTCCCGCGAGTTCGTTCAACAGCGTGCTGTACTCACCCTTTCGGCCCTCCACCACCGTCGCCAACACGAGAAACCGCTCACCGTCGCCGCGCGCCAAGACCTGGTCGACGATCTGCTGGGGCGTCTGACTCGAGATGGCCTTGCCGCAGTTCGGGCAGTAGCGCACGCCGACGCGCGCGAAGAGCAGTCGGAGGTAGTCGTGGATCTCGGTGATCGTGCCCACCGTCGAGCGGGGGTTGCGAGACGCCGTCTTCTGGTCGATGGATATCGCCGGCGAAAGACCTTCGATGAACTCGACGTCGGGCTTGTCCATCTGGCCAAGGAACTGACGGGCGTAGGCCGAGAGGCTCTCGACGTAGCGTCGCTGTCCTTCGGCGTAGATCGTGTCGAAGGCCAGCGACGATTTACCTGATCCCGACAGCCCGGTGAAGACCACTAACTGGTCGCGCGGGATCTCGACGGAGAGGTTTTTTAGGTTGTGGACCCTCGCTCCCTGGACCCGAATCGACTTAGACATAGGGGGAATCTACCGGTTCTTCGACACTTATCAGGCCGTCGCCCGAGGCGAGGGCCTGGCGCTGAAGGTTCTGCAGCGTGTCGCGGAGCACGGCGGCTTCCTCGAATCGAAGGTCCCCTGCGGCGACCAGCATCGCCTCTTCCACGCGGGCGATCTCGAGGCTCAGATCGTCAGGGAGGACCCCGTCGAGCGAGGAGACGCCGTGCACCTTCGAGGTGACCTCACGGGGTGCTTCGCTGCGCAGTCGATTCAAGATGTCCGCCACGTTCTTCATCACGGTCTGGGGCTCGATGCCGTGCTCTTGGTTGTAGGCGATCTGGAGCAGTCGCCGCCGTTCGGTGAGCGAGATGGACGCGCGCATCGAATCGGTCATACGGTCCGCGTAGAGGATGGCCTGCCCGTTGGAGTTTCGGGCCGCGCGGCCAATCGTCTGGGTGAGGGCGCTACGCGAGCGCAGGAAACCCTCCTTGTCGGCGTCGAGTATCGCCACGAGGGAGACCTCGGGGAGGTCGAGTCCCTCGCGTAAGAGGTTGATGCCGACCAGGATGTCGAACTCGCCGAGTCGAAGGGAGCGCAATATCTCGATGCGCTGAATGGTGTCGATGTCACTGTGGAGGTACTGCACGCGGTAGCCACCCTTCGTGAGGAAGGTGGTGAGGTCTTCCGCCATGCGCTTGGTGAGGGTGGTGATCAACGCTCGTTCACCTCGCGCGATAACGACGTCGAGTCGTCCTCGCAAGTCGTCGATCTGGTTCTTCGTGGGCACGACGAACACTTCGGGGTCGAGGAGTCCCGTCGGCCGGATGACTTGCTCGACGACTTGATCGGAGTGTTCGATCTCGTAGGGGCCGGGCGTCGCGGAGACGAAGACCATCTGGGGAACGAGCTCCATGAACTCGTCGAAGTTGAGGGGGCGATTGTCAAGAGCGCTCGGCAGACGAAAGCCGTGTTCGACGAGGGTCAGCTTTCTCGAACGGTCCCCGGCGTATTGGCCGCGGACCTGTGGAACCGCGACGTGCGACTCGTCGATGACAACGAGGAAGTCGTCCGGGAAGTAGTCGAGCAGTGTGAAGGGTCGCTCGCCCGGGCGCCGGCCGTCGAGGTGCGCCGAGTAGTTCTCAATACCGGCGCAAATACCGGTCTGTTCGAGCATCTCGAGATCGTGCTCGGTCCGAGAGCGAAGTCGTTGGGCTTCGAGGAGTTTTCCCTCCGCCTGGAAGATCGCCAACTGCTGTTGAAGCTCCTCCTCAATGGTCAGCCCAGCGCGCTGCAGCGTGGCGAGACTTGCGGCGTAGTGCGACGCGGCGAACAGGGTGAACTCGCGCACCGTGCCCCGACTTTCTTGGGTGACGGGGTTGAAGAAGGAGATCTCCTCGATGACGTCATCGAAGAAGGACACCCGGACCGCTTCGTTGCTGTACGCGGGTTGCACTTCGAGGGTGTCGCCCTTCATACGAAAACTACCGCGGTCGACCACGAGTTCGTTTCGGCTGTACTGCATCTCCACCAGGCGACGAAGGAGGGCCCGCTGTTCGAATCGGGCGCCCACCTCGAGGGGTAACATCCGTTCTCGGTACTCGAGAGGGGATCCCAGACCGTAGATGCACGACACTGACGCCACGACGATCGTGTCGCGATGCGTGAGGAGTGACGACGTCGCGGCGTGGCGCAGACGGTCGATCTCTTCGTTGACCGAACTGTCCTTTTCGATGTACGTGTCGGTGCGGGGAATGTACGCCTCGGGTTGGTAGTAGTCGTAGTACGAGACGAAGAACTCCACGCGGTTCTTGGGCAACATGTCGCGAAGTTCTGACGCCAGTTGTGCCGCCAGGGACTTATTGGGTTCGAGGATCAGCGTTGGACGCTGCACACGCTCCACGAGCCAGGCGATCGTCGCGGTCTTGCCGCTACCGGTGATGCCCTCGAGGGTCTGGTAGCGAAGACCGTCTTCGACGCCCTGGGTGAGCGCGGCGATGGCCGTGGGCTGATCGCCCGCGGGTTGAAACGGCGACTCGACAAGGAAGTCGGTCACGACGCACCAACGTCGACGAGCGCCGCGTCGAGTTGCGCGAACAGGTCGTCGCGGGTGCCGTTGTTCCACAGCACTCGGTCGGCCAGTGACGCGCGCTCCTCGTTGCTCATCTGAGCGGCCAGTCGAGCACGCGCGTCGTCTTCGTCGAACCCGCGCTGCTCCAGCAGCCTCGCGAGGGCGACCTCCGGATCGACCACGACGGCCCAGACCTCGTCGAGGTGGAACGCGTCGCGGTGCTCACGTCGATAGAGCGGCAGCGCGACGAAGACGACGTCCGCGTCCGCGTCCGTGGCGTCGAGTTCGCGAACGATCTCGCGCCCGATATAGCCGTGCGTGACGTGGTTCAGTCGACGAAGCGCGCTGGCGTCGTGGAACGCGACGTCCGCCATGAACTTCCGATCGAGTTCACCGGTGGGCGTGAGTACGGCGGTTCCGAACGCGTCGCGTAGCGCAGTCCACGCGGGCTCACCCTTTTCGACGACTTTTCGCGCTATGACGTCGGCGTCGATGACCGGCCAGCCCAAGGACACCAGTCGCTCGGAGAGGACGGTTTTACCCGCGCCGATACCGCCCGCAAGGGCAACTCTTTTCACACGACCACGGTACTCATAGCCACTTACATCCCAGCCGGTGCACCCCGAGGGTTACTTGTGAGTACGCCACCGTTCGCTAATGTCGTTGAAGGTCCCAGAGGGGGAACGTTGGCTCGATATTTGGTGCGACGACTGATCATGCTGATCGTCATCGTCTTCATCATCACGGTAGGGGCCTTCTACCTGATTCACCTCTTACCCGGGGATCCGGCGGTCGTGATCCTGGGCACCGGGGACAGCCCCACCAACCGGACGAAGCTCTACAACCAGCTCGGACTCAACAAGCCGATTCTCGAGCAGTACTTCGTGTGGATAAGGAACGTCCTGCGGGGAAACCTCGGCACGTCCTTCATCTCGCAGACGTCCGTCTGGAGCACGATCAAGACCGCGCTTCCCATCGACGTGGAGATCATCGTCCTCAGTCAGATCCTGGCCTTCGCCGTCGCGATCCCCACGGCCATGCGTAGTGCCCGCAAGCCCGACGGTTGGTTGGACCGGATCCTCAGTGCCGGGAGTTTCACCCTGCTGTCGATCCCCTCCTTCGTCATGATCGTGCTGTTGGTCCTCTTCGTCGCCATCAAGCTGGGCGTGCCGCACACGGGGCCATCCTCGTACATATCATTCAGCGCTGACTGGATCGGCAACCTGGAGAGCCTCGCGCTGCCCGCGTTCACGCTGGCCGTGGGAAGTTACGTCGTCTACTACCGGGTGCTCCGTAGCGACCTCATCGCGACCCTGCAAGAGGAGTTCATCACGATGGCGCGCTCCAAGGGGATCAGCCAGCGACGGATCATGTGGCGTCACGCGTTTCGCCCCTCGACGGTGGCCCTGCTGGGCACGGCCGGCGTCAACATCGGCGGGCTCCTCGCGGGCGGATTCATCGTCCAGTACCTCTTGAGCATTCCCGGTCTCGGCTACACCTTGATCGCGTCCATCGGTCGCAGTGACTATCTGGTCGTACAAGGAATCGTACTCGTCGTCTCCGTCGGCGTCATCCTCATCAACTTCGCGTTCGACATCGTCATCAACATCGTCGATCCGAGGATCAGCCGTGAGTAGTAGCTCGATGTACGTCAACGAGATGGCCGAAGAGGCGTCGGTCCACAATCGGCCCGAGCGGAAGAGGAAACTCGGGCTGCTCTTCTGGATTTGCGTGGGTTGGATCGTGCTCAACCTCCTCGCCGCCATCCTCGCCAACGTCCTGCCGTTGCAGAGTCCCATTTTCCAGAACTACTCCTCGGTGAACGCGGGACCCTCGCTGCACCATCTCCTCGGCACCGACGACCTGGGACGCGACATCTTCTCGCGTATCGTGTTCGGTTCACGGGTCTCCATCGAGGTGAGTCTCGGGGCCATGCTCATCGGGTTCGGCGTGGGCGCGCCGCTTGGGATGCTGGCGGCGTACCGCCGAGGGAAGTTCGACGCGATCTTGTCGTCGGTCATGTACGTCTTCCTGGCCTTCCCGGCCATCATCGCTACCATCGCGGTCCTCTCGTTCTGGACGCCCCGGTCACTTCTCAAGATCATCGTCGTCATCGGCGTCGCGTCGATCCCTCTCGTCTACCGCGTCATCAGAAGCGCCGCGATGACAGTAGCGACCAAGGACTACGTCGTCGCGGCCAAGGTCCAAGGGGCGACCGACCGCCGGATCCTCATGAAAGAGCTGCTCCCCAACGTCGCGCCCATCGGCGTCTCGTTTCTGCTGGTCGGCATCGCGACGGTCGTGACGCTCGAAGGCGCCCTCGCCTTCCTCGGACTCTCCGTGAACGCGCCAACACCCTCATGGGGCAACATGATCAACGAGAGCCTTTCGATCTTGCAGACGAATCCGTGGCTGGCGATCTTCCCCTCGCTCGCGATGTGTCTCTTCTTGCTGTGCTTGAACTTCATCGGCGACCGACTTCGTGCGCACTTCGACGTCTCCGAAGGCAAACTGTGAGTAGCGAACAGAAACTCCTCGTCGTCAAAGACCTCGCCACGACGTTTCATACTCCCTCGGGTCCCTTGGCCGCCGTCGGTGGGGTCTCGTTCGACCTCAACCAGAACGAGACGCTCGGCATCGTCGGCGAGTCGGGTTCGGGCAAGACGGTCCTCTCGCGCACCATCATGGGACTGCAGCCGCGAACCAACGTCGACGTGAGCGGCTCCGTGCTCTTGAACGGCTTCGAGGTCGTCGGCGCGAGTGAGAAGGAGAAGCGAAACGTCTGGGGCCTCGACGTGGCCATGATCTTCCAAGACCCGATGACCTCGCTCAATCCCGTCATGCGCGTCGGCAAACAGATCGACGAGATCTTGCGCGTACGACTCGGCATGGATCGCCAGACCGCCAAGGCGAGGGCCATCGAACTCCTCGATCTCGTGGGCATCTCCTCGCCGGCCGAGCGTTACTCCGTCTTTCCCGGCGAGCTCTCCGGAGGGATGCGCCAACGCGTCGTCATCGCCATCGCCCTCGCCGGTTCACCCAAGTTATTGATGGCCGACGAGCCGACGACCGGTCTCGACGTCACGATTCAGGCCCAGATCTTGAACCTGCTCCAAGAGTTGAAGGAGCGCCTGCAGATGTCCGTCGTGCTCGTGACCCACGACCTGGGCGTCGTCGCCACGAGGACCTCGCGCCTCATCGTGATGTACGCCGGACGCATCGTCGAGATGGGTCCAACGCGCGAGGTCTTCGCCCATCACCGCATGCCCTACACTCGAGCGCTCCTCGAGGGGTCACCGAAAGTCTCCAACCCCTCGCACACCCGGCTCCTTGCCATTCCCGGACGACCACCGAACTTGCTCAATCTGCCCAGGGGCTGCAGCTTCGCGCCGCGCTGCTCGTTCGCGACCGACCGCTGTCGCGAGGAGCGCCCGGAACTCGAGGCCGCCGCCCCGGGACACACGTTCGCCTGTTGGAATCCACTACCCGTGAAGGAACGAGCGTCGGCGTGAGCGACTCCACCCAACCTCTGCTGAAGGTCCGTGACCTCACCATCACCTTCGGTTCGCGCCGTCGCAAACTCAGCGCGGTCGCCGGTATCAGTTTCGACATCTACGAAGGTGAGACGCTCGGTCTCGTCGGTGAGTCAGGGTGCGGCAAGTCCACCACCGGCAAGGCCCTCATGCGCATCGTCGAGCCCTCCAGCGGGACGATCGAACTCGAAGGCATCGAGCTCACGACGAAGAAAGGTAAGGACCTTCGGAACTTTCGAACGCGTATGCAGATGATCTTCCAAGATCCGATCAGTTCACTCAACCCGCGGCGGCGCGTGAAGGACATCGTCGCCGAGCCTCTGGACTGTTGGAAGACCGTCGAAGGCGCCGAGCGCGAGGCCCTCGTGAACGATCTTTTGAGCAAGGTGGGCATCGACCCCGTCGCCTACGGCGATCGCTACGCTCGTCAGTTCTCGGGCGGCCAGTGTCAACGCATCTCGATCGCGCGCTCGCTCGCGATGCGTCCGAAGTTGCTGATCTGCGATGAGATGGTCTCGGCGCTCGACGTGTCCGTCCAAGCACAGATCTTGAATCTCTTGGAGGACCTGAAGGCCGAATACGGATTGACGCTGTTGTTCATCGCCCACGACCTCGCGGTCGTGAAGAACGTCTCCGACCGTGTGGCGGTCATGTACCTGGGCAAGATCTGCGAGATCGGACCATCGGACACGCTGTACGAATCGCCCGAGCACCCCTACACCAAGTTCCTCCTGGGCGCGGCGCTCGAGGCCGATCCCGACTCACCCATGCACGGTGACGTGCTCAGTGGCGAGCCACCGAGCCCGATGAATCCTCCGAGCGGCTGTCGGTTCCGTACTCGCTGCCCGAACGCCACCGACAAGTGCGCGAACGAAGAACCTCAACTCGTCGAGATAGTGACCGGCCACCAGGTGGCCTGTCACTATCCACTGTCCACACTCGCGCGCCGCTAGCCTCCACCCGGCGTGCGGGTGCCGAGGACGAACGACGGCTCGCTATTCGGCCGGAGTGTCACCTTCGGTGTCGTCGGTCACTTCATCCGTGACCGTCGACTCGGCGTCGTCCGTCGACGGCGCGTCATTGGCGACGACGGACTCGCCGCCCTCGTCGGCGACCTTCGGGGTGACCTCGGTGGCGTACTCGGCCCACGCGGCCTGCGCCTCGGTCTCGGGGGTGAACTCGCCGTACTCGATGGAGCCGATGTAGTTACCCTCGCTGTCGTAGGCGTGTGAGCCGAACGCTTCACGGTACTCCTCGGAGACCTCACCACCGTCGGCCGCCTGCTTGATGGACAAGCTGATGCGACGACGCGCCGTGTCGAGTTCGATGATCTTGACCCAGAGCTCCTCCCCGGCCGTGACGACCTGGTCCGGTGACTCGACGTGGTGCGCGGCCATCTCGGAGATGTGCACCAGACCTTCGATTCCCTCGCCCACCTGAATGAAGGCACCGAAAGGAACCAACTTGGTGACGCGACCGTAAACCAACTGGTCGACGGCGTGGCTGTCCGCGAAGACCTGCCACGGGTCTGATTGGGTGGCCTTTAGCGAGAGTGAGATGCGCTCCTTCGAGAAGTCCACGTCCAAGACCTCGACGTCCACTTCGTCGCCGACGGCGACGACTTGGCTCGGGTGGTCGATGTGCTTCCAACTGAGCTCCGAGACGTGGATGAGTCCGTCCATGCCGCCCAGGTCCACGAAGGCTCCGAAGTTGACGACCGAGGAGATGACGCCGTGGCGTCGCTCGCCCGGCTTCAAGTTCGAGAGGAAGTCTCCACGCTGTTCCTTCTGGGTCTCTTCGAGCCAGGCGCGACGCGAGAGCACCACGTTGTTGCGATTGCGGTCGAGTTCGATGATCTTCGCCTCGACGGTCTTGCCGATGTAGGGCTGGAGCTCGCGGACGCGACGCAATTCGACGAGTGACGCGGGCAGGAAGCCGCGAAGGCCGATGTCGACGATGAGTCCGCCCTTGACGACTTCGATGACGACACCCTTGACGACCTCGTCACGATTCTTCAACTCTTCGATGTTGGCCCAGGCCTTCTCGTACTGCGCGCGCTTCTTCGAAAGGACGAGTCGTCCCTCCTTGTCTTCCTTCTGCAGGACGAGGCATTCAATACGCTCGCCCATCGAGACGATCTCTGAGGGGTCCACGTCGTTGCGGATCGAGAGCTCACGAGAGGGGATGACGCCCTCGGACTTGAAGCCGATGTCGAGCAGGACCTCGTCGTGGTCGATCTTGACGACGGTGCCGATGACCAGGTCGCCGTCTTCGAATTCGAGGACGCTGTCGCCCACCAGCGAGGTGAGGTCGGTGCCGACCAGATCGTCTTCGGTGATGACGCGCGGGATGTAGTTCCCGGATTCATCGAAGGTGCCCATTTGTTGGGTGGAGAGGAGGCTCGTGCCGTCCGACATGCGTACTTCTTTCGTTTGACCACACCGGGGTCTAACTAGTCAATAGGGCTGGGTCGCCGGTGTTAACCCAGGTGACAACTCTAGCATCAGAGGACTTAACCCTTGGCGGCCGCCCAGTTCGCGCCCCAGTTCAGCGACACCTCCAGTGGTACGCTCAGCGCCGCCGCGTTGGTCAGCGCGTCGATCATGATCGCGCTGACGCGCTCTTTCTCACTCGGGGGCGCCTCGACGACGACTTCGTCGTGCACTTGGAGAATCAGTCGGGCCTCGAGTTTCTCGGCGTTCAGTTGACGATCGAGACGAACGAGGGCGGACTTGAAGACGTCGGCGGCGAGTCCCTGGATGCCAGCGTTCATGGCCTGGCGTTCGGCGGCCTGACGCTGGGGACCGACGGCCGTGGCGAGGTCGGGAAAGGGTCGGATCCGACCGAACTCCGTTCGTGAGTACCCCTGGTTGCGGATCTCCTTGACGATGTTGTCCAAGTAGTTGCGCAGACTCGGGAATCCCTCGAAGTACTTGTTCATGATCTCTTTGGCCGCGCTGACGGGAACCCCGAGGCGCTGGCTGAGCCCGAAGGCCTCCATCCCGTACGCGAGACCGTACGAGACGGCCTTGGCGCGTTCACGCTGTTCGTTGGTGACGTCGCTCGGTGAAACGCCAAAGACCGAGGCGGCGATCGTGCGGTGGACGTCCTCGTGTGACGCGAAGGCCGCGAGCAGACCCTTGTCCTGGGAGAGGTGCGCCAAAATGCGCAGTTCGATCTGGTTGTAGTCCGACACGGCGAGCAACCAACCCTCGGTCGGGATGAAGGCGTAGCGCAGTCGCCGTCCCTCTTTGGAGCGAACGGGAATGTTGTGCAGGTTGGGGTTCTCCGACGAGAGACGGCCGGTTCGCGCGACGACTTGGCTGAACGTCGCGTGGATCCTCTCGTCGGGACCGACCGCGTCGATGAGGGGCGCGCCGTAGGTGCTGCGCAGTTTCTCCACTTCGCGGTAGCGAAGGATCAGCGGCACGATGCGGTGTTCGTCTTGGATCGCCTCGAGACTCGTCGCGTCCGTCGAGAAGCCCGACTTGATCTTCTTCACCGCGGTGAGTCCCAGTTCACTGAAGAGGACCGCCTGGAGTTGTTGGGGTGAATTGACCTTGAACTCGTGGCCGGCGACCTTTTGGATCTCGAGGTCGAGCTCTTTGGCCTCGGTACTGAACTCGTCGGCGATCGTCGTGAGCAACGCGGCGTCGACGCGGATACCTCGAGCCTCCATGCGCGCGAGGACCGCGACAAGGGGCAGCTCCACCTCTTCGTAAATGCGATGAAGCTCCCACCGATCGATCTCTACGCGCAGCACGTCTCGAAGGCGCGCGATCAGCTGCACGTCGTTCGTCAGCGTTTCGTCGCTGGTCGCGCTGAAGAGTGAGGGCCGGTGATCGGCGATCGGCTCGCCGAGGAAACGGTTCGCCACGTCCGCGAGGTCGTAGTGGCCACTGATCGCGTCGACGAGAAACGCCATGATCGCCGTGTCGTCGGCCGGTTCGCGCATCGACACGCCGCGCTCGTCTCCGAGACGAAAGAGGCGCTTCACGTCGTGTCCGGCCAGGGCCACCTCGCCTACGTGCGTGAAGAACTCGTCGACGTCGACCACGGCGATCGAACCCGACGTCGCGTTCAAGACCGCGACGCGCTCGTCGCTGTAGGCGACGACGGGATCCGCCGTCCCTTTCAGCACGGCGGCGACCGACGATTCGTGCTTCAGGGTCGCCGCCTTGGCCGCTGGTGGCGCCGTCACCACGGGCTCACTCTGACCGGCGGGCTCACCGAGCAGGCCCGCCTTCATCAGTTTGTTCATGCGCGCGCTCATCGAGTTCATCTCGAAGCGCTCGAAGAAGGTCTCCACTTCTTGACGGTTCCAGCCCCCGAGGGTCAGGTCGTCCAAGGTGAAGTCGAGGGGTACGTCGCGCACGAGGCGCATGACCATCTCGTTGTTTCGAGCACGCGCTTCATAGGTGAGGAGGTTCTCGCGAAGTTTGGGCGTCAACGCGTCGACGTGGGCGTAGAGGTCGTCGAAGTCGCGGTACTGCGCGAAGAGCTTCGCGGCCGTCTTCTCCCCTACGCCCGGGACACCGGGCAGGTTGTCCGACGTGTCGCCGCGCAGCGCTGCGAGCAGGGGGTAGCGGCCCGGTTCGATGCCGCAGCGCTCGAAGATCCCAGCCTCGTCGTAGAGCGAATAGTCGGACACCCCTCGACGGTTGTAGAGCACTTTGATGAAGGGGTCTTCGACCAACTGGAAGGTGTCCCGGTCCCCGGACACGACGACGACGGGGATCCGCGCCTCACGGCCCCAGGTGGCCAGGGTCGCCAACACGTCATCGGCCTCGAAGTGGTGGACGCCGAGCACGGGGATGTGCAGGGTCTCGCACATCGTTCGAATGAGGTCGAACTGGTGCTCGATCTCGGGCGGCGTCTCGGCGCGACCGCCCTTGTAGTCCTCGGTCAACGTGTCGCGAAACGTGCCACCCGGCAGGTCGAAGGCGACCGCCAGCGCGCGGGGACTCTGCGATCCAACCAGTGAGACCAGCATCGACGCGAAGCCGTGCAGCGCGTTCGTCACGACGCCCGTCGAGGTCTGAATGTCGGTGGGTAGTGCGAAGAACGCCCGAAAGGCGAGCGACATGCCGTCCAGCAGCACGAGGGGCCGCTGGTCGGCGACCTCAGCCAACGAACTCGCCCTTCAAGATCTGTTGGGCGACGTCGCGCATGCGGGTACGCGCGCGCATGGCGGACTGTTGGATGACCTCGAAGGCCGCTGGTTCGTCGAGACCACGTTCGAGCATCAGCATCTCCTTGGCCCGCTGGACGATCTCCCTGGTCTCGATCTTGTCGTCGGCACTGGACGCTTCGTGCGCCACCAGGGGCTCGCTCGCCGTGGGATTGAGAATGGCCGCCAACTTCGGAAGGATCTCACTGCTGCGAAAGGGCTTGACCAAGTACGCGGCCACGCCGGCGTCACGCGCGCTCTCGATCAGCGTGCGCTGACTGAAGGCGGTCAACAACACGACGACGGTCGACGAACCTTTCAGCGAACGCGCGACCTCCACGCCGTCGAGGCCGGGCATCTTGATGTCCAACAACGCGAGATCGGGTCGGTGCTCTTTGATCATCGCGAGGGCGTCGTCACCACGCGCGGCCTCGCCGACCACTAAGTAGCCGTCACCCTCCAAGATCTCCTTGAGGTCCAATCGAATGATCGACTCATCGTCGGCAATCACCACGCGCTTATCCATTGTCATCCTTCGGTGTCCATTCGCGCAGCAGCTCATCACGCGCCGTGATGAGCTCGCGCACTTCCCCCGAACGACGCAACATCTCGGCGTTGGCGACCATTACGTGACGGGAGAGTTCATCGTATTCCTTCGACTGCAACGGCGTCTCGGATACCAGCGCACGAATCCGCGCGTCGTCGAGGGCGTCGTTCCAGACCTCGACCTGCTCTTCCAGCACCGCGAGGCTCTCGCGAGCCTGCGCCAACTGGCGTTGCACGTCCACGAGACGGCGTTTCACGAGACGAGACCCCATGTTTTCGAGTCTACGACTCACTTTCTCCGGTTACAGAGAGGCGTCGCGCCCCTTCGAGCATCGCCGTCGACGGCTCGACGCCGAAACTGCCCGCGACGTTGGCCACTTCGGTGACCGTGGCGTCGCGCAACGACACGTCACCGAGATCGCTCGGCTCTCTGACGCAACTGTTCGCGAGGCGCTGGTGAATCCGTCGAGCAAAGGGCGACTCGAAGAACCCTCCGAGGTACGCGGCGAGACCGAGTGCCTCGGCCCGCGCGAGCATCGTTCTCGCGTTCGCCAGTCCCCCGACGCGGGCCGGCTTCACGCAGATCATCGTCGCGGCGCGATACGAGACGATCTGCTTGAGATCGCGCAAGGACCGCACACCCTCGTCGAGACTGAGGGGCGCGTCCAGTCGTTGCGCCAGACGGGCGTGGTCCGCGAGGTTGCCAACGGCGTAGGGCTGCTCGACGGCACTTATCGTGGCCACGTCGCGGATCTGATCGACGTGGCGCAAGACGTCGTCGTCACTGAGAGCCGAACAGTTGTAATCGATGAGCACCGGAACGCTGAGTTGCGCAAGTCGGTCCAGTGCTCGTTCGGACAAGGCGCCGGGAGCGATCTTCACGCGTACGCGCGCCACTGTCTCGTCGACGCGCCATTCAGTGTCGTCGTCGAGCAGTGAGAACGTGGCCTGTCGCGGCGTCTGGAATCGCGGCGCCCAGAGTGCTTCGACGTCCATCGACGAGGCGCGAAGCTCGCGGTCGAGCACCGCCATCTCCACGAGCGCCGCGGCCGCGTTGCTCGCCGGTGTCGCGGACCCGAGTCGCGCCACGCGGCTCCACGAGGGAAGGGAGTGCTCACGCGTGACGACATCCTCGAGTCGCGCGAGCGCCGCACGCGCGGCGTCAACGACGTCGTCGAAACTCGGGTCGTTGTTCAGTCGCTCTGGCTGAGGCGCGACTTCGCCGTAGCCAATGACGCCCTGGTGCTCGAGACGTAGAAAGAGTCGAGAACGACGGTCGTGACGCTGCGCACTCGCTCGTACCGGACGTTCGAGAACCACATCTTGGCGGTACAGCGTCACGTTCATCTCCGCCACCCTACGATGAACTGCTACCGTGGTCGCCGCAGCCCGGATGGCGGAATCGGCAGACGCGGAGGCCTCAAAAGCCTTTACTCGAGAGGGTGTGTGGGTTCGAGTCCCACTCCGGGCACTGTTACCTTTACAACATGACGGAACCGTTGAACCCCCCGTTTCGTGACGACGTCGTCGCACTCTTTCCCGGCCAAGGCTCTATCGGCGCCGGCGCCGGTGTGGCGTGGCGATCCTCGCGTCACTGGACCGTAGTGGAGCGAATCAGCGCCGTCACGGACGTCGACGTTTCGGCGCTCTTGCTCACCGCCAGCGACGACGAGGTCGTGCGCACCGATCGCGCGCAACTGGCCACGTTCGGCCTCTCGCTCGTCGGTTACTACGAGTTCCTCGATCGAGGGATCCGCCCGCGCTACCTCGTGGGACACAGTCTCGGTGAGTTCTCTGCCCTCGTCGCCTCGGGACTGCTCTCACTCGAGGAGGGTGCTCGACTCATTGGCGTTCGCGGGAACGCGATGGCCCACGCCGCCGCCGCCCGAGAGGGATCGATGGTGGCCGTCATGGGTGGTGACGACGGCGCACGCGACGCTCTCGACACGTTGTCGGACGTGTGGGTTGCCAACATCAACGGCACGGGTCAGATTGTCGTGAGCGGCACGCGCGCGGGCCTCGACGACCTTCTCTCTCGCCACAAGGAGCTCGGATGGAGACGCGCGACGCCGCTGTCGGTGGGCGGCGCCTTTCACTCTCCCTTGATGGCACCGGCCCAGACCGAGTTCGACGAAGCACTCGCCGCCACGACCTGGGCTTCGACCGAGGCGGTGTTGATCTCCAACGTCGACGCGAAGGCGCACACCTCGGCCGACGAGTGGTACGAACTGTTACGCCGCCAACTGACGTCGCCGGTCCAGTTCTTGGACGTGACCCTCGCGTTGCCCGCGCAGGTGCGCGTGTCCATCGAGATGCCCCCGGGGAACGTCCTCTCGGGCCTCACCAAACGCATACGCCACTTCGACAAGCAGATCGCGCCGTCATCGCTTCACGAGTTACAGGAGGTCGTCCTATGAGCCGTCACGTCATCGTCACCGGAGCCAGTCGCGGGATTGGCGCCGCAATTGCCCAGCATTTCATCGACCAAGGTGACCGGGTCGTGGCCCTCTCGCGCTCCGGCGAGGCGCCCGTGGGCTGTGCCAAGTCCGCTGCAGTGGACGTCGCCAACTCGACGGCGGTCAACGACGCCGTGAAGGCGGCCGTCGAGGAGTTCGGACCCGTCGAGGTCGCGGTCGTGAACGCGGGCGTGACGCGCGACGGACTGGCGATGAGAATGTCGGACGAGCAGTGGCGCGACGTCTTGAGCACGAACCTCGACGGAGCGTTCTACACGGCGCGCGCCACCATGGCGTCCATGGTCCGCGCGCGTACGGGATCGATCATCTTTATCGGTTCGGTCTCACCCTTCATGGGCGTGCCGGGACAGGCCAACTACGCCGCGGCTAAGGCCGGGCTGGTCGGACTCGCTCGCTCGCTCGCGAAGGAGGTGGCGTCGCGTTCCGTCACCGTCAACGTCGTCGCGCCGGGGTTGATCGACACCGACATGACGAGTGACCTGGGCGCGGCGAAGGAGACGATGCTCGCGATGATCCCCCTCGGTCACGTCGGCCAGCCGTCCGATATCGCTGGCGTTGTCGGGTTCCTCGCCAGTAACCTCGCACGCTACGTCACGGGCGCCGTCATCGCCGTCGACGGAGGGCTCGCGCTCGGACTCTGATGGTCTCTCGCGATGAGTCGATTGAGTACGATGGAGCGACAGAATAAAGGGGTTACACCATGGATCGCAACGAAGCTTTAGCGAAGTTCACGGACGACACGGTTGAGGTCTTGGCCGTCGACCCGGCGCAAGTCACACTCGAAGCATCCTTCGGCGACGACCTCGGCGCGGACAGTCTCGACCTCGTCGAGCTCGTCATGGCACTCGAAGAGACCTTCGACATCGAAGTCGCCGAAGACGAACTCAAGGAGATCAAAACCGTCGGCGAGGCCTTCGAGTTGATCTACGCCAAGCTGTAGTGCGCGTTGCCGTCACTCCCTCGGGACCGATACAAGGTCGCCGGGTAGCCGTCACGGGTCTCGGCGCGCTCTCGTGCGCCGGCGAAGGAGTGAACGCTCTCTGGGAGCTCTTGATGAAGCCCGACGGGCCCCGGTCGAAGCGCATTGGCGACTTTGAGACGGCGCACGTGGGCGGCCCCAAGGAGCTTCGCCGCCTCGACCCGTTCGCGCTCTACGCCCTCATCGCCGCCGACGAAGCGTGGATTCACAGTGGCCTCGTGGGACCGCTGACCGACGCGGGCAGCATCGTCACGACCGGCATCGGTGGTCTTCAGTCGACCTTAAATCAGGGCGTCGTGCTCCTGCAGAGGGGTCCGGAACGCGTCTCGCCCTTCCTCGTGCCCATGATGATGCCCAACGCCGCCACGGCCGCCGTCTCCATGCGCTTTGGCCTGGGCGGACCGTGCGAAACAGTGACGACCGCCTGCGCGGCGGGCACGCACGCTATTGGCAACGCCGCTCGCCTCGTGTCCTCGGGACGTTGTGACGTCGCCGTGGCGGGCGGCGCCGAAGCCGTCATCGTCGAGATCGCCGAAGCGGGCTTTCGCAACATGACCGCGCTCTCAAATCAAAACCTCTCTCGACCCTTCGACGTCAATCGCGACGGCTTCGTCCTCGGTGAGGGTGCGGGCGTCTTGATCCTCGAAGAGTGGGACCACGCTCTCGATCGCGGCGCGACCATCTTCGCCGAGGTCATCGGCGCGGCGTCGACCGCGGACGCTCACCACATCACCGCGCCCGATCCCACGGGTGCCGGCGCGATTCGCTGCATGGAACTGGCCCTCGCCGACGCCGAAATCTCGGCCACCGACGTCTCGCACATCAACGCGCACGGTACGTCGACGCCCCTCAACGATCTCGCCGAGGCGATCGCGGTACACCGCGTCTTCGGTGACCACGCACCGGTGACCACCTCGATCAAGGGTCACCTCGGGCACTCGCTCGCCGCCGCCGGGGCGCTCGAGGGCGTCGCCTCGGTGTTGACGTTGCAGAATCAACTCATCCCGCCCACCGCTGGCACCACCGACATCGATCCCGCGATCGACCTCGACGTCGTCCTCGGCGCGCCGCGCCCCGCCGAAGTCGAGATCATCTTGTCCAACTCCTTTGGATTCGGTGGCCACAACGGCAGCGTCATCTTTCGACGCTTCCACCCGTAACTACAGCGTCCACTCATCGAAGTGGCGCTCCACGTACGCGTGGTCGTACGCCCAACGCGCGTTGGCGATGAACTCACCCAGCATGACGGGATCCTTCACGCCTGGGGCGCTCTCGACACCCGAGCGGACGTCAACCCCGAAAACGGGGAAGTTCTGGACGACGTCGACGACGTTCGCCGCGTTGAGGCCACCCGACGCGATCAGGGGGACGCGCGGGCCCGACTCCATGAGGAGTTCGAGCGAGTCCACGAGGGCCGCGGGTTCGTCACTTTCGGGCAACACGAGGCAGGCCACCCCATTGGGGAGTCCGAGCCGCTCGGCACCGTCGGGCACCATGCGCAGCACCGTGTTCACCCTCTCGCACACGTAGGAGAGTTCGTCCGACGTGATGGGGCCGTCGATCTGCACGGCGCTGAGCCCGATCGTGTTGGCGATCTCGACGATGCGCTGGGGCAGTTCATTGCGAAAGACGCCGACCGAGCCGGCTCCTTGGGGCAGGCGTCGCACGATGTCGTGCGCCGAGCTCACGGAGATCTGACGCGCCGTCAAGGCGAAGTCAAAACCGACCGCGCTCGCGCCGAGTCCAATGGAGAAGAGGGCGTCCTCTTCCGTCGTGATCCCCGAGATCTTAATGTAGAGGCCCTCAGCCGTGAGTCGCACGTACCATCTCCATGGTTGGTACGTTACTCACGCGCGACGATTCGACTCAGTCAACCTCTTCGACGGTGACGTCGCCACGTTCGTCGTCCGTCGCGCCGAGAAGCGTGCGGTGCGCGACCCCGAGTCCGTCGAGACGGCCGTTCGTCATCCACGCGCTCGTCACGCCCTGGGGTCCGGCGGGTCCCTTCGACTTCAAGTACGCGTCGACGCTCGAGGAGTTGGCACCTCGAACGTGGACGAAGCGCCACGGCACACTCGAACCCCGAGCGTCAAGTCGTCCGACCAACTCTTGACCGGTGAAGCAGCCCTTTTGAAACGAAATCGTGGCCGCGACGAAGGCCCGGCCGAAACTGTGGGGCGTGAGGGCCAGGGCGAACTCGCGCACGCCCGGCCAGTTGGCGCGAATCTGTTCGTCCAGCGTGGCGAAGGGACCCTGGTTGGTCTCTTCGACGCTAATGGTGCACTTCGTGCGCAGGAGAAATCGCTGGAGTCGCTTCGTGGCGATCTCCGCGAGCTCTCGAGGCACGATGACGTCGAAACCGTCCTCACGGCGTTGTACGAAACAGCTCGTCATGACGACGCTGTCAGGCTCGAGGATGAGCGACCACGAGCCCTCCTCGTCGACGAGGGCCAGATCCTGGCTCAGCTGACCCTGGAGGAAGGACTCCGTCTCGGGACCTCGCGCCTTGAGCACCGACCACGCCAACGCGTGCGTCGTTGTGTCGTTCCCACTCGTACTCATGAACTATTACAGTATGCGCCAACGTGGTGAAACCCGCCGCGCGCGAGGTGGCCACCAATGAGCATGCAGACGGAACTGAACACCATCACGTCCACGATGACCGAACTGTCCACCCGTATCACGACGCTCGTCGAAGCCGAGGGTGACGCCATGGCCCCCGACGTCTACGCCGAACTCGTCGCGGCGGAGCGAACGGTCGGGGCGCTGTTGCGCCGTCTCGTTCGCGTCGCGGGGCGGACCCTTTAGAACTCACCGGTAGTGTCTGACTATGGCTTCTCCGTGGTGGTGCGTCGGTTCATTATCACCGCAACAGCGTCTCGACGTGCTCAGTCTCCTCGACCGAACGGAGGCCCTACTCGGTCGTGAAGCGATCGACGAAGGGCGCCGCCGCTCCGTCGTGCACGGCTGGCGCGCGCAGCACTGGCTCTACTACGACGAAGGCGTCTTGACGAAGTACGCAATGTCGTCAGGCGAGGCGCACGCCATGGTCGAGATGTGCGGCGGTGACTACGACGCGGAGCTGCTCGCGCACCTGCTCGCCGCGCACGAAGTCGTCGACTGGTGGACCCGCGGTCCCCAGTCGTGCGAGTACGTCAGGGGCACCGTCATACGCATGCTCCAGCTCCTTCGCGTCAAGCTGCCCGTTCCCACCGAGGAAGTACCCGAAGGCGCGGTGTTGCGCAACTTCGAGCCCCACCACGACGAAGAAGCATGGCTCGAACAGAACAACGCAGCGTTCGCGAACCATCCTGAACAGGGCGCCTGGCACGTGACGGACCTCGAAGAGCGCACGCGCGAGCCCTGGTTCGACCCATCAGGTTTTCTGCTGTTGGAGATCGACGGAAGGATCGCCGCGTCGTGTTGGACCAAAGTCCACGAACTACACCCGGACCGCTTCGGTGAGATCTACGTCGTGTCCGTGCACCCCGACTTCCAGCGTCACCATCTCGGACGGGTCATGGTGACCCAAGGTCTCAACGTCCTCTATCGCAAGGGCGTCTCTGACGCCGTGCTCTTCGTTGACGAGTCCAACGACTCGGCGAAGAAGCTCTACGACTCACTCGGCTTTCGTCTCGAGCGAGAGGACCGACTCGTTCGCTTCGTGCGCGCTTAACCCACGCCCACGAGGTAGCCGACGCCGAAGGTCACGACGGAGGCCAATCCCATGATGACGAGTGCCCGCAGCGCTGAGTAGACAATGCCCCGTCTCGTGAAGTGTCCGACCGCCGCGCCAATGGCGATGATCGAAACGCCCGCGAGGCCGACGGACCACCACATGACGTTGCCCGCCGCGACCACGATCCAGGGCAGGAGCGGGATCAACGCTCCGACGGAGAAGAAGAGGAAGGACGAGAACGCCGCAATCCAGGGCGACCCGGTCGCTGAGGGGTCGACGCCGAGTTCTTCGCGCGAGTGCGTGCGCAGCGCGAGATCGGGGTCACGCATGAGGTCGGTCGAGAGCCGCTCGGCCAACTCCGCGTCGATGCCGCGACCGATGAAGATGTCGCGAAGCTCCTGACGCTCCAACTCCGGTTCCGCGGCGAGAGCGCGCCGTTCGACGTCAATCTCGTACCCGTAGAGCTCCTTTTGCGCCCGCATCGAGAGGTACTCGCCGCTCCCCATGGAGAACGCTCCCGACACCAGTCCCGCGAGGCCCGCGAGACGCACGATGTTGTGGCCGGGATTGGCGCCCGCGAAACCCAAGATAAGTGAGACGTTGGTGACGAGCCCGTCCATGAGACCAAAGAGGGCGGCGCGAAAGCCCCCGTCACTGATCTGGCGATGGTGGGTCGGACTTGGGATGACTTCGCTCACGCGCAGAGTCTACGGGAGCGCGCTCGAAACGTCTGGTGAACAATCGGTGAAAGATAGTGTTGCCTCGGAGGTGCACCATGGTGACGCACGTGAAGAGCATCGACGAATTGACGGCGTTGGTGGGAACGCACCTCGGCTACTCCGAGTACGTGACGGTCACGCAAGAGCAGGTCAATCTCTTCGCAGAGGCGACCGGCGACCACCAGTGGATTCACGTGGACGTCGAGCGCGCGGTGGCCGGTCCGTTCGGACACACCATCGCGCACGGGTACCTCACGTTGTCTCTCATCCCGGTGCTGCTGGGCGGCGTCATGAAAGTGGACGGCGTCGCCATGGGCGTGAACTACGGCACGAACAAAGTCCGCTTCACGTCGCCAGTTCCGGTCGGCGCCGCGATACGCGCCGGAGCCACGCTCGCCTCCGTCGAGGAAGTCAGCGGTGGCGTCCAGGTCGCTCTTGACGTCATCGTCGAAGTCAAAGACGCCCCCAAGCCCTCGTGCGTCGCACAAGTGGTGTTTCGCTACTACCGGTAACGCCTTGCACAGCACACCTTTACCTCAGGGCGACGAGAAGACGCGACAGGTTCGCTCGATGTTCGACGCGATCGCGTCGCGGTACGAACTCGTGAACAAACTCATGACCTTCGGCCTCGACGGTCGTTGGCGTCAACGCGCCGTCAGCGACCTCCGGCTCTCCGCGCGCAGTTTGGTCTTGGACGTCGCCGCGGGTACGGGCGACTTCGCTCGCGAGCTTCACCGCCAAGGTCAACGGGCCGTGGCGACGGACCTCAGCTACAACATGCTCCACACCGCTCGAGCGGTGAGCGAACGCGTCCAGGCGGACGCGTCGAAACTGCCCTTTCGCAGTGCCGGTTTCGACGGGATCACCTGCGGGTACGCGCTGCGCAACTTCACCGACCTTGCCGCCACCTTCGCCGAGATGGCCCGCGTCCTGCGCCCTGGCGGACGTCTGTCGTTGCTCGAGGTCGCCGAGCCGACGTCAGGACTCTTGCGCGCGGGCTTTCGACTGTGGTTCCGCACCGTGGTCCCCTTCATCGGTTCGCTCGTCTCGGACCGGGCGGCGTACCACTACCTTCCCGCGTCGACGGCCTACTTACCCGAGACCCAGGAGATCGTCGCGATGTTGAATCGGGCCGGATTCTCAGCGGTGAACCATCACAAGGTCATGGGCGGCCTCAGTCAACAGTTCCTCGCCACGAGGATGACATGAAGTTCGTTCGCTCGTTGGTACCTCCGCTTCGGACGGAGACGCTACGCGCCCTCGGCGCGCGCGACGGCTGGCTGGTGGAGTCGCCCGACGTCCTTCGAGCGGGCTTCGGTCGCGTCATCGTTCGTGTCGAACTCGGCGCGGGACTCGACTCGCCGACCAACGCCACTGCGGCGATGGGGCGCCACGAGGTCGTCGGTGACGACGGCCCTCCGGGCACCGGCGTCGTCGCGTTCGCGACTCTGCCGTTCGATCGAAACGCGCCCGGTGAGTTGCAGGTCCCCGAGTTCCTGATCACGCAGCGCACCTCGGGAGAGGCGTGGTTGACCTGTCTCGAGGGATCGAACGATTGGCGCGAGTGGTTCGACGCGGTCAGTGATCCCGTCCAAGAGACCCAGAGCCTTCGATCGCTCACCTACCAACCGACGCCCGAGGAGTACGCGCACAACGTCGCGCTCGCCGTCGAGATACTCCGTCGCAAGGAGATCGACAAGGTGGTGCTGGCCCGCGCCGTCTTGGGGTCGGTGCCCGAACCCATCGACGCGGCGGCCATTGCCCAGCGCCTTCGACTACGCGAGCCCATCTGCACTCTCTACAGCCTGCCCGCGAGCGACGGTCGGAGGTTCGTCGGGGCCAGCCCCGAGCTGTTGGCGCGCCGAACCGGCGTGGAGGTACTGTGCCACCCGCTCGCCGGCACGATCACCCTGCCGCCCAACGTCGCGCCCGACGACTACCAGACGTGGCTCCTCGGCAGCACGAAGAATCTCCACGAGTACGGCGTGTTGGTGGATGAAGTCGTGCGCAATCTGGCCACGGTCTACGACGACGTCTACGCCGATCCCGAACCTTCCATCGTGACGCTTCGCACGGTGGCGCATCTAGGCGCGTGGGTGAGCGCTCGCTCGGACACTCTCGATGCTGCGCCCGACGCCCTCGAGGTGTTGCGCATGCTCCACCCCACAGCCGCGGTCGGGGGCGTTCCGAGAGAGAGCGCCTACGACCTCATCCGCCGCCTCGAGCAACACGACCGTGGCCACTACGCAGGTCCGCTCGGTTGGATGGATGCGCACGGTGACGGCGAGTGGTGGATCGGCATCCGCGGCGTCTTGGTGAAGGGCCGTGAGTTCGAGGCGTGGGCCGGCGCGGGGATCGTCAGTGAGTCCGATCCCATCGCCGAGCGCGAAGAGACGAGGGACAAACTCTCGAGTGTCTTGACGTCAGTACTAGTTGACCGTGTGTAGCGCCGCGCGCTTGAACGGACGCTCGAGCGCCCACTTGGTGACGAGGCCCAAGGCCTCGAACACGATGGCCCCCGACATCTTCGATTCGCCGCGTTGGCGGTCAGAAAAGGAGATCGGCACCTCGATGATCGAAGCGCCGTTTCGTCGCGCACGGTACGTCATCTCGATCTGGAATCCGTAACCGTCGGCCGTCACGCTCTCGAAGTCGATCGTCTCGAGCGCCGACTTCGCGTAGACCCGAAACCCCGACGTCGAGTCAGCGACCTTGAGACCGAGCATCGCCGAGGCGTACTGGTTGCCACCACGCGAAAGGAGGCGACGGGAGAAACGCCAGCGCGGAATCTGTCCACCGGGCACGTAGCGTGATCCAATCACCACCTCGTAGTCGTCGGCGGCCGCCAACAGTGCCGGCAGGGCCGCCGGGTCGTGTGAGAAGTCGCAGTCGATCTCGACGAAGTGATCGAATCCCCTCGCTAGGCCCCACGCGAAACCGGCGCGATACGCGCGACCGAGGCCGTTCTTGTTGTTTCGCTCGAGTACTTCGATCTGGCCGAGCTCTTCACTCAGCTCGCGGGCCTTCGCGGCGGTGCCGTCGGGACTGGCGTCATCCACGACGAGGAGGTGGCACTCGGGCACGACGCTTCGCAACGCCCGCAGCATCTCGGAAACGTTGAGGATCTCGTTGTACGTGGGAAGTACCACCAACGTGGGCATTAGAAGATTCTACGACGTGGCCTAGGCTGAGCCCGTTGAGTTCCCCCGACGCGGGGCGAGAACGTGACACGCTAGAGGAAGTCCTATGCCCGAAGCCGTCTCGAAGAAACGTCTCGCGTTGCCACGCGAGGTTCGCCTCATTCTGAGCTTCGGCTCCCTGGTCTTCGTCTTCCTCTATTTCGTGTTGCCCCAATTCGGCTCGGCGCACTCGTCGCTCCCCCTCCTCGCCACCGTGAACCCGATCCTCGTGACCCTCGGCGTGCTTCTCGAGGTCGGCGCGATACTCGCCTACGTCGAACTGACACGCACCGTGCTCTACCCGTACGCCCCGAGTCGCTACAACACGCTCCGGGTGAACATGGCCGGACTCGCGATCAGTCACGTCGTGCCCGGCGGCACGGCGCCCGCGGGGGCGCTCGCCTTTCGAATCTTCAACGAGCTCGGCGTCCCGCGTGACACGAACGCCTTCGGTCTCGCCGCGCAGGGATCGGGCTCGGCGGTCGTGCTCAACATCATCTTTTGGATCGCGCTCGTGATCTCGATCCCCCTCAACGGCTTCAACCCGGCCTACGGCTTCGCGACCCTCGCCGGGGTCTTTCTCCTTCTCGCCTTCTTCGGCACGATCCTGCTGATCACGAGGGGTCAACGACGAGCCGACGCGTGGATTCGTGCGGTGGCGCGTCGAGTGCCTTCGATCAACCCCGACGCCGTCTCGGCGTTGCTGCGAAAAGTCGCCGATCGCATCACGCTCCTCATCAACAATCGACGAACCTTGTGGTGGGCCTTCACCTGGGCGGCGCTCAACTGGCTCTTGGACGCCACGTGCCTGTGGGTCTTCCTCTGGTCCTTCGGTTCCATCGTGTCGCCCGTCGACCTCCTCGTCGCCTACGGTCTCGCCAACGTCCTCGCGGCGATTCCCGTGACGCCCGCGGGACTCGGTGTCGTCGAGGGCGTACTCATCGGATCCTTCGTGGGCTTTGGCGTGCCCCACGGCCAAGCGATTCTGGCCGTCCTCGCGTACCGTCTCGTGAACTTCTGGATCCCCATACCGCTCGGCGGCATCTCCTACGCCAGTCTTCAGTGGCGCCGTCCCGCGGAGACTAGACCTGGGAAAGCGAGCGCGACCGATCCATTGCCCGACGTTTGAACTCGCGCTGCGCGGAGAAGTTGTTCACGGACTGCAGTCGACGCCAACGGCGATCCGTGCCGAGGACCCAGGTGAACTGGTCGTCGCGCCACGTGATCTCGAAGGCCTCGAGAAGTTCGCTCTGCAGCGCGGCGTCTTCGATCGGCACGAGCACTTCGACGCGCCGGTCGAGGTTGCGTTCCATGAGGTCGGCCGATCCGATGTAGATCGAGAAGTCGGGGTCGTCTTGGCGTCCGAACGCGAAGATTCGCGAGTGTTCGAGGAATTCGCCCACCAATGAGTGGACCTTGATGTTCTCCGAAAGTCCCGCGACGCCCGGCCGCAAGCTGCACAGGGTGCGCACGACCATGCGCACCTCCACGCCGGCGATGCTGGCTTCGTAGAGCGCGTCGATGATCGTGGGGTCGGTCAGGCCGTTCACCTTGATGGCGATCCTTCCGAGCGCGCCACGGTCGCGCTGGGCATTGATCAGCTCCACTACGCGCGACCTCGTGTTGAGGGGACTCACGATCAGCTTCTCGTAGTTGCCGATCCGCGAGAAGCCCGTGAGAAAGTTGAAGAGCTCCCCGACGTCGTGACTGATCGCCGGGTCGCTCGTCAAGAGTCCGAAGTCCTCGTAGATGCGCGCAGTCTTGTCGTTGTAGTTTCCGGTGCCGATGTGCACGTAGCGAACGGTCGTCTCGCCTTCGGAGCGCAACACCAAGGTGATCTTCGAGTGCGTCTTCAGCCCCACGATGCCGTAGACCACGTGCACGCCCGCGTCTTCGAGGGCCTTAGCCCACTCGATATTGGCCGCCTCGTCGAAACGTGCTTTAAGTTCGACGAGAGCCACGACCTGCTTTCCACGTTCGGCCCCGTGGATCAGCGACGCGACGATGGGTGAGTCTCCAGAGGTTCGATACAGCGCCTGCTTCACGCCCACGACCCGCGGGTCGAGGGCCGCTTGGGCCGTGAACTGTTCGACGGAGTCGGTGAAAGACTCGTAGGGATGGTGCAGCAAGATGTCGCCGTCTCGAATGGCCGCGAAGACGTCACCCACGTGATCCCCGTCGAGCAGGCGCTTGGGCGTCAAGGGCGACCAGTCCTCGCCCTTCAGGTCGGGTCGGTCGAACTTGTACAGGCTCCAGAGGTCACTGAGTCCGAGCATCGCGTCGGTCACGTAGACGTTCGAGGGATCGAGTTCGAGTTGGTCCACGAGCAGCTTCAAGAACTCCTCGGACATGCCGCGCTGAATCTCCACGCGCAACGCTTCACCGAAGCGCCGACGTCGCAACTCCACCTCGAGCGCCACCAAGAGATCGTCGGCCTCATCCTCTTCGAGGGTGAGGTCCGCGTTCCTCGTCACGCGAAAGAGGTCGGCGCGCCCAATCGTCATACCCGGAAACAGTCGGTCCAGGTGCGCGATGATGAGGTCCTCCAATAGACACCACTGGTCGGGGCCGGCCTTAAGGAAGCGCGGCAGCGAGTTGGGTACCTTCACGCGCGCGCTACGTTCGTCGTCGGTGAGGTCGTCGCGCACCGACACCGCGATGTTCAACGAGAGATTCGAGATCATGGGGAAGGGATGACCGGGATCGACCGCGAGAGGCGTCAGCACGGGATAGACGTTCTCGCTGAAGTACTTGGCGAGGAGCGACCTCGCCTCGACGTCAAGGTCGTCGTGACGCACGATGTTGATACCGCCGGCCGCGAGTTCGGGCAGGATCGAGTCGATCATGAGGCGATCTTGTCGCTCGACGAGTTCGAGCACACTCTCACGGATCGCCGCCAACTGCTGGCGTGGTCGGATGCCGTCGATCGAGGGCGTCTGCACGCCGGCCGCGACCTTGTCTTCGAGACTCACCACGCGGACTTGAAAGAACTCGTCGATCATCTCGGCGAAGATGGCTACGAACTTGCACCGCTCGAGAATGGGCAGGTTCTGGTCGGCGCCGAGGTCGAGGAGTCGCGCGCCGAACTCGAGACGTGAGAGCTCACGGCTGGAGAACCTCTCGGGTCCAAACGACGTCAGATCTATACCCAAGGCGACTGGTTCCCTTTAGTTTGACAATAGGTTCACACCATCGTACGACTACTGTTGAATCGTGGCGAGACACGCAGGTACCGAGGTCGCCCCAGCCAGAGCCGCGCCACCCCTCGCGCCACGCAATCGTCGCTTCACCGAGTTGGGATTGCTGGCGCTGGCGTGGATTATCACGACCGCCTTCTACGTCTTGGCCTACCTCGGGGCCGTGCAAAAGATGCCACCTCAGTTTGGTGTCTTTCTCGCGGGGATGATCCTCGTCTCTCTCTTTATGCACTTCGCGGTCGCGCGCTACGCCCCCAACTCCTCACAGGTTCTCCTGCCGATCGCCACGCTCCTCAACGGGATTGGCTACGTCGAGATCGCCCGTTGGGACCCGCCGCTCGCCCGTAGTCAGGCCATCTGGTTCTTGGTGAGCGCCGTCGCGCTCGCCTTCACTCTCAAGGTCGTTCGCCACGTTCGCGACCTCGACCGCTACCGGTACCTCACGCTCGTCGGGGCCATCGGGCTCTTGATCGCGCCTCTGCTTCCCCACGTGGGCACCACGGTCAACGGCGCGCGGCTGTGGATCGACGTGGGCCACTACGCCTTTGAGCCGGTCGAGTTCTCGAAGATCCTGCTCATCATCTTCTTCGCGTCCTACTTCGCGGCGAATCGAGAACTCCTCTCCATTCCCACGCAGCGTTTGGGACCGGCGCGCTTCGTACCGCCCAAAGTCTTGGTGCCCATCCTCGCGGCCTGGGGGCTCTCCATCGCCATTTTGGGCGCGGAAAACGACCTCGGCTTCGCAATCTTGATCTTCGCGCTGTTCATTGCCCTGCTGTGGGTGACCACTGGCTTGAAGTCCTACGCGGCGCTCGGCGTCGGACTCCTCATCGGCGGAGCGTTTATCGCGGACCGGCTGTTCGTCCAGGTCCAGAGTCGAGTAAGTGAGTGGCTCAATCCCTGGTCGGTCGCGAACCTGAACGTCTCGCACCAATTGGCGTGGGGCTGGTTCTCGATCGCCGCCGGTGGGGTCACCGGCACCGGCCTCGGCCTCGGTCAGTCGGGCAATATTCCCTTCATCACGTCGGACATGATCTTTGCCGCGATCGCTGAGGAACTCGGTTTTCTCGGCGTCATCTTGGTTCTCTGTCTCTTCGCGGCCTTCGTTGGCGAAGGCTTTCGCATCGCCCAGCGTGCCTCGTCGGACTTCGTTCGCCTCACGGCGACGGGACTCACGGCCCTGTTGGGCTTTCAGGCCTTCTTCATCATGGCCGGCATCCTTCGACTCCTGCCCTTTACCGGCATCACGTTGCCTTTCATGGCCTACGGAGCGAACTCACTCGTCGCGAACTACCTCGTCGTGGCGATCCTGCTGCGGATCTCTGACGAAGGGAACACGGAGAAACACGGCGGCGAGATTGTCGCCGTCCGTTTCCCTCAGGCGTAGTACGACTGGAGCACTTCTTCGGCGCAGAGTATGGGCGCTGGCACGTTTTGACGCAGCGCCATGGACAGCGCGTCACTGGTGCGACAGTCGAAGACCTCACGTCCGCGGGGTGTCATGAGGTCGAGTTCTGCGTAGAAGACACCGCCTTCGTAGCGAACGACGCGCGCCGCGATCACTTCGCCCTGCAGTCGGGTCAAGATCGTCGTCATCAGTTCGTGCGTGTTCGGACGGCGCCCTTCGATGGCCCCGTGCGCGTTCTGCAACGCCACGGCGTCACTGAGCGCGACGGGAATGACGAGGTAACGAAAAGGCGACTCCGCCTCGAGCAGGTGGATCATGGGCGACGCGTCCGTGAGGTCGTACAGCACCGCCTCGAGGTGCATGACGCGAAACGTCACGTCGCCAGCCGGTGACGTCATCTCGACGCCGTCGCCCAACTCTTCGTTCGCGACTTCGGCCCCAGCGGACGACTCATCGCTCATAGGGCACCAACCCTAATTGCCCATCCGTCGCGAGACCGAGAGCACCATCCCGGCCGCGACGAAGAACACGGTTTCCGCCGACCCGCCGTAGCTGAGGAGGGGTAGTGGAATACCCGTCACCGGCATGATGCCCATCGTCATACCGATGTTCTCGAAACAACTGAAGGCGAAGAAGATGAAGATCCCGATGCACAGCAGTCGCCCCATGGTGTCCTTCGCGTTCTTGCCAATGATGAACATGCGAAAAGCGACGAAGGCGAGGAGCAACACGACGAACACCGAGCCAATGAAGCCCATCTGCTCGCCGATCGCGGTGAAGATGAAGTCGGTCTGCTGTTCGGGTACGTAGCCGAGCACCGTCTGCAGGCCGTGAAAGAGGCCCGCACCGAACACACCACCGGAGCCGATGGCGCTCTTCGCGTTGTTGACCTCGTAGAGCAGGGCCGTGAGCTGGGGATTCGTCGAGTTCTGGTTGAGGAACGAGACGAAGCGATCGACTTGATACTTTTGCAAGAGGTTGAGGAGTACTGCCGCGACGAGACCGATCGAGCCCAGCACCGCCAACAGGGTCATGAACCGCGGCGGGACGCCGGCGATGACCATCATCGCTGAGACGATCAGGACGATGATCACCGAGGTGCCGAGGTCGGGCTGCTTCACAATGAGCGCCAAGGGCACGACGGACATCACGAGCAGGCGCATGACGTCGTACATCTTCAAACCCTCGGTTCGACGTGCGCAGAACGTCGCGATCGCGAGAATGAGGAACAGGACCGTGAACTCACTCGGCTGAATCTGGATGGAGCTCCCGAGGCTGTACCACCGTTGCGCGCCAAGCGCAGTCTTTCCGAGAACGAACACGCCCGCGAGCGCAAAGAGTGATCCAACGTAGAGCGGAGTCGCGGCAATCTCGAAGCGTCGATAGTCAATGCGCGAGACCAGGTACATGATCGCCACGCCCAGCACCATGAAGAAGCCCTGGCGTTCGACGTAGTAGTGGGAGTTCAAGCCCTGATTGACGAGCTGTTGACGGGTGGCGGAGTAGATCGCCACGACGCCCGTCGCGCCGAGGGCGATCATCGCGTAGAAGAGCCAACGGTCGAAGGCGTCCTTCGGGCGAAGTCGGTGGGTCAAGGCGCCGAGCGTGTCGCTCACGTGAGGACCTCGAGGAGCCGCGCCCCGTCGATCTCCACGCCCCACCACCACTGCATCTGGAGCGCCGCCTGGTGGGCCAACATGGCGAGCCCGTTCATGGTTCGACATCCCGCCTCGACGTAGAGCGTTCGCCACGACGAGACCCGTGGGTCGTACGTGATGTCGACGGCGACCGTGTCGTGATGCACGCCCTGGAGCACCGCGGCCTCGACCGCGCGCCCGGAGACGGGCACCGTGTTGACGATGAGATCCACTGGCCGGTACACCAACGAACTAGAAAAGACGTTCGCATAACGACCACTCAGCTCGTCGACTTTCACTTCGTTGCGCGCGTGGACGACGACGGACGCAACCCCGTGGTGCACCAACGCGTCCACGACCGCGCTCGCGGCTCCCCCGGCGCCAAGGACCACGGCGTGGGCGTTCTCCACCACGGAACCGAACTCGGCGCGAAGGGCGTTGAGGAAGCCCTCGCCGTCGGTGCTCTCACCGTGGAGAACCCCGTCGCGCTTGAGAAGTGAGTTCACCGACTGCGTGCGTCGCGCGACGTCACTCAACTCGTCACTTTGCGTGAACGCGTCGTACTTCAGGGGCGCGGTGATGGACAGCGCGTCGAACTCGTCCGTTAACAGTTCGCTGAGTCGCGTCGCGTCACCGCGTCCCAACTCGACGCGCTTCGACGTACCCTCGAGGCCGGCGAGGCGAAGTCCAACCTCGTGCAGTTGGGGCGAGAGTGAGTGCGCGACCGGCGAACCCGCGACCCCGACACGCCAGATCACTCGAGACCTCTCGCGTGCGCGATCTTTTCGTTCTTCAACTGTTGGGCGAACGTCGTCGAGAAGGCCTCATCGCCGTTCTTGTTGATCAACGTGAAGAAGAGCCACGTGCCCGGTGGCGCGTGGAGCACCGCCTTCAGGGCCGTGGTCGACACCGTGCAGATAGGCGTCGGCGTCAGACCAACATTTAGGTAAGTGTTGTAGGGCGTTGGCGTGGCCAGCATGGCGGACGTGACCGTGCCGCCGTCTTGTTTGAAGTAGTAGAGCACCGTGGCGTCCATCTGCAACGGGCCGCCGCGCGCCAATCGGTTAAAGATGACGCGCGCCACCTGGGGCATGTTCTTCGGGTAGTAGCCCTCTTTCTCAACGATCGAGGCCGCCGTGACCAGTTGATAGGCGTTCAGCCCACCGACCGTCGTCGACGACGTGAGGCCGACCGAGGCCGCTTCCTTCTCGAAGCTTCGCACCATCTTGTCGGCCAGCTGACTCGGCGTGGTCGTGGGCGCGACGACGTACGTGCCAGCGCCGATGAGGCCCTCGAGTGACCCCGAGTTACTGAACGTACTCGGCGTGGCCGCGGCGGTGGCGGCCGCGACGAAGCGGGTCGCGTAGCTGGGGCCCCTGTCATTCGCCAGGTTGAAGGCAATCTCGTGCAACGTAAGTCCTGGACTCGCGTTAACGACGAACACGTTGGGCGTGGCGCTCAACACTGAGCGCACCTTTGCGAACGAGGAACCTTGACGCAGTTGGTAGGAGCCAGGCTGCACCTGGGGCGTTCCGAGGACGAGACTCTCGAGACGAAAGGCGAAGGTGGACGCGATGACGCCTTTGGCGTGCAACTCACCGGCGATGGTCGAAAAGGAGTCGCCACTGTGCACGGTGACGATGACCTCACGGCCCTTACCCGCGAAGATGGGGTCGATCTGGAGCGCGAACCAGCCGACGCCCACGACGATGACCGCCACCACGGCGAGAACGACACGGCGAAGCGGCCTACTCAGCATGTTGGCCATCGACATAGTTTTGCAGCATGATCACGGCCGCGGCGCTGTCGACGCGATCGCGGTGTTCTTTGGCCTTTAGACCTGCTTGGGAGAGCGATCGCTGCGCCTCGAACGTCGTGAGCCGCTCGTCCCACTGGACGACGGGGACTTCGGCGAGGGAGTCGACGAGCGCCCGGTAGAACGCGTCGGCCTGGGTCGTGCTCGACGTTTCCTTGCCCGAAAGGGCCACCGGCCGTCCCACCACCACGACACCCACGTGTTCTTCATCGATCAAACGCCGCAGCGACGCGATGAGCGCGTCATCGTTCGTGAGGGCGGGTCGCGGAAAAGCCATCGTCGCCGCCGAGTCCGTGATCGCGACTCCACAACGCACCGCACCGGGATCGAGACCGAGAAAACGCGTCACCGAGTTCTTAGAGCGCTTTCGCCGCGACGACGACCGCGTCGATGCCCTGGGGGTCGCGGCCACCCGCGAGAGCCAAACGAGGGGAACCTCCGCCACCGCCGCCCACGTGCGCCGCGAGCGACTTCACCGTGCTCGACGCGTCGAGCGAACCGTCGGTCGCTACGGCCAGGGAGACCTTGTCGTCGTTCTCTCCGACGAGCACGACGACGCGTCGCCCGCGATGTTGGAGGTCTTGGGCCAGCGTGCGCAGTTGGTCGCCCGAGTAGCCGTCGACGCGCGCGACGACGACGTCGCCGGCACTCTGCGCGTCGAGTTCGTGGGCGAACTGTGAGAGCTGCGCCTGGCGAAGACTGGCGATCTCCTTCTCCACGTCGCGCTGACGTTCGAAGAGCCGCTCGAGGGCGGGCACCACGTCCTCGGTCGAGGTCTTCAAGAGCGTCGCCACGGAACCGAGGGTCTGTTCCATCTCGTAACTGCGACGATGCGCGCCCAGCCCGCTCACCGCTTCGATTCGGCGGGTGTTCGCGCCAATCGACGCCTCACTGACGACTTGGATCTGACCGATGTCGCCGAGTCGATCGACGTGTGTTCCTCCGCAGAACTCGAGGCTGTGGCGACCCGCCCGCACGACGCGAACGCGGTCCCCGTACTTGTCGCCGAAGAACGCGACGGCCCCCATCGTTTCGGCCTCGGCCTTGGAGGTCTGGATGGTGTTGACGTCCTCGTTCATGACCACGTCGGTGTTGACCAGCGTGAGGATCTCCTTCGCCTCGTCGTTCGACAGTCCGGCGCCGTGCGAGAAGTCGAATCGGAGGCGATCGGGACCCACGTAGGAACCTTGCTGGCGGACGTGGTCACCGAGCACCGTTCGAAGTCCCGCGTGCAAGAGGTGCGTCGCGGTGTGGTTACGACGCGTTGACTCCCGACGATCGCCGTCGATCGTCGCCACGGCGCTCTGACCCGGCAACACTTCCCCGGTGAGTCGCCCCCGGTGCGCGAACAGTCCCCCCGCGACGTTTTGGGTGTCGAGCACCTCGAATCGACCGGTCTCGGTCACGACCGTGCCGGTGTCGCCGACTTGGCCACCCGACTCGGCGTAGAACGGGGTCGTATCGAGGAACAGCTCGCTCTCGCCCTTTTCGCCGGCAAGGACCGCGAGGACCGTCGTCTCGATGCTGTAGCGCGTGACGTCGCGACCGACGAACTCCGTTGGACCGTCGCGCTCGATGAGTTCGCGGTACTGCGCGTCGTCCGCGACGCGCAGGGTCTTGGCGCTCGCTCTCGCGCGTTCGCGCTGCGCCGTCATGGCGTCGTCAAAGGCTCCCCGTTCGACACTGAGCCCCGACTCGGCGACGATCTCGTCGGTCAATTCGATGGGAAACCCGTGCGTGTCGTGTAACTTAAAGGCCACGTCACCAGGAAATATCGTCGTTCCACTCGCGAGGACGCCGCGTTGGGCCTCTTCGAGGAGGGTGAGACCCGTGCGAAGGGTGCGCGCGAAACCGGCCTCCTCGCGTTCGAGGACTTCGACGATCAAATCACGTTCCCTGACGAGCGACGGGTAGACGACGCCCATCTTCTCGATCGTCGCGTCAACGAGTGACGCGCTGAGCGCACCTTCGGCGCCGGCGCGCCGGGCCGCCAGCACCGCGCGACGGATGATGCGGCGCAGCACGTACCCACGGCCCTCGTTCGACGGCAAGACCCCGTCGGCGACCAGCATCGTCATGGCGCGGCCGTGGTCAGCCACGCGGCGAATCGCCACGTCGATCGCCTCGTCCTCGCCGTACGTCGCGTGGAGCGCGCGCGACGACGTCTCGATGAGCGGCGCGAAGAGGTCCGTGGCGAAGACGGACTCGACGCCGTTCAAGATCGACAGCGTACGATCGAAGCCCGCGCCCGTGTCGATGTTCTTCTTCGGCAACTCCGTCAGGGTTCCGCCGGGGCCCCGTTCGTACTGCGTGAAGACGAGGTTCCAGAACTCGATGAAGCGATCCTCGCCACCGAAGGCCGGTCCGCCGTCGGCGCCGAACTCCGCACCCTTGTCGAAGAAGATCTCAGAACTCGGTCCGCAGGGCCCCACTTCACCCATCGTCCAGAAGTTGTCCTCGTCGAGGCGTTGGAGCCGCTCGGGTCGCACGCCGATCACGTCGCGCCATAGTTCGGCCGCGTCGTCGTCACTGACGTGCACGGTAATCCAGAGCCGATCTGGGTCGATCCCGAAGCCCTCGGTGATCAACTGCCACGCGTACTTGATCGCGCCTTCTTTGAAGTAGTCACCGAAGGAGAAGTTGCCCATCATCTCGAAGAACGTCAGGTGGCGCTGCGTCGTGCCGATGAGATCGATGTCCGCGGCGCGAAAGCACTTTTGGATCGAGACGGCGCGCGTGAAGGGCGGCGTCTCCTCGCCCGAGTAGTAGGGCTTGAAGGGCACCATGCCCGCGACGGTGAACAACAGCGTCGGATCGTGCGGGATCAAGCTCGCCGAAGGGACGACGGTGTGAGCGTTCTGAGCGAAGTAGTCCAGGAAAATCCTGCGAAGTTGGGCGGCTTCCACGAGAGTTACTCTACTGGCGCGGGTGGTTCGCCCTGGTGGGAGCGGTTCGTGCGCGCACGCCACTGCGCGACGAGGGGTGCTTCTCGTCCGTACTCGGAAGGGTCGAAGAACGTCGCGTCGACGAAGCCGTCGGGGAGATACTGCTGGTCGACCCAGCCATCGGGATAGTCGTGCGCGTAGCGATACTCCGTGCCGTGACCCAACAGCGCCGCGCTTCGATACGACGCGTCGCGCAGGTGCGCAGGGACTTCTACCAGTCCCCCCGACTGCACGGCCGCCGTCGCGGCGCCCAACGCGCGCGTAACGGAATTACTCTTCGCCATCAAGGCGAGGGTGAGTGTCGCGTGCGCGAGGGTGAGGCGAGCTTCGGGCAGTCCCACGAACTCGACCGCACGAGCTGCCGACTCCGCGACGAGGAGCCCGAGTGGATCGGCGAGACCGACGTCTTCACTCGCGAGGATGACGAGCCGGCGCGCGATGAAGCGAGCACTCTCGCCGCTCTCGAGCAAGGTGATCATCCAGTACAGTGCGGCGTCCGGATCCGACCCCCGCACCGATTTGATGAAGGCGCTGATCTGGTCGTAGTGGGTGTCGGCGGACTGGTGGTAGAGCCGCCCGTCGCGCGCGCGTGCCACGTGGCTGACGTCAACGGGCTCGCCGGCATCTTCCAGTCGGGCCAGCACGATCGCCGTGTCGAGCGTCGTGAGCGCACTTCGCGCGTCACCGTCGGCGGACGAGGTCACCGCGCGAAGCGCGTCATCAGTGATGCTCGCGCCACGAAGTTCAAGTCCGCGGCGCACCAGGGTGGCGAGGTCCCCTTCGCCCAGTGGGTGCAAGCGCCACAGGGTCGAACGACTCATGAGCGCCGCGTTCACCTCGAAGTAGGGATTCTCCGTGGTCGCGCCGATGAGTACGACCTCACCGATCTCGGTCGCGGGCAGCAAGAGATCTTGTTGGGCCTTGTTGAAGCGATGGACTTCGTCGATGAAGAGCACCGTCCGCTGACCGTGTTGGCCCAGGCGCTCTCGCGCGCGAAGGATCGCCTCACGCACGTCCTTCACGCCACTGGAGACCGCCGAGAGGCTCTCGATGACGTAGTCGGCGGACGTGGCAAGAATGCGCGCCAGCGTCGTCTTGCCGGTCCCCGCGGGACCCCAGAGGATCATCGACGTCAGCTGACGCAACTCGACGAAGCGGCGAAGCGGTCCCTCGGGTCCCACGAGATGGTCTTGGCCGACGACCTCGTCGAGCGTGCGTGGACGCAAGAGTTCGGCCAGGGGCGCTGCTTCGCGCAGGCGCTCGGTGACGGCGTCGTCAAAGAGCGACGTAGGTCACTTACCTTTGGGGGCGAATCGAAGGTGCAGGTCGCGCGTCTGGCGCTCGGAGATGTGCTTGGGCGCGCCGGTCATGAGATCGTTTCCCGACTGGGTCTTCGGAAAGGCGATCACTTCGCGAATATTCTCTTCACCCGCGAAGATCGCAACCAAGCGGTCGATGCCGAAGGCGAAGCCCGCGTGCGGCGGCGCGCCAAACTTGAAGGCGCCAAGGAGAAAGCCGAAGCGACTCTGTGCCTCGTCGTCACTGATGCCGAGCGCGCGAAAGATGCGCGACTGGATATCGGCGCGATGGATACGCACCGATCCACTACCCAGTTCCCAGCCGTTGAGGACCAAGTCGTAGGCCTGCGAGCGAACCTTCAACGGATCGCTCTCGATGAGCGAAAGATCTTCGGGGTGCGGCATCGTGAACGGGTGGTGCGCGGCCTGGAGATTCCCGTCCTCGTCGATCCCTTCGAAGAGGGGGAACTCCGTCACCCACACGTAGTGGTGAGGCCCCTCGCCCACTGGCAGCCCTCCGAGCGTGACGCGCAGCGCCCCCAATACTCGACAGGCTTCGACGTACTCGTCGGCGACGACGAGGACGAGATCGCCGATCTGCGCGCCGTCGACGCTCGAGATCGCTGCCGCCTCGGACTCACTGAGGAACCTCGCGAGCGGCGAATCGAGACCGTCGGTCGTCACGCGAAACCACGCGAGACCCTTCGCGCCGAGGCCCTTCGCCTGCTCGGTGAGGGCGTCGAGCTTAGAACGAGAGAAGCTTGCGCCGTCGGCCACGCGCAGTGCCTTCACGGTCGGCGCGGCGAACGCCTTCACCTCGCTCGCGGCAAAGACGGCCGAGAGGTCTTGCAGAACCATGTCGAATCGTAGGTCCGGCTTGTCGGTGCCGTAGAGGTCGAGCGCCTCGGCCCAGGTCATGGACCCTATCTCGCCGGGTCGCACGCCCGTCGCGACCTCCGCGGCGTCGAGCACGGCCTCGGAGACGAAGGCAAGGATGTCTTCTTGGGTGACGAAACTCGCCTCGAGGTCGAGTTGCGTGAACTCGAACTGTCGGTCCGCTCGCAGGTCCTCATCGCGCAGGCAGCGCGCGATTTGGAAGTAGCGGTCGAAGCCGCCGACCATCAAGAGTTGCTTGGCGATCTGGGGGCTCTGAGGCAAGACGTAAAACTCGCCCTCGTGGAGGCGCGAGGGCACCACGAACTCGCGAGCGCCCTCGGGCGTCGGCGCCCACAGAAGTGGCGTCTCCACTTCACAGAATCCTTGCGCGTCCATCGCTCGACGAAGCGCCGCGTTCACCTTGGCCCGGAGGCGAAGGTTGCGCTGCATCTGCTCACGACGAAGGTCCAGGTAGCGATAGCGAAGCCGCACCTGCTCGTCAATGTCGACGCGGTCGTCCAGCTGGAAGGGAGGCACGTCAGCAAGCGAGAGGACTTCGACCTCGCAGTCACTGAGCTCCACCGCTCCGGTCGACAAGCGAACGTTGACGGTGCCCTCAGGCCGAGGCGTGACGGTACCCGTCACGCGAACGACGTACTCGCTTCGCACGTCGACGGAGCCGTCGACGACCGCCTGCAGCACGCCGGAGCGGTCGCGAAGGTCGAGGAACGCCAGGTGCTCACCGTGTTCGCGCCGTTTCGCCACCCATCCGCAGACGCTCACTCGCTCGCCCACGTGCTGCTCGTTCACCGATCCGCAGAGCAGGTCCCGCAGACTGGTGGCTTCAATTTCCTTGGGCATCGTCACTTCACTTCGTCAGTAGATTGGCGACCGTCGAAACGATCTCACTCAGCGCGACGCGTGGTTGCGTCTGCGCAAAGTCCTGGCTTCGCAGGTCCCTAATCGTAACCTCACCGGCGGCGAGTTCCTCGCTGCCGACGAGCAGCGCCAGACGGGCACCGGACTTGTCGGCGACCTTCATCTGGGCCTTCAGTGATCGTTGGTCGTACGCGCGATCCGTCGCGATGCCGGCTCCACGCAGACGCTCCACCAGGACGCTCACGGCGTCGCCACCCGTCGTGTCGACCACGAACACGTCGAGGGAACGCTTCAAGAGCGCCGTGTCGACGCCCTCAGCCGCTCGAGCGAGGAGTATCCGCTCGACACCACTCCCGAAACCGATGCCGCTCGTGGGTTTGCCACCGAGCTCTTCGGCCAACTTGTCGTAGCGACCACCGCCGCCAATAGAGTTCTGCGCACTCTCGAAGGCGTCGGCGACGAACTCGAACGTCGTGCGGTTGTAGTAGTCGAAACCTCGCACGAGGCGCGGACTGAGGACGGTGTCGATGCCGAGGTCCGTGAGTCCAGCGACCACCTTGTCGAAGTGGGCCCGACAGTCGTCACAGAGGTGATCGATCAACATCGGACCCGCAGAGGTCACCTTGACGCACGGCGATCGCTTGCAGTCGAGCACGCGAAGAGGATTGTCGCGCCAACTCTGGCGATGCTCGTCGCAGAGGTGTTCTTGGTTCGCCTTCAGGTACTTTCGCAGGATCTTGACGTACGCCGCGCGACAGACGTCGTGACCCATGGAGTTGATCAAGAGCCGTACGTGGCGAAGGCCAATGGAACGGTAGAAGCCGTGGGCGAGGGCGATGACCTCAACGTCGACGGCGGGGTCGTCGGTGCCGAGGACCTCGACGCCGAGCTGGTAGTGCTGGCGGTAGCGACCCTTCTGGGGACGTTCGTAGCGAAAGGCCGGCGTCAGGTACCAGGCTTTCCAGGGCGTCGTCGGCTGGTGCTGGACGAACGCGCGCACCACGGACGCGGTTCCCTCGGGCCGCAGCGCGTAGCGACGTTCGCCGCGGTCCTCGAACACGTACATCTCCTTCTTGAAGACGTCACTCTCCTCGCCGATACCGCGGAGAAAGACGCCGACGTCTTCGAAGATGGGCGTCATGACGAGCGAGAAGCCGTAGCGATAGGCGCTCTCGGCGAACACGGCGACGAGGCCCTCCCACGACGCGGACTCGGGACCGAGCACGTCGTGCGTGCCGACAGGCGCCCTGAACGGAGCGGAGGATTCGCTCATGAGGTCTTGTTCTGACCCGGCAACTGTCGAAAAGCGTCAAAGACGCCGTCGACGCCCTTCAAGGCGGCCAAGAGACTCGACAGGTGCGTCGGATCGGCGAGTTCGACGTCGAAGATCATGCGCACGATGCGCGCGCCCGACGTGGTCGAGCTACTCGAGATGATGTTGAGGTGATACTCCGCGACGACCTTGGAGACGTCGAGCAGAAGTCGCGATCGATCGAAGGCCATGATTTCGAGCACGGCGCGATACTGGCCACCGGATGACCCATCCCACTCCACGTCGATGATGCGCTCGCCGAGTCGCTGTGCCAACGCGACCGCGTTCGAGCAGTCGTCGCGGTGCACCGACACGCCACGACCTTGGGTGATGAAACCCATAATGCTGTCGCCCGGCACTGGCGAACAGCAGCGCGCCAAGTGGATCATGACGTCGTCGAGACCTTCGACGTACACGCCGGCCGTTCGTCGGGTCGTGCGACTAGTGCGCGGCACCTTCGTGACCGTCGTGGGCATCTGTTCGGCGTCGCCCCCTCGCAACTCGCGGTCGAGGCGTTGGACCACCGCGAGTGCCGAGATCTGATCGCTGTCGATCGCCATGAAGAGGGCGTCGCGGTCCTCGAGGTTCATCGTCGCGATCACCGCGTCGAGTGCGCTCGACGAGAGTGAGGTCGCGATGGGCAGTCCCTCGCGTCGAAGGGCCTTCGTGAGCTCTTCGCGGCCGCCTTCAATGGCGTCGTCACGACGCTCGCGCTGAAACCACTGGCGAATTTTGGACTTCGCCCTCGAGGACTGAGCGATGTTCAACCAGTCGCGCGAGGGACCGGCGTTCTCGTTCTTGCTCGTGACGATCTCCACGACGTCCGCCGAGCGCAACACCGTGTCGAGAGGCACGAGACGGCCATTGACCTTCGCTCCTACGCAGTGGTGTCCTACCTCGGTGTGCACGGCGTAGGCGAAATCGATTGGCGTCGCGCCTTCGATAAGGGCGATGACGCGACCCTTGGGCGTGAAGAGATACACCTCGTCCTGACCGAGGTCGAGCTTGAGGGCCTCCAAAAAGGCGATCGGGTCCTTCTCTTCTTGCTCGACGTCGGCGAGGCGCTGCATCCAAGCCACTTCTTTTGCCGTGGCGCCCTCTTTGTAGCTCCAGTGCGCGGCGACACCGAACTCCGCGCGCCGGTGCATCTCTTGCGTTCGCACCTGCACTTCGACCGACTTGCCGCGCGGGCCGATCACGGTCGTGTGCAGCGACTGATAGAGGTTGAACTTCGGCGAGTTGATGTAGTCCTTGAAACGACCCTGCACCGGCGACCAAAGGGCGTGGATCGCGCCGAGCGCGGCCCAACAGTCGCGCTCTTCGTCGACGATGAGGCGAAGCCCCACGAGGTCGAAGATCTCGTCGAACTCCTTACCCCCGACGACCATCTTCTCGTAGATGCTCCAGAAGTGCTTCGGTCGACCGCGAACCTCCGCGTGAATATTGAACTCCGCGAGTTTCGCGAGGAGCGTCGCCATGACCTCGGCGAGGTACGACTCACGTTCGGGCTGGCGCGCGGCGACCATCTGTTCGATCTCGGCGTAGCGCTTCGGATGAAGGGTCGCAAAACTTAGGTCCTCAAGCTGCCACTTGACTTGTTGAACACCAAGTCGGTGCGCGAGTGGAGCGTAGACGTCGAGTGTCTCTTGGGCAATGGCGCGCTGACGGTGCATGGGCATCACCGAGATCGTTCGCATGTTGTGCAGACGGTCGGCCAATTTAATCAACAGCACGCGCCAGTCCTGGGCCATGGCAATGAACATTTTTCGGATCGTCGCAGCCTGTTGGGCCTCTTTGGAGTCAAACTCCAGGCGGTCGAGTTTGGTCACGCCGTCGACAACTGCCGCCACCTGGGACCCGAACTCGCTGTCCAGCCACTTGGTCGTGACCCCGGTGTCCTCCACGGCGTCGTGCAACAGCGCCGCGGCGATGGTGACCTCGTCGAGGCCCAAATCGGCCGTTATGCCGGCGACGGCGATCGGGTGAGTGACGTAGGGCTCGCCCGTTCGACGAAGCTGGCCCTCGTGGGCATTGATCGCGGCAATCCCGGCGCGACGGATCAGCTCGACGTCGCCGTTTTCGTGGTGCTCGCTAAATCGAGCGATCAGGCGCTCAATCGAGCTCAGCAGCACAGGGTCGGCTGTGGAGCGCGAAGTGAGACTAACCATGGGGTCAGCCTACCGGCGTGCTAGCGGCGCTTCTGCTTACGCGCGCGCGCTTGGATCGTTCCGCTCGCGCCACCCGAGCGAGCCGGACGGGCGTTCGTCGCACTCGTCTGCGCGCTTTGGAGAGCCGCACTCGAGGCCGTCAGGATGCGTCGGTCCGTGCGAACGCCCACGCGCGCGGCCAAGTCGAGGTAACGAGGCTCGCGCTCTTTCATCCAGGCGAGCAGTGGACTCGCGATGAAGATCGACGAGTACGCCCCGCTCATGAGACCCACGAAGAGCGCCAGGCCGTAGTTCTGCAGCGTCGTGGCACCGAGCAGGTCCGCACCGATCAACAAGACCGCGAGGACGGGCAAGATCGCTACGAGCGACGTATTAATGGAGCGCGCCAGAGTCTGGTTCATGGAGAGGTTCACCATTTCGCTGTACGTGAGGTCACCACCCTTCAAGACGCCTTGGGTGTTGTCACGCACTCGGTCGAAGACGACGACCGTGTCGTACAGCGAGTAACCGAGAATCGTCAAAATGGCGATAACCGTGTCCGGCGTGATCTGAAAACCGAAGATCGAGTACACGCCCACGGTGACGAGGAGGTCGTGCACCATCGCTACGAAGGCCGCGACGGCCATCTTGGGCTCGAAGCGGATACTTATGTAGGCGACGACGGCGATGAAGAACACGATGAGCGCTTCGAGGGCCTTGTTGGTTATCTGGCCACCCCAGGTGGGACCGACGTTGCTCGTCGAGACCTGGGTGGGACTGACACCCGCCGTCTTGGCCATGGCGTTCACGACGTCGTTGGTGATGGTGGCTTGTCGACTCGACGAGAGCGTGTTGAGGTCAGCGGTGACCTGGTACGTCTTCGAGCCCAACTTCTCCACGTTCGGGTGGGCGAGTCCGGCCTTCTCGACGGCGCTCGTCATGTTGGCGATCGACGTGTGAGGCGCCAGCACTTCCCACGAGCTGCCGCCCTTGAAGTCAATACCGAGATTGAAACCTCTAATGGCGAGTGAGCCGATGCCGAGCACGATGATGACAATCGAAACGGTGAACCAGATCTTGCGTCGACCGACGAAGTCCACGGTCGTGAGACCGTGGTAGAGGCGGCCGAATCGACCGTAGGTCTTGTCATCGATGGGCGCGAAGGTGTCGGTGTCGTTACTCACTCTGCGCTCCCGCGTGCAGGCCGGCGGCCATCGAAAGCTTGGACGTGCTCGAAGAGCCCCGTCGACCGAGCAAGATGACGAGCGGCCGCGTGAAGTACCACGTGATCAAGACGTCCATCAGCGTCGAGAGACCCAAGAAGAACGCGAAACCCTTCACGTCACCCACGGCGATGATGTACAGAAGTACCGCGGCGAGCAAGCTCACCGTGTCGGCGGCCAACACCGTGCGCCAGGCCGAACGGAAACCCCGGTCGACCGAGGAGCGGACCGAACGCCCTGCTCGGGCCTCGTCTTTCAGTCGTTCGAAGTACACGATGTAGCTGTCGACCGTGATGCCAATGGACACAATCAATCCGGTGACACCAGCCAAGTCGAAGCTGGGCGCGAAGGCCGTGTGGCCGAGCGCGGAGATAATGGCCCACAGCAGCGACGCCGTGACGGCGAGGCCGAGCACGATGACGAGACCCAGGGCGCGGTAGTAGACGATCGTGTAGAGCAGGACTAACGCGAGACCAGCGAGACCGGCGCCGAGACCGGCGACGAGGGACGAATGGCCGAGTGTCGGCGACACGGTCTGTGTCGTCAGCGCCTGCAGGCGGACGGGCAGTGCGCCGAAGTTCATCGCGAGCGCCAACGTCTGGGCCGACTGTTGCGTGAAGGAGCCCGATATCTGTCCCTGACCGGCGAAGCTCGTGAACGACGCCTGGTTGGGCTGAATGAGAGGCGCGGACTGCACGACACCGTCGAGCTCGATGGCGAGGAGCTGGTGGAAGTTCTTCTGCGCGACCTGGTCCCAGAGGGGACTCCCCGTCCCCGTGAGGGTGTAGTTCACGACCCACGCGCCGGCCTGGTCTTGTTGCGCGAGCGCCTTTTTGATCGAGTGACCCGTCATCTGTGATGGACCTAACACGTAGCGCACGCCAGGCTGACCGAGGAGGGGCAAGAGCACCGTGTCCGCAGGAAGGTCCTTCGCGGGTTTCGTCGACGCGATGTTCGTGAACGCGGGATCGGGCGCGATGTTGACCGGATTACCGGTCGAAGTATTCACGTTCAGGTTCGCCGCCGTGTCTTGGTACTGCGGCGCGCAACTCGGAAGCGTCGTGGCGGCGGTGAGCTTGGCACCGACGCCGGCTTCACAAAGAACCGGCCGAAAGAGCAGCTGCGCGGTCTGGCCCACGGCCTGGAGTACTGCTCGCGCGTCCTTCACGCCGGGCACGCTCACGACGACGTCCTTACCCTGCAGGTTGACCGTCGCCCCCGAGACGCCGAGTCCATCGACGCGATTCGTGAGTATCGTGACAACCTCTTGCATGTCAGACGTCGTGGCGTGCGTCGTTGGCTTGTAGACCACCGACAGCCCGCCCGCGAGGTCGAGACCCAACTTGGGTCCCCAGCCGAGCGACAGCGTCGCCGCGAGTGAACCAAAGGCAATGGCGACGGTGAGAACGAGGCTGACGATCAGCGACCGTCGTGATCCAACCTGTGGGGGCATTACTTGGCGTCACCTTCCGTCGGGTGATCGTCGGAGGATTCGGGAACGACGGGATTGTACTTTCGTGCGATGGCTGAGGGGACGAATTCCAGTTCCACACCGGCGTCAGTGCGCAGCGTGATGAGGTCGCTCGAGCTCTTCACTACGGTGCCCACGAAACCACCAATGGTCTGGGCGCGGTCGCCCACTTCGACCTTTCGGGTCTCCAAGCGGGCCGCCTTCTGCTTCCTCGATCGCGGACGCAGGTAGAAAAAGTACGCGAAGGCGAACACCGCGATGTAAATGAGGATGATGTAGGACGAACTGTGAGACGTCGAAGCTTTGGCTGCGTCAAGCAACATATGGAATTCCTTCAGTAACGGACAGAGAAACTCTACTCGCTGGGCGCAGCGCGTCTAGAACAGGCCACCCGTTCTGGGCTGAATTCCTAGGTGTTCGTACGCGCGCTCCGTGGCCACTCGCCCCCGCGGCGTTCGTACCATGAGGCCCGCGCGAAGGAGGTACGGCTCGTACGCGTCTTCGATGGTGAAGGGCTCTTCGCCACAGGCGTGGGCCAAGGTCGTGAGTCCCACCGGCTGAGCCGCGAACTGTTCACAGAGCAGCGTCAAGATCCGGCGGTCGATCTTGTCGAGGCCGAACTCGTCGACGCCAAAGAGCAGCAGCGCGTCCGTGGCGACTTGGACGTCAAGCTTTTCGTGGCCCTTGACCGAGGCGAAGTCGCGCACCCGACGGAGTAGCCGATTGGCGATGCGCGGCGTGCCTCGACTTCGCGAGGCGATGACGGCGGCGGCCTGAGGGTCGAGGGCGACGTTGAGCAGACCGGCCGATCGCTGCGCGATCAACGTCAGCTCTTCGACCTCGTAGAGATCGAGTTGACCGATGAAACCAAAGCGGTCGCGCAGGGGCGCCGCGACGAGTCCCGTCCTGGTCGTAGCGCCGACGAGCGTGAAGTTCGGCAGATCGAGCCGGATGGACCTGGCCGACGGTCCCCGTCCGATCATCACGTCGAGACGCAGGTCCTCCATCGCGGGATAGAGCACCTCTTCAACGGCGCGCGAGAGGCGATGGAGTTCATCGATGAAGAGCACGTCCCCGTCTTGGAGATCGGTGAGGAGCGCCGCAAGGTCTCCGGGACGCGAGAGGACCGGTCCCGACGTCACGCGAAAACCAGTTCCCATCTCGGCGGCCACGATGCTCGCGAGCGAGGTCTTGCCGAGACCGGGCGGCCCGGCGAAGAGTAGGTGATCGCAGCACTGATTTCGGGCGCGCGCCGATCCGAGCACCACCTGAAGGTGACCGACGAGGTCGCGCTGACCCACGAAGTCGTCCAGCGTCGACGGACGCAACGAGACCTCCGCGCGACGCTCGAGTTCGCTGGCCTCGGGTGTCACCACGTGGTCGACGAGCTGCTCGAGGTCGATCTCTCGCTTGCTCACGAGTGCCGCAGTCGTTGCAGCGCCAAACGCAGGGCTTCGGATTCGCTCTCAGGTAGTACCACGTCACGAAGCGCGTCACGGACCTCGTGGCTGGTGTAGCCGAGCGCCCGCAGCGCGTCGACGATCGCGGCGTCGACGTGCTCGCTGGGCGCCGTGGGCTCGAACGTGGTGTCGAGCATGACCTTGCCCTTCAGTTCGAGCACGATGCGACTCGCCGTCTTCGGTCCGATCCCCGAGATCGTCGCTACTTTCTTGGCGTCGTCGCTCTCGATGGCGTGCGCCAACTCGGCGACGCTCATCGTTCGAAGCGCGCCGAGAGCCGTCGAGGGCCCGACGCCCGGCGTCACGAGCAGGAGTTCGAAGAACTCTCGATCCTCGATCGAGTGAAAGCCGAAGAGTTGGATGGCGTCCTCGCGGACCACGGTGAAGACGAAGAGCTCCACCAGTTCATCGAAGGGTGGTGGATCGGCCGACGCGACGTGTACTTCGTACCCCACACCTTGCACGTCCACGAGTAGCGCCCCGTTTTTCAGTTGATGGGTCACGCGACCACTGAGCCAGCCGATCATGCTCGACTGCTCAATGGGTATCGCCGCTCGGTTCGAACGATCATGAAGTACGCGATCGCGAGCGCGAGCGCGTCCGCGGCGTCCGCCGGTCGCGGAACCTCGCTGAGGCCGCAGAGCTTCGCGACCATGCCCTGCACCTGTGACTTGCTGGCCGCGCCGTAACCGGTTACGGCGAGCTTCACTTCTTGAGCGGTGAACTGACGAACGGCGACGTCGTCGCCTCCCGCGAGGGCAATCGCCACCCCACTGGCCTGGGCGACCGGAATGGCGGTCCGGGCGTTTCGCTGGTAGAAGACCCGTTCGACCACGACGGCGTCGGGGGTCGTGTCCTTCATGAGCTCCTCGAGTTCGACGTGGAGTTGGCGAAGTCGCCGTTCCACCGGGCTCTTCGGGTCCGTCTCTATCGTGCCAGCCCTCACCGCGCGAAAGGACTCGACGCCATCGAAGGACCCCTCGACGAGGCCGAAGCCGCACCGGGTCAGTCCAGGATCGATGCCGAGTACGAACATACGTTCGATGTTAACTCGTCAGGGGCGCGAAAAGGTGGTTTCAGCCGTCGTAACTGGCGAGGAGCTCGTCCGAGATGTCGAAGTTGGCGTAGACGTTCTGGACGTCGTCGTGATCGTCAATGGCGTCCATCAGACGCAGGATCTTCTTGGCTTCGCCTTCCTCGGTGACCGGGATGGTGTTCTGCGCCACGAGCGTGAGGTCGGCACTTTGGACCTTGAGACCCTGCTTCTCCAACGCGTCGCGAACGATGGCCACGTCGTGGGGCTCAGTCGTCACGGTGTAGTTCTTGCCGTTGGCCTCGTAGTTCTCGGCTCCCGCCTCCATGATCCACTCGAGCAGTTGGTCTTCGTCGACGGGGCCCTCTACTTCCAGCACGCCCTTTCGGTCGAACTGCCACGAGACCGCACCGGGCTCGGCGATCGCTCCCCCGTTCTTGCCGAAGAGGTGTTTGATTTCGGCGCTCGTGCGGTTGCGATTGTCGCTCAAGGTCTCCACGATGACGGCGACGCCACTCGGCCCGTAACCCTCATAACTGATGGCCTCGTAGCGCACCCCTTCGAGTTCGCCCGTGCCGCGTTTGATGGCCCGTTCGATCGTGTCGAGCGGCACGGAGGCCTCGCGAGCCTTCTGGAACATCGTGCGCAGCGCGGCGTTGGTGTTGGCGTCACCGCCGCCTTCACGCGCGGCGACTTCGACTTGACGGATGAGCTTGGCGAAGACCTTCGCGCGCGCGGAGTCTTTGGCACCCTTGCGATGTTTGGTCGTTGCCCACTTGGAGTGGCCGGACATAGATCCTCCTGCCTCGAAAGGCTTGCTAATCGTATCGAGAAATTTAGAGAGCGTTCAGAAAGAGCTCGTGCAGGCGCGCGTCACCGGTCAACTCGGGGTGAAACGACGCGCCCCAGACGTGGTTCTGGCGAACGAAGACCGGGTGTTCGCCGGTGGCGTCACCGTGATCGAGCGTGGCGAGTACTTCGACCTCGTCGTCGTACGTTTCAATCCTCGGCGCGCGGATGAAGACACCGGGGACGCTGCCGACGCCCTTCACGTCAAGCGCGGACTCGAAACTCGCGATCTGGCGACCGTAGCCATTCCTTCGCACCGACAACGACAGCGCTCCGTAGCTCCACTGATCACTTCGACCGTCGAGGACCGTCGTGCTCAGCAAAATGAGGCCCGCGCACGTTCCAAAGACCGGTAGCCCCGCCTGAAGCTTGCTGCCGAGAACGCTCTTCAGACCAGACGTTTCGAGGAGGTGCGCGATGGTCGTCGACTCACCGCCGGGCAACACGAGACCGTCCACGCTGTTGAGCTGTTCGACGGTGCGAACTTTGACAACTTCGCTACCCAAGGACTCGAGCATCGAGACGTGCTCGCCGACGTCACCCTGGAGCGAGAGGACCCCAACGCGCTTCACTACCAACCGCGCTCGGCGAGACGCTGATCGAGCGTCGCGGTCTCCCAACCCTTCATCGCTGAACCAAGTCCCGTCGAAACTTTCGCGACGACGGAAGGGTCTTCGAAGTGCGTGGTCGCCTCGACGATGGCCTGGGCCATGCGCGCGGGGTCCTCGCTCTTGAAAATACCGGAACCGACGAAGACGGCTTCGGCGCCGAGTTGCAAGACGAGCGAGGCGTCCGCGGGCGTCGAGATGCCCCCGGCGCAGAAAAGCGGCACCGGGAGTTTGCCGGCCTCGGCGACTTCCTGGACAAGGGCGAGTGGTGCCTGAAGGTCCTTCGCGAGTGCGTAGAGCTCGTTGGCGTCGGCACTGTGGAGTCGACGCATCTGGGCGTAGATCGTGCGCAAGTGTCGAACGGCTTCGACGACGTTGCCCGTTCCTGCTTCGCCCTTCGAGCGGATCAAACACGCTCCCTCGCTGATACGACGCAGGGCTTCGCCCAAGTTCGTCGCGCCGCACACGAAGGGAACAGTGAAGGGCCACTTGTCGATGTGGTTCTCTTCATCGGCCGGAGTCAGGACCTCGGACTCGTCGATGTAGTCGACGTCAAGGGCTTGGAGGATCTGCGCCTCCGCGAAGTGGCCGATGCGCGCCTTGGCCATGACGGGAATCGTGACGGCAGCCTGGATCTCTTGGATCATCAGTGGGTCACTCATGCGAGCGACACCACCGTCTCGACGGATGTCCGCCGGCACGCGCTCGAGGGCCATGACCGCGACGGCTCCCGCGTCTTCGGCGATCTTCGCCTGCTCGGGATTCACGACGTCCATGATCACGCCACCGCGCAACATATCGGCAAGTCCTCGCTTGACGAGCGCCGAACCAGTGACTGAAGGACTTTTAGTAGAACTCATGCTCCCAGCCTAATGGCAGGGCTCTACCACTCTTCGAGCGCGCGCGCTCGCAGTTCGACGTCGTCGAGGTCGCCGAGGTTCCGCTCACGCTGATCACTCCACTGATTGAAGAAGACCCAGCGCCACTGGGCGAAGGTGGACGTGGTGAAGAACGAGTCCGCGGCGACCCGTTGACGAGCGCACTTTCGTAGGGCGCCGGCTAATCCCAAGGGGTAGCGGATGCTCGCGGCGGCGACTTCGTCTGCTCGGTACGCCATGCCACTACCCGCAAGTGCGCGGCGTCCTTCGTCACTGAGGTTGGTGACGGCGGCCAAGCTCTCACGGTCCACGAGCCCGAGCCGTTGGCGAGCGAGGCAGTGGGCCACGACCCCTTCAAGCTCGATCAGTTCGAAGTCTTGCATCATGGAACTCGTGACGAAGAGCGAGAACCTCGCGCCGTCGGGCACGAGAGCGGCGTTGTAGCCCGGGTCGCCGACGATGAACGCGCTGACGTTGTCGACGCCAAAGGTCGCCGCCAGACGATCGAGGACCGTGACCAGTCGCGAACGCTCGATGGCGTCGCCACCGGCCGAGAACTGCGCGAGGAACTGAGCGCCGAGCGTCTGGCCCCGCTCGGCGTACGACGCCACCGCGCGACGAAGGTCCCACGCGTACACGAGGCCCACCACCACGCCGACGGCCGGCAACCAGGGTACGGCGACGACGCCCACGATGAGCGCGAGAACGACGACGCCGACCAAGATCGACTGGGGCAGACGTCGTCGAAAGGCGAAACGGCGAAGGGCGCGGTCGTTCTCGAGACGCTCCGCCGGCGAGGGCGTGTAGGGATTGTTCCAGTTGGGATCGAGGACCGGCGCGACGTAGCGGGGCCCGCGGTCCCTCGAGACGTGCGGGCGGCGAGAACGCGGTCGTTGCTTGGTTGCCACGTCGTAAGGCTACTTGGTCGCTTGAAATCTCTTTTGCGCTCGTTCGTAGCGTTCTTCGTACTCGTCCATCAGCGCGTTCATCGACCAGCGGGCAGCGTGTTGGCGCGCCGCGGCGATTCCCTTCTTGCTCTCACCTTCGAGCGCACGGATGATCGCGCCCTCGAGCGAAGAGACGTTGCCGGGTGTGAAGATCGTCGCGAACTCTCCGCCGGCGGAGCGATAACCCTCGATGTCACTCGCGACGACCAGGGTTTCACTCGCCATGCCTTCGAGCAGTACCAACCCGAAACTCTCACCACGCGTCGACGGGGCAATGAGTGCGTTCGCGCGACGCAGCCACAAGCGCTTCTCCTCGTCGCTAATAGGCCCGATGAAGACGATTCGTTGCGAGCGAGCGGCGAGCGCCTGCAGTCGAGCCCGCTCAGGTCCATCTCCGGCGATCACGAGCAGCCACGGCCGTTCGCTTCGAGCGTTGTGGTGGTGCGCCGCTTCGACGGCGGTCGCGACGCTCTTTCGCTGTTCGAGGCGCCCGACGTAAAAGAGCACGGTTTCGGAGGAGCGTTGGCGCGGCGTCGCAACGAAGCGTTCCATCTCGAAGCCGTTGAACAGGACGTCGCTCTTCAAGCCGCACGCGTCTTCGATCGTTCGCGCGGCGGACTTGCTCACCGAGACCGCCCCGTCGAGGCGCGTGGCGAGTCGCTCCAAGAGGGGCCTCGTCAAGCGCAGCGCGGGTCCGTTGCCACTTCGATGAAACGTACCGAGCGCTGGCCGCGAGTGGTGGCGCAGGAGCGACCATCCGAGGAGCGGCGCGAAGGGTTCGTGAAAGTGCACGACGTCGGGGTCGAACGCTTCGACTGCCTCTTTCGCACGCCACGCCGCCAACGGCGAGATGGTGAGGGGCGCCTTCGAGCCGTTCGCCGGGAACGACGACCTTGGACCGAAACGCACCACCCTCGCCGGCGTGTCGTAGACCGTGACGTCACTGGCGTCGGGCGCCACGATCA
>DATKSO010000181.1:0-2452 GCA_035531635.1 Acidimicrobiales bacterium | reverse complement strand
GAGGATGCCGGGTAGTCCGTAGGCACCGTCGACGTGGAACCACGCTCCGTAGTGACGAGCGAGTTCGCCACACTCGCGGAGCGGATCGACTGCTCCCGTGTTCGTCGTGCCCGCCGTCGCGACCACCGCCAACGGCATGATGCCCAGGACCTTGTCTTCTTCGAGGGCCCGAGCCAGCGCCGCCGGGTCGAGACGCTGTTGGCCGTCCGTGGGAATCAGGCGGACACTTCGCCGACCGAGACCGAGCACGCCGGCCGAACGCAGTATTGTGTGGTGGGACTCCTCCGAGGCGTAGATGGCGGCGCGTGAATCGCCGAGCCCGTCAGCTGCGGGATCGACGCCCCGTTGTTCGAAGGCCCACTGGCGAGCGGCCCCCAACGCCACCAGATTCGCGACCGATCCGCCGCTCGAGTACACGCCCTTCATGTTCGAACGAAGTCCGCACAGTTGCGCGAGCCAATTGAGCGAGAGTTCCTCCAGATAGTTGAAGGCAGTGAGCGTGTAGCGCTGAGGAGAGGCGACGGTCGCCGCGAGCGACGCGGCTGTTGCTACGGCGGTTGGTTCCGTCGTGATCCATCCCCAGAAGCCCGGCTCATTGATTCGTGCGCCATTCGGCACGACGTTGCTCACCAGTTCGTCGATGACGCCGTTGCCACCTATTCCCTCATCGGGCAGCGGTCGCTCGAGCACGCCCATCCATTCGTCGCGCCGAGTCATTGGATCGACGTGTTCGCCGTGAAGGAACTCGTCAAGGGCGGCGCCGACGCGCGCGAGATAGGCGCTTCGGTCGTCCGCATCCGAGGGTGGCGCCATGGCATCGATGCTACCGAGGGTGATGTGACGTCGACGTGCTACGCCTGCCGCGTGGAACGCCAAAATGGTCGAGCACGCAGCCGTCGAGCTGATCAGTTCTGTTGGGAGCAGTTCGATCTACCGTGACCTACGCTGGCGGAACCTGTCATCGGTGTGGGTGGCAACGGCCCTCCGAGACGAACAACATCGGGCGCGACGCCAAAGGGTGGGTCGAGTGATGAAGGAGCGGGTCGCCCTGGGGCTTGCGAGCGTGAGCCGTCGTGCACGAAGATGGGACACGTGAGTGACCGGACCCTGCGTTGGAGTCAGGCAACCGTCTACCCCGACATGTGGGTCGACCCCGACGACGACCCTCGCAGCAGCGACGGAGTCAGTCCGGACGGCGAGTTTGCGACGCTGCACGAATACCTTACGAACTATCGGGCAACACTCCTGATGAAGTGTGAGGGCCTCGATCCGGTGCAACTGGCAAAGCGGTCGGTCCCGCCGTCGACGATGTCGCTCCTTGGCCTCATTCGCCACCTCGCCGAAGCGGAACGTGACTGGCGTAACTGGATCATCGCCGGAGATCCCTCGCCGAAGCTGTACGGCGAAGCCGGCGCGGACTTCGCGGGAGTCGTCCCGGAACAAGCCGAGGTCAACGCCGCGCACTTGGCGCTCGCGAGCGAGCAGGCCGCGACGGACGCCGCGCTCTTCGACCACAAGGATCTGGGCGAACGTCTGGGCAAGGACGGAATCGCCGTTCGAGATCTGATGGTGCACAGGATCGAGGAGTACGCCCGTCACTGCGGGCACGCCGATCTACTGCGGGAATGTATCGACGGAAGGGTAGGACAGTGACGAGGGCCGAGGTTCGCGTTCGCCGCCGCACGCCCGGTGGACGTTGACGTGAACGAAGTGCGGACGATCGACGTCGTCCAGATCGCTTCTCGCACCAGTCCGTACCCACCACAAAGCGTGAGCGCTTAGTGACAGTCCTCTCACGTCGAGTCTTCGACACCGAGGATCTGCGGCCTGGTCAGTCGCCTTCGACTGCAGGGAAATGTCGACGTCGAACGGACGAGTTTTGTGCGGGACTACGTCACGGTGTGCCGATCTAGACAACGCTCGCTGAGCTTTGAGGTTCGCGTCGGGGGCCGCCCGCAAAAATGAGGCGCCCCGTCCATCGTCACCCACGTTTCATTCTGCACGTTGGAGACTCTTGACGTCAACGTGTCAAACGCCGTTCAATCGGATCGGACCTCGTGTTTCATCATGTCGAGGACTTCTCGTGCCGCTCGACGACCGGATCCAATGCTCGCGGGGATGCCCACGCCGTCGTAGGCGTTGCCGGCGAGTGCGACGGAGAACTTCGCACTCGCAGCACGCGCTCGTTGAACGAGCGTGTCGTGGCCAACGACGTACTGCGGCAGTCCGAGCGGCCACCGTTGCACGAGCGATTGGGAGGGATCGCCGAAGTGGGGAAGGAGCACTTCGAGTTCCCTTCGCACACGGTGCGTCAACTCCTCGTCGGTCAACTCGAGCCAGCGAGTGTCGTCACTTCGCCCGACGTGCGCACGGAGCACGACGCCGTCGTCTCGACGGAGGTGTGGCCACTTTCGATCGAGGAACGTGACCGCCGTCACCATCATCGACCCGT
>DATKSO010000180.1:0-3643 GCA_035531635.1 Acidimicrobiales bacterium | reverse complement strand
TTGCTTGCGATGTTCGCGTTCTAAGATTTTGCTTTGATGTACCTTGCCAGTACAGATGAAGTGGTGACGGAAGTTCAATGTATGACGAAATAAAGCCGTGGAGCCTCCAGGGTCGCCGCGGATCGAACATCCACCGGGCTTTTGATTTATCTGATTTCGGTATGGCGACGTCTACAATTGGTAATTCCATGACGTACCGGAGCGCCGCAAATGTCATCAGGGGATGCAGAGCCGCGATAGTAAGTCGTTTCACAATCTGCGACGAATCTCCAGACTCACTTTGATATATGGAGGTAAGGAATTGCTCAATGCTTTCAACATTTGGCATAATCAGCTTTAACCCTTTATCTCTCTAGAAACGATACTTAAGTCGAGGATGGATCGTGGGGGCCGCCTTAACTCGCCTCGCACCTGAATTGGGACGCCTAGGGAGATCTACATACCTCGACGTCAGCCAACGTGCAACCCGCGACCAGCGAGCGCCAGCAGCGTTTCGCCAAACGTCTCTGAGAGCGATGGGTGAGGTTGGATTAACGCCGCCGCTTCCTCGGCCGTCGCTTCCCAGTTCACGGCGAAGTAGCCAGCACCAAGTTGTTCGGTGACCCAAGGACCCGCCATGTGCACACCGAGAATCTGCCCACCAGTGCCATCGGCTCGCTTCTCGGCGATGATCTTGACAACACCTTCCGTGTCACCGATGATCTGCGCACGCGAGTTTCCGCCAAAGGGATCCTTCTTCACGACGACGTCGTAGCCCTTCTCTTTCGCTGCGGCCTCGGTAAGTCCGCAGAAGGCGACTTCGGGGTTCGAGTAGATGGCCCAAGGCACGCGGTCGTAGTCGACCGGCACGACGGGCTCACCGAGAATTGTCTTGACGGCAACGATGGCTTCGGCGAAGCCCACGTGCGCGAGCTGAGGCGTTCCAGCGACAACGTCACCCACGGCGAAGACGTTCGCGGCGCCCGTGCGCTGGTAGCTGTCGGCGACCACGAAACCTCGCTCGTCGACGACGACGCCAGTGTCTTCACCCAAGAGACCTTCGGTGCGCGGGCGTCGACCTACGGACATGACGACCATGTCGGCCTCGACGCTCTCTTCACCTTCGATGGCGATAGTCGTCGAGCCCTTCTTAGGAGTGTGGCCGGTGATCTTCGCGCCCACGCGGATTTCGATTCCACGCTTCTTGAACGAACGCTGCACCACGCTGGCGACCTCGGTGTCGCAGCCCGCCAAGATCGAGGGAAGAGACTCGAGAATCGTGACCTTGCTGCCCATGTCCGAGAGCAGCGAAGCGAACTCGCAGCCAATCGCACCGCCGCCGACGACGGTCGCGCGCGCGGGCAGTGCGCTCAGGTCCAGGAACTCATCGGACGTGACGACGATCTTCCCGTCAACGTCGAAGCCGGGAAGCGTACGCGGCACCGAACCCGCGGCCAAGATGACGTTCGCGCCCTTCGCCACGACGCCCGCGTCGGCGCCGTCGAGGATCGTGACGGTCAGTTCCTTGTCGAGACGTCCAGTTCCTTCGAAGATGGTGACCTTCCGACCTTTCAAGAGACCTGAGAGACCTTTGAAGAGGCGGTCAACGATCTCGTTCTTGCGCGCTTGGCTGACAGCGAAATCTACCGACACGCTCTTTGCGTTGATCCCGAAATCGGACGAGTGCTCGACCGTGCGATGGACGTGCGCGGTCTCCAAGAACTCCTTTGCCGGCACGCAGCCGCGATGTAAGCACGTCCCACCGACTTTGTCGCGCTCGATAAGGGCGACGTTGAGACCGGCCGCGGCGCCGTAGAGGGCGGCGGCGTATCCACCAGGTCCTCCTCCGATTACGACGACATCGAACTGCTGGACCTCATTAACCACGGACTTTCCCTTCAGTAGTACAGCACCATCCCCCAGAAGGAAATCCTAATGTTTTTGCTCATATCCCAACGCGCCGTCAACGCCACGGCGGCGATTGGAACACCGCCCGTTGAGCCGTGGTTCCCTCGACCATCCCACGAGTCAATGCCGTCTCGAGACGAGCCGCTCCAACCAGCAGCACCACTGAAGCCGCCTCTAGTTGCAGGTGACCTTGCCAGACGGTGTGCTGGTGCACGTCGTCGTGGTGGTGACGGGAATGGTCGTGGGAGGTACGTAGACCGTCGTTGGTGGAGCGGCCGGCGGTACCGTCGTCGTCGTTGGTGTCGTTGGTGTCGTTGGCGTCGGACGGCTCGCCGGAACAGTGGTGGGAGCACTTCCCCCGGGGGTGGCGCCGCCTGCGGCCGTTCGACTTGGTGCGGTGGTGGTGACGGTTCGCTTCATCGACGTCGTCGTCGTCGTCGAAGCTCGACTCGATGATCCCGCGGGAGAACTCTTGAGCGCTCCCGTTGGTGAAGTAGTAGTGGTCGACGCGGCCGCCCCGGTGAGTCCACTCGATCCCGATGGCGTGCTCGGCGGCGTCGTCGTCGCGACGCTCGTTACCGCTGAATCGGCGGCGTGAACCACGAAGAGCCCGGCCGCGAGGCCCGAACCTACGAAGATGGCCTGCGTCAATCGCCGTACGTTCGCCAATCGAAGACGCAAGTGCTCAGGTGTTCGGTGGAAAAGTCTCATCGGAAATGTACTCAGTTCTCCTCAACCCGGAACGGTCGAGTTCTCATATCCCCCGTTGACAAAAATCATAGATTCGCACTTCGCGGCGATACCACAATTCGCGAACAACGCCACTGACGCGTCCGTCGTGCTTACGTTGTTATTGACCTCTCATCGTTGACGATACGCGTGAAGCTCACGCTTGCGGCTCGTTCGTCACGGAGAATTAACATCAACTTTTTGTCCACAAGATCTTCTGTGCAATATCTTGGCCCTATCTATAGTTTCTGGAGGCGACGTGGACCAGTTTCGCGCGATCATTTCATGGGTGGTCACCGGCGTCTTGACGCTAGGCCTCGCGACCGGCATCGTTCTCAAGAGTCGTCCTACGTCGATCGCGCCCTCGGCGGCCATAGGTGCGACAGCGAGGCGATCAGCGACGCCCGCGAAAACGTCGCACCACGCCGCGAAGCGCGTCCGAGAGGCTGCGTCAACCAGTCACGCCGCGACGGCGCTCGCGACCGCTCCTAAGAGTTCAACCGTGACCACGACACCCACGACGACGACCACGACCACCACCAGCCCCACGACGCTTCCCTCAGGTCCGCCCGTTACGCCGACGCAGACGTTGACAGGGGTTTCTGCGGGCAACGCCGGTAGCGGGACGGCACAAAGCGGAAATGGCGGGGGTAGTGACGACGGGAGTAACTCGGGAAACGGCGGGAACGACAACTAAAGCACCGCGAGGCACTTTCGTGCCCATGGTCGTGAGGAAAGACCGTGACGAGGCGCCCTAGAGCGACCGTCGTGAGGTGCGAACACGCTTCGAGCGTGATGCCTTTCTCGAAGTTGTTGCCTTAGGAGTGACGACCGCGCTGCGCGTCGGCGGCGGCTGTCGCCAGTTCGTCGACGAAGTCGTTCATGCGATCGCCCGAGTGTCCCTTCACCCACGAGAACGTCACCTCACGGTCGCTCTCCAAGACGAGCGGCAGCAGCGCTTCCCAGAGGTCGCGGTTCGCGACACTCTGTCCTTTCGTGTTCTTCCAGTCGCGTCGAAGCCAACCCA
>DATKSO010000179.1:0-20178 GCA_035531635.1 Acidimicrobiales bacterium | reverse complement strand
TGCGATCCGAGGTAGAAACTAAGCCACGCGGTAACGTTGCGTGGGCGCAGCACACTCACGACAAAGAACTACAGACTTTCGAACCTCTTCACTTGTTTTTGCCGCACGAAGGATACGCACGACTCCGTTGGAGCGGCACTGGCGCTGATGCCAGCACGATTGTCGAGAGCACTTACAGGCCCCGCTCGCCGGCGTGCGCGTCACGACGACGCCCGACGGGCCGCCTTCAGTTGCCTTGGAAAGAAGTTCGGTCACTGAATCCTCTCAGGTTCTTGCCACCCTCATTTTACCCCTGATGAGATTGGCTATTGGCCCATCTTTGGGAGAACTTTGGCAAAGTTGACCGTGCGTCTCGCTGGTAGAACTCAACAATTCACCCCACGTCCAGAAAAATGCGCCGACGCCAGGAGGTCCAAGGGCTTTCGACGCGACGGACACGCTCGAATGGAATGAACACGGTTGCCCGCTCGCCCAACGTTACGTCGAACGTAGGTTTGAGTCAGTGGGGCCTGAAGAAGTGGTCACAGCCGACGCCTCGAGATTCACCGGCGGCACCGCGTCGTACTCGACCCCGGGCACTCGTTCAGTCGCCGGCGGCAACTGCCTTGAGCTCGTCGAACAGCTCTCTGATGAGATACGGAAACGATTGAGGGTTCTTTTCGCTGATCCAGCGTCCGAACGCGACCTTGAAGACGACGATGCCTGTTTCAGAGCAGAGACTCGCGGCGGGGTCCTGCACTCCGCGTTGGCGCAACGCGTCGGCTAGTGCCGAGGCGAGGGAAGCTAGTTTGATCAGTTCGCGTTCTTGGAGTTCGGCGTTCGCCGCGATGACCGATTGTCGCAGGAGGGCTCCATCGCGACGCTCCTGCAGCAACGCGCCAGCGGTCTCGAGAGCTCGGGCGATCGCCTCGATCGGCGAGACCTCGGCAGGGGTGCTCGCGATGGAGCTCACGAGGAGTTCTTGCAGAGCACCGGATCCCCAGAACAGAACCTCGCGTTTGTCGGCAAAGTGACGAAAAAAAGTTCGCTCGCTCAGCCCCGCCTGCTTCGCGATGTCCGCCACCGTGGTCTGCTCGAAGCCGCGCTCCACGTAGAGCTTCATCGCCGCCTGTTCTAGCCGGCCGCGGGCGTTGGGCTCCCAGCGAGTCACGTCTCGATCGTAGTTGATGACAGTAACTGACATGACGCGCTATAGTGATGTCAGCGAGTGACATCGCTTCTCGCTCGCACTCCCTGCGCCGAGGAGATCATTCACTAGGAGGTAGTTCTTATGCGCGTTTTCCTTACCGGTGCGTCCGGTTGGATCGGTTCGGCCGTTGTCCCCGAACTTCTCGACGCCGGCCATCACGTCACCGGGCTCGCCCGCTCTGACGAGTCGGCCGCGGCTCTCATCGCCGCGGGCGTGCACGTACGACGCGGCACTCTCGACGACTTGGACGTCCTGCGCAGTGCTGCGAGCGAGTCGGACGGAGTGATCCATCTCGCGTTCAAACACGATCTCGCCTTCACGGGTGACTTCTTGGGTGCTGCTGATGCTGATCGCAACGCCGTCGAAGCCTTCGCCGACGTGCTCGCGCGGAGTAATCGTCCGCTGATCATCGCCTCGGGAACACTCGGGGTCGCGCCCGGACGCGTTGCGACTGAACGTGACGGACACGGTGACGGTCCCGCAGTAGCCCTGGGTGACGGTCCTCAATCTCGCTGGGCCACCGCCGAGTTCGTGCTTTCACTTGCATCACGCGGCGTTCGCTCATCCGTGGTGCGGCTGCCTCCGACAAATCACGGTGACGGAGACAACGGCTTCATCGCGGCACTGGTCGCGATCGCGCGTGAGCGAGGCGTCTCTGGCTTCATTGACGACGGGACCAACCGCTGGCCCGCCGTGCACCGACTTGATTCCGCGAACCTCTTTCGGAAGGCGTTTGAGGAGGCGCCCGCCGGCTCGACGCTGCACGGCGTCGCGGACGAGGGCGTCCCCGTTCGCGAGATCGCCGACGTCATCGGCCAACACCTCAACGTGCCCGTGACGTCCGTCTCCAGCGAGAACGCGGGTGAGCACTTCACCTGGCTGGCCCAATTCCTGGCGATGGACAGTCCCGCCTCCAGCGCGCTGACTCGAGAACTCCTTGGTTGGCAACCGGTGCACGCTGGATTGATCGCGGACCTTGACGAGGGCCACTACTTCAACGGCTGACGTGACGTCGGAAGAACGTGTGGGACGGTTCCGCGGGCTCCCACTGCGGCCCTCGTAAGGGGGGACGCCGACGTGGCGTAGAACACGACGTTACGTCGCGGTGTCACAACCGAAAGGTAACGTCCTGCGAGTGTTCGCCACTCGCCAACAACTCAATGAGCGTCAACTCGAGGCTGCGTCATTTGGTGACGGTCCCCTGCGGGTCCTCGCGGGACCAGGGACCGGGAAAACGACCACGCTGAGCGCCAGGGTGGAGTTCCTTCTGGAAAAAGGGGTCGCGCCGAATCGTATTCTCCTCTTGACCTTCACCCGTCGATCCGCGCAAGACATCGTTCATCGTGTGCGCGCCGCTCGCCGCGATGGCCGGGGCCAAATGGTTGCGGGCGGAACGTTCCACTCGGTGGCTCACCAGACGCTTCGACGCCACCACGCCGCCGTTGGTTTACCAGACGGGTTTGGCGTTCTCGACCACGGTGACAGCGCCGACCTTCTCGATCTCGTGCGAAGCGATCTCGGACTACTGAGTGGCCAGCGTCGCCTTCCGAAGAAGGCGACGCTGGCTTCGCTGTACTCGCGCACCGTCAACACCGGCATCTCGCTGAGCGAGGTCATGAGTGACGTGACGCCATGGTGCGTCGAGCACTCTGACGACGTCGCCACGCTCTTTCGTGCCTTCGTAGCGAGAAAGCAGGCACTTGGCCTGTTGGATTTTGACGACCTGCTTCTCTTCTGGCGGGTCGCCGTACAGCACGACGTACTAGGTGAACGTCTCGGCGCCGCGTACGATCACGTCCTCGTCGACGAATTCCAAGACGTCAACCTCCTGCAGCTCGACATTCTCCGGGGACTACGGGCGCGCGACCCCCGGCTCACTGTCGTCGGCGACGACGCCCAGGCGATCTACGGCTTTCGCGGTGCTTCACCCCGATACCTGCTCGACGCAGAACAGTACTTTGAGGATCTCACCACCATCACCCTCAACGCCAACTATCGATCGTCGGCACCTATTCTCGACGTGGCGAACGCCCTCGCCGCCGACGCACCGGAGGGATTCTGTGCGGTCTTGCGCGAAGAGGTCCCGACGACCGGCGCCGTGCGACCGGCGCTGATCCACTGCGGCGATGAACGTGAGCAGTCCGTTGTCGTCGCCGACCGCGTGCTCGAGCTCTACGAAGAAGGGATCGCGCTGCGACGACAGGCCGTACTCTTTCGGGCCACGCACCACAGTGACGATCTTGAGATTGAACTCTCGCGCCGTCGCATCCCATTCGTCAAATACGGTGGCCTCAGGTATCTCGAAGCGGCACACGTGAAAGACCTGCTCGCCGCCTTTCGCCTCGCCGACAATCCCCGTGACGAGATGGCGTGGTTTCGACTTCTCCAGTTGATGCCAGGCGTCGGGCCGGCGAAGGCTCGACGCGCGATCGACGCCCTGCGCGACAGCGACCACACGCTGCCTTTGTCCATGGAGGCGATCCACCAGCGCTGGACGGACGCGCGCGCCGCACTGCCGAGCGAGACGGGAGCGATGTCACAGACGCTCATCGGGGCTCTTCGTACCCAGAGAGGCGAGCCGCTCGAGGTGCACGCTGATCGCCTCTGCCAGGCGATGGCGCCGCTCATCATCGCTTCGTACGACGACGCCATCCCGCGCTTGGAGGATCTACGTGCCCTCGCGTTGGCCTGTAGCGACGCGACACGACTGAGCGACGTCGCGGCGGCGCAGGCCCTCGACCCCCCAACCTCGACGGGCAATCTCGCGGGTCCGCCGATGATGGACGAAGACTGGCTCGTCCTCTCGACCGTCCACTCGGCAAAGGGTCTCGAATTCGACGCGGTGCACGTCATCCACGCCGCTGACGGCAATTTTCCCTCCGATATGTCGTTGGGGTCGCCGGAGGGCCTGGAGGAAGAGCGTCGGCTCTTCTACGTCGCGGTGACGAGAGCGCGACGCAACCTCGCGATCTACGTTCCTCTTCGCTATCACCATCACCGAGTTCGTGACGATCATTCGTGGGCGCAGCCCTCGAGGTTTCTCAGTGACGCAGTTCGCCGAACGCTGAAGGAAACCTCCCGTCGCGAAGTTGAACGTAGCGAAGACAGCGATCGAGCGGGTGTCGTCATCGACAGCTTTGGTACTGTCGCGGGTCTCATTTCACAGCTGTGGTAAACGAAACATCGCCGGGTCCCTGAAGTCACGCCACTCGCTTGCGACGCAAGCAGTCCACTTTCTCGGTGCTGGACTAAGTCACTCGAAAGCGTCGCGTCGGTCGACGTCACTTGAGCCCGAGCTTCGACAGTGCCGATTGGAGCGACTGTGCGAAGCCGGCGGACGTGTAGCTTGCGCCGGAGATGCTCTGGATATTGCCGCTCTGAGCCTGCAACGTCTCCTGCTCGAGTAGAGGAATCGAGTACTGGTCGATCGAGACCGACCGTGAGTTCCCACCATCGTTGATAGCCCCGATGGCGACCTTCGTGATCTTCGCGTTCGCCACCGTGACCTTCACCGAGAGAATGCCGAAGTAGTAGTTCACGCTCGCCCCAGTAGCCTGTTGTACGCCGGTCGTGACGGTCGGCGTGGTGACGGGAGTTGTCGTTGGCGGTGGACCACTCGACGGCGGCGTCGTCGGACTGTTCGTCGTTGTCGGACCATTCGGCGTCGTCGTCGTGCTCGGCGCAGGCGTCGTGGGAATCGGCGCGAGGGTGACCTTCACCGGCGTCGAGTGAAAACTGAACACGCCCGCGAGTCCCGCGACGGTGCCCATGAAGATGATCGGCGTCCGCTTCAACTGATCCTGCCTCGTCGTCGCATGTTCGAACTCTCCGGCATTGTCTAAAAGGAGAACGTCTCGAGGTGGATGCGCTCGGGCCGAGCGCCGACCTGTCGGGCGGCCGCGACCACCATGTGGGTGAACGAATCTGGCCCGCACACGTACACGTCGACGTCACGGAGGTCGCCGACGAGATCGTGTAGCGCCTTGGGGCTGAAGCGCACTTGCTCCCTTGTACCGATGAGCTCGTGAAGGGTCCCGTGGCGTTGCGCCACGAGATCGACGAACTCCTGTCGATGAACGACGTCCTCGGGCACGGACTCTCGGATGACGACGGTCACCTTGACGGAGTGCGGGAGGTCCTCCAGAAGGGCGAGCAGTGGCGTCACGCCCACGCCGGCACCGACGAGTAAAGCCCGCTTCGTGCTCATCGAGTGACGAGTGAACGTGCCGTAGGGACCTTCGACGATGACGCGGGTACCGGGCTTCAAGTGGGCCATCGAGTTGCTGTGGCCACCGAGACCCTTCACGGTGACACGGAGGTACGGCGCCTGAGGGAGTGCCGAGAGCGAATAAGGGTGTGCGTGCCACCACAGTTCTCTCGTCATGAAGCGCCACTGAAAGTACTGACCACCCGACACCGCGAGCTGGTTGATTTGGCGGCCCGTCACGACGACCGAGTACACGCCCGGCGTCTCCTCACGCACTGAGGAGACCCGGAGTTGGTGTCGGAGGTTTCGAATCACCGGCAGCGCGACGCGAAAACTCGCCACAGAGACTGCCGCCACGACCCACGTCGCGATCCACAGCGCGCGGGTCCCCGGATGTCCGAGGAACATCACGCCGATCTTGATCTGGTGGAAGAACGCGAGTCCGAGCGCTAGATAGACGTAGAGATGGACGACCCACCAGGTCTCGTACTCGAGGCGACGGCGAACGATACGCGCGGACGTGACCCCGGCCATCGCCAGCAGGCCTAAGGCGACGGCCGACTCGAGTACGTCCGGGTAGTGCATGATGAACGTCCACAACTGTCGAAAGAAGCTGGCGCTCGTCAACTGGGCGTAGCCCCACGTGATGAGGAGTACGTGCAGAGCGATGAGCCCAACGGGCCACCCGCCGATTCGGCGATGCCAGCGCACGAGCTGGTCTTGACCCACGCTTCGTTCCAGCCACGGGACTCTCGACATCAAGACGACCATGACCAGCATGAGGTACGTGCCGACGAGCCCGGCGAGGCGTCCACCCAGCGTGAGCCAACCCCCTCGAGCCTCGAGAGAACTAATCGACTCGCCCCAGAACGCCAGGACGACGGCGCCGGCGAGGCCGACGCGCGCGAGGATCGACAGCGTCGAGACGACGTGGGGCACGGGAGCGTGGCCCGGTCGACGTCGAGAGCGACCTCTCGCCTCCCTGCGCGCCGGTACCTGACGTGACGTGTACGTCACGGCTTCTTCGCCGACATCGTAATGAAATCTCGGGCCCACCACGACGCGAAGTAGCGAGCGGGGGTTCCCGTCATTGCGCTCAAAAGTTCACGCCCGTTCGACGCGCCGGCCAGCCCCATGGGTGACGGAGAATAATAGGTGTAGTTCACCCAATCGGTGTTGATGTCGAGCTCCATGGCCCGTACCGCGCCGGCGCGCACGAGGAGATTGGCGAGGTCGGTGATGTTGAGGCCCGGACCGGCTACGTAGACCAGCGCACCGTCGGGGGTGACGCCCAACCCCGAACGCCAGACGTACACCGAGTTGCCGAGCGTCGCGCCCCACTTCGTCGTGTCGTTGACCTGGAGACCGGGAACCGGTTTGGCGTTGTTTACGAGGAGGTCGAGGTTTTGGCGTACGGAGACGACGTTCGAATTGATCTTCATCGACGGCCCCCACGCCACGACGTTGGAGGTGCCGTTGCGATAGACAACGAACGAGGCGGCACCGGACCTCAGTGGAACCACCATCTGGTGGTTGGTGTAGTAGCCACCGTTGGCACTGCTCATGAGGAAGCCGGCGTTGAAGGCGGCGACGAGCGTGCGAGCCTGGGCGCTCCGGACGGGGGCGCTGAAGGGGTACGGACCTCCGCCGGGAATCCAGCTACCGGAGTAGAGCCGTGCACTGAGCAACTTCGTGTCCATCCACGCGACGCCGGCCACGTAGCTGGTGTGCACCGCGTCCGGACGAAGGGTCGTGACGTAGAGTGCCGGCATCCCGTCGACGGTTCGTCCGGCCGCCGACCACTGCCCCTCACCGGGAATCACCGGCGAGGCGAAGGGGACGATAGGGACGGGCTTGGCCAGGTGCGGTACCGTCGTCGCCGCAATGCTCGGTGTGCTCGTGGGAACCTTGATCGCGTTGGGCGGAACGGTTCCACCTTTTGGCGGCGCGTGGTGGCTGTACCACTCGTTTTCGACCCAGTTGATCACGCTCGACCCACCGTGCGCTCGAGCCCACTCCGCGAACCTCGACCCGAACGAACTGCCGAGTGCCGGATTGAACAGTGCACCACCGAGAGAGACGGCGAGCCACGTGAGTGCGACGAGCAACACGAGGGCGACGACCTTCACGACCCGTGAGCGGCGATGAAACTTTGGAAAGCGCACCCGTTCGTGCGACCCGCGTCCGTTGAGCCGCGTCGTCGACGCCGCGGGACGCTCGCGTTCCATCGTCGTAGGATCTAGCGCCATCAGTGACCGGTCGTCCAGATTCCGACGTGAGGAACCGTCACGAACGCGAGAATGAGTCCTATCACGAGACTCGCGACGAGAAGAGCCTGCCGCCTGCTCGACCCCATGACCACGCGTCGGGTACGCGACGTCCAGTCCTTCGTGGCCTGTCGCGCCGTGTCACCGAGATGCCCCAGGACGTGGACGGTCATGAACACGAACCACAGGAAGAAGCTGGCCCTGTGGATTAAGAGAAGCTGGCTCCTCATACTTGCCGGTCCCAACACGAGCACGATCCCTGAGGCGAAGAGAACGATCGTGAGCAGCGCGACGAAGGGTCCGAGGACTCGCAGGACCGTAGGGGGCGGTCCCTTGGCTCGGTAGTCGGGCGAGCCTCGGTAGTACTTCGCAAAACGCCACACGGTGCTACTCAACTTGACCAGTACCGGAGGGACCAGAAGCATGCCAACGAAGACGTGCATCGTCAAGAGAGGCCGGACCGCCAAGACCGTCACCCCTTCGACGGCGAGAAGGATCAACAGGACCAGCGCCGTCGAAGCGGTCAGGCGTTCGTTGGCGTCGACGCCCATCTTCCGTGCGTGCCGAGCGCGCGGCGCGGACCGGGGTCGTTCGGTTGGGTACTTGTGCGGCAGCGTCATCGCGCGTACTTCACAGAGCCACGTCGATTCCTGGTGCGACGGTGCTGGCTCTACGCGCGCGGTCCACGAAGTTGACGAACGCGATCATGGCCATCCCAAAAGGCTAGGAATCGAACCTTACGGGAGCATTACGACCGACCAACTCTTCAGAAGTTCTTATGTTCCGAGCTTCAATCAATGAGCGCCGAGCGCCCAGCACGCTACGAACGGGTGGGCGACACGCTTGCCCTTCGCCAGGAAATCTCGAACCGAGCTCCCCCGAGGTCTGACTCGTCGACCGAGCACTGCGCGTGAGACGACGCGATGATCGCGCTCGCAATCGCGAGCCCCAGTCCGGTGCCCGACAACGTTGAATCGGAGTGCTGGAACCGATTGAAGATGAGATCGCGCTCACTCGGCGCAATGCCGGGGCCACTGTCGTCCACTCTCAAGATCGTGCGGTGCGACTGCGTCGCGACGGTGACGTTGACCCGGCCTCCATCGCCGGCAAATTTGCACGCGTTGTCGAGTAGTACCCCGACGAGTCGATCGATGGCGTCGGTGGGCGCGACCACGAGGGCAGCTTTGTCGCCTTTTCTTGAGTAACGAAGCTCGATGCCGTGCGCGAGGGCGAGTCCCTCGAAGCGTTGCGTTGACGAATGGGCGATGACCGCAACGTCAGCGCGCTCCGTTGAGTTCGGTGATTTGAGGCCCTCGTCGGAGCGCGCGAGCCATAAGAGGTCTTCGACGATCTTTTGAAGTCGACGGCCCTCGTCCCCGACTCGTCGAAGTGTCGCTCGATAGTCGCTCCCGTCGCGATCCTGAGAGAGGGCGATGTCGACTTCCGCTTCGATCACGCTGAGTGGTGTGCGGAGTTCATGCGACGCGTCCGAGGTGAATTCGTTCTGACGACGTTGCGCTAGCGCAATTGGCGCCTGGGCGCGTAATCCCACCACAAACGCGGCGAAGAACATGAGCACCGCCAACACGACACCGACGAGGATCTCAAGGGTCAAAAGAATCGACGTCAGCCGCTCGACCGCAGCGAGACTCTCTCCCCCGACGAGCCATCCGCCGTGAAGCCGAAGAGCACTGAACCGAAAGGTCGACGGGCCGACTGCGGCGGTCACGTCGAGCGCTGACCACGTTCTCGTGGGAAGCTTCGGGGCGCCGAGCGAGTGTGCGACGACCGTGTCATTGGCGCGGACTTGCCAAAGGTAGATCGGCACGTCTTCACTGTCTTGTTCACCCGACGTCGGTGCGACGGCGGTGTCCTTGTCACTGACGATCGCGCTGCTCACGCCGCGGTCGACTTCGAGGCGCTGATGAAGCCGCGCGTCAACTTGGGAGTAGAGGTGACCAACGAAGAGAACGCTGAAGATGGTCGCGATCAGGGTGAAGCAGACCGTGCCGACACCGGTCGCGATAGCGGCGACCACGGCAGCGTGACGTCGGTCCATCGACGCGGGACTCAATTAGAAACCACGCGATAGCCAAGATTCCGGACGGTTTCGATCTTGGCGCGACAGTGGGTCAGCTTGGCCCGCAGGCGTGCGACGTGTACTTCAATGGTGTTCGATCCGCTGACACGATGGGCGTCGTCCCAGACCTGGTTGGCAATTGTCTCGCGTGACACGATCGAAGGACTACGGCGCATGAGGAGTTCGATGAGCAGGCTCTCGGTCGTCGTCAGTTCGACGAGTTCGTCGCCGGCTCGGAGTTGCCTCGTGCTCGGGTCAAAGTGCAGGTCACCACAGCTGACGTCGGGGGCGAAGCGCAACACCGGGCGGCGCTGGAGCGCGCGGAGTCTCGCCAGTAACTCGGGAAAGTCGAAGGGTTTGATGAGATAGTCGTCCGCGCCCGCGTTCAGACCCTCCACGCGGTCGTCCGGGGCGTCACGGGCCGTGAGGAGCAGTATGGGCGTCAGGACGCCCGCCCTTCTGACTCGGTCAATGACCTCGACGCCAGAGCGTACCGGCATTCGCCAATCGAGGACGGCGAGTTCGTACTCTTCCCTCCTCAGGGCAACTTCGGCGGCCTCGCCGCTTTCGACCGCGTCGACCACGTAACCGGCTTCTCGTAGCCCCCTTTGGAGAACCTCGCGAAGCGCTCGGTCGTCCTCAGCAATCAGAATCCTCATCCTGCTCCACGGTACCTCTCCTCATCTGCGGCGGGCGAAGTGGGCCGCGACTCGAGTCGTTGGTGCAGAGGTCAACGAGCGTGGCTCGCGATCACCTTCACTGCCATCTTCACCTCGCCGACGACGAAGCCGTCGACTAGCTCTTGGCTTTGGACTCGTTGAGACTGACGGCGGCACGAACGAGCGTCTTCAGAGCCTTTTCCTTGATCTTCTCGCCCTCGTGAAAGTCGATGGCCCGCCTCGTCGTCCCGTCGAGACTCGAATTGAACAGTCCCGACGGATCATTCAGCGCCGCTCCCTTGGCGAACGTCATCTTCACGACGTCCTTATACGTCTCCCCCGTGAAGAGCATTCCGTCGTGGTACCACACTGGAACTCCTCGCCACTTCCACTCTTCTACGACGTCGGGATCAGCCTCCTTGATCAGCGCACGGAGTCGGCTCAGCAACGCGCCGCGCCAGTCGCCGAGCTCCTCAATCCGAGCGTCTATCAGCTGAGAGGGTGACGGAGTCTTCTTCGGTCCACTCTTTTCCATGACTGGTTCTACTCCTCTGTCTCGTAGCTTTGATGTTCTAGAGTCAACCCGATCAGGTCGACACTACGCCTCGGAGGTAGATCAGTCGTCGCTGAGGGCGGCGAAGTCACGCTTGGTCTTCTTGTACCACCCCATGCCGGCGATGGGATTCTTCCATCGGCCCTTCATTGCCTTCGCGGCACTTTCGTGCGCTGCGTCACCACTCGCGGCCATTGCTCGCAAGTGGCTATCTTGCGCCTTAATGACCTCGTCAGCGGTCTCTCCGTGGAGCGCAAAGTCACACGAACCACCTAGCTGTTTACACGTCATCGTTTTCATCGGTGTCACTTCCTTTCTAAGGAATCAGTCGACAAAAATGTAGAGTAGCAACGTTCAAACCGATCGTCCCCGCGAAACAAGGTCTCGTCAGAACGGGCCACGGAACCGAAGTCGAAAGCACTCAGCGGCGCTCTTGGATGCGCACGAGGTTGCCCGAGGGGTCGCGGAATGCGCAGTCGCGAACGCCCCACGGCTGCGACGCCGGCTCTTGGAGGACTTCGGCGCCTGACGCTCTTACCTTCTCGAAGGTGGCGTCAAGGTCCTCAGTACGAAAGATCGCGGCTTGCAACGAACCTTGGGTCACGAGTGTCAACAGAGCGTCACCTTCAGTCTGCGATCGGCCGCCGTGCGGCTGAGACAGGACGATGTCGACGTCCTGTCCCGCGGCGCCAACGGTGACCCAGCGAAAGCCGTCGGACGCGACGTCGGCGCGCACTTCGAGACCCAGCGCGTCACGGTAGAAGCCGAGTGCGGCGTCGTGATCGTGGACGGAGATGAACATTGCGGCGACGGAAACGGTCATGCGATGAACTTAGTGGTGCCGAACCATCGATCGCTTCTCCGATCCTGCTTGATGCCGCGACGCCTCAGGGGCGGCTATGAACCAGAGCCCGCTCGCCGCGAGTCCGTCCACGCCGAAAGGCCGGGTTCAGTTCGTCGTCGCCGATCGCCGAGGGCGCGTCGCGAACTTGCTCACGCACGACGGAACGACTTCGAGATCGCGGTGGTCGCGGGCGCGGTACGTCGACGGCGTCACGCCAACGATCTCGGTGAAGCGCGAACTGAACGAGCCGAGCGACGTGCAGCCAACGGCGATACAAGCGTCGGTTACCGACGTCCCTTGACGCAACAGCGCCTTCGCTCGCTCGACGCGGCGCGTCATGAGATAGGAGTAGGGCGTCTCGTCGTACGCCGCGCGAAACTTGCGCGAGAAGTGCGCGCTCGACATGAAAGCGGTGCGCGCAATCGCTGGCACGTCGAGAGGCTCCGCGAAGCTGCGGTCTATGAAGTCGCGCGCCCGGCGCAGGTGCGCAAGGTCGGCAATCTCCTGCGGCGTCATGTCGACGACGATACCCGACCGGACCCTGCCTCGGCCGAAGATGCACGCAGCCGAAGTTGCGCTTGCTCGCCACGTCGACGAAAGTATCAACCGCATCCGAGATCTAGAGAGAAGCGAGCAGCAAAATGGTGTACTTCAGCCGACGGTCTTCGAACCCTCCGGAGAGATCGCGACCAGAATGGCATTGACTAGATTCTCGGAGGCCATACCGCGGCAATCGCCTTAGCAATTGCCATGTAGCCCGCGTCGTTCGGGTGGATGTTCGGTCCAAACGGTGTGGGCGCGCACATCCACGTCAGCTTGCACTCATACTGGACGTTCACCGTTGAGTTTTCCTTTCTAGAAATGCGAACCACACTCGTGTCTTCTTCATGGAACGCCTTGGAAACGTCAGCTAGAGAGATCTTGAACGAACCATAAACCTGAGACAGCGACTGGTTCATGAGGCGCAGTGCGACGATGCTGTTTCCGGCAAAGGTCTCGGCCGCTCCTTCACTCGTTGACTTGGTCAAATACGGGTTGTAATGCCCCAGCCCGATGAACGCAACGTGAGGTCCAGCGGCGCTGGTGAGACTTCGCATGACTTGACCAAGTTGCTTGCGCAGCAACGCAAGTTTGGGAACAACGCACTTCAAGTCAATGTCGAGATTGTGAAAACAAACGTCAAGAGTGTTGAAGCCGAGATCAACGGTAACGAGCGTGACGGCGTTGTGATGTGTGCGCAAAAAGACGAGCGCGTCGGAAAGCTGCGTGTCGGGGAACGCGTAGCACGGATCGGGCCCATGAATCATCGCGGCGATGGATTCACCGGGGCAGCCCAACTGCGTTAGGCGCAACGTGACTCCCCTCGCGCCCTCAAGAGTAACGAGCCGATTCGCGTAGCCCCTATTGGTGGGCTGACCACGCGGGTCACGTGGCGTCGGTTGAACCCCCACCGACACTGAGGCCCCAATGTCGAGGTAGAAGACGTCATTTGACTTCTTGAGGACTGTGGTGCCACTCGAGGCTGATGCTGATGGACTTCGTCCGATAGTTCGCACTGCAACGATGGTGGCCGCAATTAGCAAAAGAACGGTGACTGCCGCGACAACCGAACGTCTCGTATTCACCAGGTACTCGATTCCACACTCACCTCGAGTTTGAGAAGCGAGGCGTGAAGGTACCTCACCCTCATTCACGCCCCTGCGACCAACCTAAGCCCGGTTTTCGTCACCGGAGCCAGGACTAACGTCCCATCTTGGACGCGACCTTCGTTCCACGATTCGTTGGCGAACTCGGCCATCGGTACCGTTTGTACGCGGTCCATTCCGTTCAGTTGACATAAGACTCTCTGAGCGAAGGTTGTCGACAGATGATGAAGTCCATGGCGAGCAACGGCATCGCCTGGGAAGCGCGCAGCCTCTACGTCCCCGAGACAGTGATCGGATCTGTCGCTATAGAGTGAAAACCTCGGAGCTATGCGACTACGGTGCCATCAACCACGCGCGCTTGTGACGCCTCGTTCGGTGAAGTTACGGTACGCGAACGGCGACCGCGCGCGGCGCTTCACGTGGCCGGCCCGAACGTCAACCCTGAACGTGCGCGCGACATGTCGGCGTCCTTACGACTCGTCACCGGTGTGAACCTTGGCCTTCGACGAATCGGCGTCAGCACTCTGCTCGAGGGTCATACCGTGGGTCTCGCGTCCAAAGAAGAACACCACGACCACGGCGATCAGCGCGACGGAGCCAACGGTCGAATAGACCGCCCCAACCCCGAAGTTCGAAAGGACGATCGGGATCAGTGACGGACCGGCGACGCCAGAGATCAGACGGCCGAACCCCTCGGTCGTTGCAACGCCCCAGGCTCGGATCTCGGTCGGATAACTCTCGGAGGTGTAGGTCTTCACCGCGGGATCGACCCCGATGCCGAAGAACGACAACAGACAGCCCAGGAGGATGATTGGCACGGCACCGCGAACGAAGCCGAAGGTAAACGCCGCCACCGCGGCGATGCCAGTGAAGGCGATAATGACCGGTTTGCGTCCCCATCGCTCAATCACGAACGCCTCGAGCAGCTTGCCAGGAATGGACGCGCCGACGATGATCGCGGTGAACGCGAAAGCCGACGTGAGTGGATAGCCCATCTTGGAAACGACGGTCGGCATGAAGATCTGGATCGAATAGAAGATGAAGAACGTTCCACCGAAAGTGACCCAAAGGGTCGCTGATCGTCGTCTCAGGGGCGGCGTAAAGATCGTTCGCAGCGGGTGCGCTGGCGCGGCGAGTGGTGCGGCAACCTCCGGCGCCAGGGGTGGGAGCGCAACGCCGAGGGATCGTTCGGCCCTCGCTTCCATTTTCGTGAGCACGACGTCGGCTTCGAGCCACCGACCATTGGATTCGAGCCATCGTGGCGACTCAGGGAGAAATCGCCACGCGAGCAACCCGAACAAGATCGGTGTGCCGCCGATCATGAACATGTCGCGCCAGCCTTGCGTGTCATCCACGTTGGGAATCAGAACTAACGCGAGCAGGGGTGAGAGGAAGTAGCCAAAGGAAAGGAAGGAATCTGCCCAGCCAGTGAATCGACCGCGTTGATTTGGAGGACACAGTTCGCTGGCGTAGATGTACGGGATCGGGAAGACCGCGCCCATCGCCATGCCGTCGACAATCCGCAACGTGATCAGACTCGCTATGCCGTGCACGAAGCCAGTCGCGAACGTCAAAGTCGCGTAAGAGGTGGTTCCGATGATCAGGACGTTGCGCCGCCCGAACCGGTCGGCCAGTCGCCCAGCTGGCACGATACCGATCACGATGCCGATGTTGGCGGCGATCGCGAAGAAGGACTTCATTGCGGTCGAGAGCACAAACTGTTTGGTGAGCGACGGCAAGACGGCCCCCGTCAGACCAATGTCGTAGGACTCAATGAGCCAACTCAAAAAGAGCAGACCCATGATGGCGGCCAACCACGTCGTCGCTGGGAGACGGTCCAGACGGGCGGCTGCTCGAGGTCGCTTAGCGACGGAGGTGCCGTCGTCGGCGCGTCCGCGCGGAGACGTACCCTCCGGCGGTGGAACCATTGGGATCGAAGTGCTGGGACCTGGGCTCATTCGACCGTCGCTCTCCCGCCACTGCGAAGTGCGCAGTGGCTACCGAGGTCTGAAACAGCCAGCTCCGAAAAAGGCGATGATTCTCGGCTAATCGTCATGTTACTTTCACGTTCCGAAGAAATTTGGCGTCGAACGACGGTTGGATTCTTAATGAAAACTTCAAGTCCCGTCATGAAAAATACTGTGGTCAGTGGTTACGATTTTTCTTCCTGTGTGAACATACTTACGAGGTTTCCCTCACTAGGATTCGTAGGCCTCATCCCCCACCGAACGGAGCACCGTTGCAGTTCCACGCGAGGCATTCAGCACGCGCTTTCGTCCTTTTTGCAGGGACCTCATTCGCTGCGCTGTTCTTTGCGCTCGCCGGTTTGGGTGGCACGAGCGTGGCGGGGGCGTCGGCACCGGTCTTCTATTTGGACATCGGCGCGTCCGCGTCCGTTGGTGTCCAGCCAACCCCCTTGAATCCGGACGGAGCACCAACGGCCCGCGGGTACGCCAACGATCTGGTCGCCCTCGAAGCCGCCAAGGGGGTCGCGCTGGAACTGACCCAGATCGGATGTCCGGGCGAATCCACCACGACGATGCTCTACGGGGGCGATCGTTGCTATCAGTCACCGGCCACCCAGATGTCGACGGCGATAGCGTTCTTGCAGAGCCACTACTCGCAGACCGGCATTGTTACGGTCGACTTGGGCTTTAACAACGTGGTCAAGTGCCTCAGGCTGGCGAGCGGCGTCTCAACCTGTCTCGAACAGGGCATTGACACGGTGCGCCAAGAACTCCCTCGCATCCTCTCAACGCTCCAAGCGGCGGCCGGCCCTAACGTCCATTTCGTAGGTGTCGGTCACTACGATCCCTTCCTCGCGAGCGCGCTCCTCGGCACGACCGGTATGGCCTCGGCCACCGAGAGTCTCGGAGCGATGACGATGCTCAATGACACGATCACCGGTATCTACCAGTCGTTCCTCATGCCCACGGCCAAGGTGGCCCGGGCGTTTCGGAGCTTCGACCGTGTGCTGACCGCGCGAGCCGGCGTTGGCAAGGTGGCGACCAACGTCGCCGAAGCGTGCAATCTGACCTGGATGTGCCAGCCCGCGCCGTACGGTCCGAACCTGCACCCCAACGACGCTGGCTACCGGGCGATCGCCGCGTCGATCGCTGCCACATTGCCCGCCACGCTCTAGACCGACCCCTCGCGGCGCCCGTCGCCTATTCCTTTTCCACGTCGAGCGGACTGACGCTCTCAACGTGATGACCCGACGACGGCTCGTAGTGCTTGGGCCGCAGCGAACTCCACGAGACCTGGCCGCGACCGGTGACCGCGCGCGACAGGGGCGTTCGTGCCATCAGCGCGGTGAAGAAGTAGCCCATGAAGTAGACCAGCACCAACGCCAACGGTGCCGCGACGGGCCACGGTAGATGCCACCCAGCGGCGTTGCGAAGACGCACGAGCAATGGAATCCAGAGCATCTGGGAGAGGTACACACCGTAGGAGTTGTCCGAACCCGACTGCACCATCGCGCGCGTGCGCGCGTGCCGCCGCGGAGCGACGAGATAGACACCTAACAAGTAGACGCACAGAATCGCTCCGACGTTGAAGGGCAGGATCGCCGGCGAGAAGATATTGGTGCCGGTCTTGAGGTACGCCGGAAACGATTTGAAACGTGACAGGTAGCTGAACACCTCGGCGACCAGGGCACTGATGAGCGTGAGCGCGACGATCCATCGCGCCTTGTCGCAGATCCACTGATGAATCGAATCCAGGTGCAGGGCCACGATCATCCCACCAATGAGATAGATGGCGTAGGAGGAGATCAAGCGAGTTTGCAGGACGCCCGTGATCCGAAAAGCGAAGAGATGAGGGCTCACGAGCACACCGAAGGCGATCTGCCACAACAGAGCCGCCACCATGATCTGGGTGTGCCACGTGTCGAAGCGCCGCACGAATTTCATCAGCAACGGGAAGAGGACGTAGAACTCCATGATCACGATCAAGTAGTAGAGGTGGTAGTACCCCGTGAGGAGTATGTGCACGAAGTAGTGCCACCCCGTGGCGCTGAAGACATTGCCAAGTGGGAGCGAATAGAAGGGGAAGCCCTTCGCGTTGTTCAGTGACGTGTAGAAGAAGTAGATGACCGTCCACGTCAGGTACGGCACGCCCACCGAAAGGAATCTCCGTTTCGAGTAGTGGACCAACGCAAGTTTCTGGGTGTCCTTGTAGCTGTAGGTGAGCATGCACGCCGACACGAAAAGGAAAGCGTCGCGAGAAAATCGCGTGAGCATGATCAGTCCAACGACCGTGGAACTGGTGGCGAGGGGTGCGAAGAAGATCAGCGCGTGCGTCGAGATGACTGCCGCCTGCTTGACCGGACGCATCGCGTCTATGTGGTCGAGGCGCTTGCGAGTTCCCGCTGGTGGCGTCGAGACCGTGGTCACGCTACGACGCGCGATCGAACTCGTTGCGTCCGCGAAGGGCAATCGGCTCGACACGTCGTCATTGCAGGCTCTCCTGGAGAATGACCTCGACGATGCCGCTCGAGAGATCGTTTTTCTTGATCTTGCCCGTCGCGTTCGTCGGTAGTTTGTGCACGACGGTGAGTGTCACCGGACGACGAGTGCGAACGAACGCCGAGGCGAGTTCTTCACGAATCTTCGCTGTCACCGTCCGAACTTCTTCGAGCGGCGTCGCCGCCGTCACGTTCTCCAATTGCACGAAGGCAACGGGCACCTGACTGAAGACCTCGTCGCCAGCGGCGATCACCGCCGCCCCGACGACTCCAGGAACGCCAAGAATGACGTCTTCGATTTCACGAGGAAAGATCTTCTCCCCGCCGCGATTGATGACGTCGTCGCTGCGTCCGACGAGAAAGAGATAGCCGCCGCCGTCGAGGTAGCCGAGGTCGCCGGTGCGCAACCAGCCCTCGGCGTCGAAACGATCCTCGTAACCAGCGCCTTCGTAGTGTGTAATCACCGACGCTCCGCGGATCTCCACGTGACCGGGGTGTTCAGCGTCACGAAGTGTTTGCGGCGCGACAGCGACCACGCGAAGCTCCACGCCCACCGCCGGACCAACCGAACCTACCTTTCGAGGCCCGTGCAGTGGATTGGCGCAGATCTGACTCGCCGCTTCCGTCATGCCGTAGGACTCGATGACCACGATGTCCGTACTCGCCTCGAAGGTCTCCAGCAGTGGCCCCGACAGAGGGGCCGACGCTGAGCGTATGAATCGAACGCGTCCGGGCACGACCTCCTCGCCGTGGTGCGACACGAGACGTGAAATGATCGCGGGCACGGCGTTGATCCAGGTCACTTCAAGTCGATCCATAAGGGACCAAAAGTCCGTGCGGTGGAAGCGGTCGTCAAGGGCGAGCGACGAGCCCGCTAAGAAGGTGGCGAGAAGTGCGACGACCTCGGCGTTCACGTGCCAGAGGGGTAGCGGATTGAATCCACGATCTGTCGTGGTCAATTCATTGTGCCGAGCAACCAGGTTCGCGGTGTAGGTGAGCTGCGCGATCGGCAACGCCATGATCTTGGGGGTTCCCGTAGTGCCCGACGTCGCCAGTATCACTCCCCCACTGGTCGGCGCAGGATCTTGAGCTCCCACGGGGACACCCTCGCCAGAACGACGTTCACGTGAGTCGAGCCACCGCGTCATCAGCGACCCAGGTGCGTCGTGATCCGCGATGAACGCGTCCAGTTTCAGTCGTGTGGCACGCTCGTCCAACGTGCGCGCACTCGGAAAGTCGCCCGTAGGGTCCATGGGAGCAACCCACAGCCCGAACGCCAGCGCAGCGACGAAGCAGACCGTGAACTCCAACGGATCGGACAAGAGCAGACCCACCCGGTCTCCGCTCACTAGTCCTGCCGTCGAAAACTCTTCTCCCCACGCGAGTGACGACTGATACAACGAACCATAAGTGATCGTCTTCTCGCTACGCGCTGCTACCAACCACGCGACGTCGCAGTACGTGGCAGCGCGTTCCTCCACCAGTTCACGAAATGGCGCTTCCACTGATTGACGAGGAATTCCAGAGGGCATACGGCTGCTCACTACTAGTTCACTCAAAAGTTGGCGTGACTCTCTGACTCTACCAAAGGGCCCACGAATGGATCCCGCTTGGATCCCTCGCCGTCAGAACGCGCGCGCCGCGAACACAACTGCCGGTGTCGAACGCTCGTGACCGTCTCGAACGAAGTGCCCATCTCCGTCGTTCGTTGTCAGCTCTCGGCGTGCACCTTCATTCAGGTCCACTTTGGAAGGGGAGCTGCTTGCCCGTCTCGAGCAGCGTCTTGAGTCCGCTGAGAATCTCGCTCCAGCCGCCACCTGCCCCACCCGACTCGAACTCGCCTCGCATCACGCTTGCCCACATTGGCGCACCCGTGACGTCGTGCGTGACGGTGAGCTTCGTGACACCGCCTCGAACGGGTTCGATGTCGTAGGTGAGCCGAGTAAACGCCTCGGACGCGGTCTCGGGCGTCATCGTCATGCGCCACGTCTGGACCAACTTGCGAGGCGGATCGGACTCGAGTACCTCGCCATCGCTGATGACGTCCGGGCAGCCGAGTTCTTTCATGCCCTCGTTCGCGTGCGCGCGAAAGGCACCACCCGCCCGTAGCTCGTACTCGACGAGCGGGGCGAAGCCGTACTGCACCGTCCACTCGGGGTCGGTGACCGCCTGCCAGATCGCCTCGGGTGTCGTCTTGATGTACACGCGGTAGACCAAGGTCGTCTCGGACGTTTTGTTCGCTGTCATTGTTGTGCCTCCAGGTTTGTC
>DATKSO010000178.1:0-5265 GCA_035531635.1 Acidimicrobiales bacterium | reverse complement strand
GGCCTCGCAGAGCAGGTCGTAGACCGTGTCGTCTTGCGGCAGCGTCGCGAGATCGAGCGCAACCTCGTGAAAAGCCTCGACGGCGTCGACCGCACGGTGCAACGCTTCGAGCATGCCGAGTCCGAGGAGGTCGAACTTCACGAGACCGATCGTCGCGCAGTCGTCCTTGTCCCACTGGAGGACACTGCGCCCGGGCATGCGTCCCCACTCCACGGGACAGACCTCGAGCACGGGTCGATCGCAGAGCACCATGCCCGCCGAGTGAATACCGAGGTGACGCGGCCGGTCCAAGAGTTCACTGGCCATCGTGAGGAGAAGTTCGGGCACCTCGGCGTCGGTCGCGCTCATGGTCGCTCGATTGACGTGGTCGCGAAAGAAATTGGCCTCCTCTTCGCTATGGCCGAGGGCCCTCGCCACGTCGCGCAGCGCCGAGCGCGACCGGTAGGTGATCACGGCCGCCACCTGGGCGGCGTGGTGGCGTCCGTAGCGCGCGAAGACGTACTGAATCACCTCTTCGCGCCGACCCGACTCGATATCGACGTCGATGTCGGGAGGGCCGTCGCGCGCCGGTGACAGAAAGCGCTCGAAGAACAAGTTGAGCGCGACGGCGTCGGCGTTGGTGATGCCGAGCGAGTAACACACCGCCGAGTTCGCGGCCGAGCCTCGCCCCTGACAGTAGATGTTGTTCGAGCGACAGAACTCGGTGATGTCCCAGACGGTGAGAAAGTAACCGGCGAAACCGAGGGTCTTGATGACGCCGAGCTCGTGGTCGATCTGACGCCACGCGCCCTCGACGCGTTCGGCGTCGCGCGACCCGTAACGCCGCGTGGCACCCAGTGCGACGATCTCTTCGAGGTAACTCTGCTCGTCGTGCCCCTCGGGCGTTACGAACGCGGGCAGGTTCGGTGCCACGAGGCGCAGGTCGAAGGCCAGCTCACTCACGAGTTCACCGGCCCGGTCGACGACCCCGGGCCAGCGCGCGAAACGACGACGCTGCTCGGCGTCGCTGCGAAGGTGCGCGAGGGGTGAAGCGCTCAGCCAACCCTCCATCTCTTCGAGGCTCTTGCGAGCGCGAATCGCCGAGAGCACGTTGGCCCGCGGGAAGTCGCGTGGCGTGGCGTAGTGCACGTTGTTCGTCGCGACGACCGTGACGTCGTTGCGCACGGCGAGTTCGGCCAGGACGTCGTTGCGCGCCACGTCGTCGGGCGCGCCGTGGTCCCAGATCTCGACGGCCACGTTCTCACGTCCGAAGCGTTCGATGAGTCGCGACAGGGAGCGCTGCGCGGCGCGCGGACCCTCGTCCATCAAGGCACGCGTCAAGGGCCCCTTGCGACAACCCGTCAACACCAGCCACTCGTGCGCCGCGTCCGCGACGACGTCGAGCGTAAAACGCGGCGCCCCCTTCTCGCCGCGCTCGAGGTGCGCGAGCGCGAGCATCCGCGAAAGACGTGCGTAGCCCACGGGCGAACGAGCGAGGAGCACGAGATGCTCTCCCGACGGGTCCGACACGCCCACGCGATCGTCGCCGCCGCCGAGCGTGATCTCACTACCGAAGACGCTCGCGAGTCCGAGCGAGCGCGCCGCCTCCGCGAAGCGCACCACGCCGTAGAGTCCGTCGTGATCGCAGAGAGCGAGACCCGACAGACCGAGACGGGTTGCTTCAACGACCAGCTCTTCGGGATCGCTCGCCCCGTCTAAGAAGCTAAAGCCCGAGTGTGCGTGCAGTTCTCCGTAGGTCGCCATCAGTCATAGATTCCAACGAGCCACCACCGACTCGACTCCGCCACTACCAACAACGCCTCGCCACTCGCGAGCACCATCTGCAGGTGCGCGCGACGGCGATGACGTGACCACCAGCGCTCCACCAACGGCCAGGGGCCCGCGTGCCAGATGATCTCGCGACGAAGGGGCGAGGAGAAGATCACGGTCGTGGGCTCCGCGCTCAGGGTGCCGCGCGCACTCAGCACGACGGGGCGGTTCGCCCCGTCGCGCAGCTGCAACGGCACCGGGTGGGCCAACGTGGTCGCCGGTGAGGGTGCCGCGAGCTGTCCCGGCCACGGCGCGAGGTCACGGACGTTCGTCGGTGGTGAACCCCAGGGCACGAGCGTGGCCCGGTCCTCGGGTCCGCGTCCGCCGCGCAGGGCGGCCACCACGATGCCTTCCGCCCCGAGGCGTCGACGCACGCGATGCGCGGCGGCGTCGGCCCGATCCTCGCCAGCCCCGCGCTGACCGAAGAAACCCTGTTGCTCTTCGAAGAGATCCTCCTCACCGCGCAACTGCGCGAGACGCCGCGCGAGACGCAAGTCGCGCTGACCTTCCATCTCGGAGAGTTCGCCCCGCGCCACGCGGTGCAGCGCGAGCGCGTGCTTGTTGAAACGCTCCGCCACGCGCGCGCTCTCGAGATCGGCGAAGGCGCCCAGCGTGTGCAGCCCCAGACGCTGACACGTGGTCGTGAGGTCCTTACGTCCCAGCACGTCGAGGGGCTGCGCGCGACGAAACGCGTCGCTCGTACCGCGCGGCACGATGAGTTCGCGGTGCGCCGCGAGTTCCGCGCAGAACAGTCCCTCGGCGACGCCGAGTTTGGGCTCGGTGCCCACGAGGTCGAGCACGCTCTGGCGTACCGCGCGAAGAACGGCGTCGTCGCCACCGAAGAAACGACTCGGTCCCCGTAGCGGCAGCACGTAGAGACCGAGGCGAACCACCTCGGTGAAGGGACAGAGCACGCTCAACGCGTCGAGCAACACGAGCGTGTCGCGCAGTGTCGAACCGTCGGGCTGTTCGATCGCGAGCGGCTCCACCCAGATGGCGAGGAGTTGTTCCATCAGCTCGCCTCGGCGCGTCCGCGACGGTTCGGCACCACCACCACGTGCTCGCCACCGCGAACCGCTTCGCCGCGACCGCTCACGCGCACGGTGAGGTAACGCGCGTCGAGTCGTGACGAGGCGACCCACTCGGCCTGGGTCACGCGAAAGGAGAGGTCGGCCGGTAGCGGCCAGGAGGCGCGTGGTTCACTGAGCGCGATCAACACGGTGCCGCGTTCGCGCACTCGGTCCATCAGACGGCGCGCGGCCCCGTGACCGGCGCGCGAGGGTGGTCGCACGAGTACGAGATCGACCCCGTCGAGGAGATCGGCCGCCGACTCGGCCCACGCTCCCCTCGGTCGTGGCACGAAGAGCACGCGACGTAGATCGACGCCGAGTTCGACCATCGCCACGACACCGGGATCGTCCACACCCACGACGGCCGCCCAGTGACCTTGCGTGCTGGCCTCACTCAAGAGACTGAGGGCGAGACTCAATCCGCCCAGACCCACCGGTGCTTCGACCACCACCGTCGAACCGCGACGCAACGCCGCGTCGGGCACGAGCGCGCGCCACGGATCGCCGAGGGGCACGGTACGGCTCTTCGCCAGCGAAACGGGGCGCACGGCGGCGAGGAGTTCTGGGGAGAGGGGAGGTCGAGGTGGTGAAAAAGCGAACATATGTTCGTAAGAGTAGCCACTCCTCGTCACACGCGCCAATAGCAATAAATCAAGGCAGACTGGTTCCATGTGTGGTCGCGTCGCCCTCTTTAGTCCGCCAGCACGCCTGGCCCGGTTCCTCGACGCGGCCCTCGCCGCGGGCCTCGATCCCGAAGGGAACCCCAGCTGGAACGTGGGGCCCCAGCGTCGTCTCTTTGGTGTGAGCGAACACGACGGAGCACGCGTGCTCGATCGCTACCGCTGGGGACTTGTACCGAGTTGGGCGAAGGACCCCAAGATCGGCAACAAACTTTTCAACGCGCGCGGCGAGACCGTCGCCGAGAAACCTTCGTTTCGAAGTGCCTTCGCCAAACGACCCTGCGTGATTCCCGTCGACGGGTTTTACGAGTGGGATCATCGCCCCGGACGTAATCGTCAACCGAACTTCTTCACGCGTACCGATGACGATCCCCTGCTCCTCGCCGGGCTCTACGAGCGTTGGCACAACCCCGACGACGAAAGCGCCGAGCCCGTGGCGACGTGCACCATCATCACCACGACGCCGAGCGTCGATATGGACGAGATCCACGACCGCATGCCCGTCGTACTCAGTGCCGACGACGTCGAGACGTGGTTGAACGTCGCCGACTACGGACCCGACGAGCGATTGCAGCTCTTACGCCCGGCACCCAAGGGCACCCTCGCCCACTACGGCGTGGGAACCGCCGTGGGTTCAGTGAAGAACGATGGACCCGAACTCACCGAACCGGTGGAGCCACAGGCGCTGTTCTAAGTGCCTGTTCACGCTCGGGCGTAGCTCGTCTCGTCGAAGGCACACGCTCACCGCGGGGCCGACATGAACGCAAGTGCTTCGCCAACATAGCTGGTGCACGACGCGAGCTCAGTGGGTCGAAGGACCACCCACTCCCTCATCGGACGACCCTTTCCGGCGTCGAAGGGCGAGCCCGTGCCGTCAGCGATGAGTTGCGCAACACGCTCTTGGTTAAGTTTGACGACCAGCTCTTCCCTGCGGGTAAAGGCGAAGAACTTTCCTTCACGCTTTAGCCCTTCGGAGTGAAGGATCTTTCCGGCCTGCACGCTCTTGTCGGCGGCGACGAAGTGTGCAGTCACCGCGACGAAGAGTTCGGTCACTGACGGCACAACGTCGTCCTTACGACGGGGTGACAAGGGCGCGGAATGCTGCGGAGTCGAAGAGGACGCGACCAGAAACGAGTTCATCGTCTCGAAGTACGTGCCACTCGCTCATGACGATGGATCCTGCACCAGTCGGTGTCTCGAAGTCGACGTCGTAGATTGACGAGACGTTGCTGGAATCTGACCACTGTTTGAGTAGACGATGGCCGCGTACTATTCCCCGCAATCCCTCGGCTCCTTCAAAGAACAGTTCCTTACTCTGCACTTGGAGGAACGGCCCGACGAAGACGAAGTCGTCCGACACGACAGCTCTGGCTTCATCGAAGTCACCGACGTAGAACGACGTGAGGTAGTTGTTGACGACGTCGAGTGCCGTACGCGCACGCTGATCGGTTGAGACGTGGTCCTGGCTGGTCTTTAGGGGGTCGGGAATCATGACTGCTCTCCTTGATGAATCCGCACTCGGGCGAGACCTCGTGTGTCACTTGCATGATGCAAGTGAATTATCGTAACCTACTTCTATGTCGTATGTCCAAATGGCGGTTGACTGACGTGTTGGGGCGTACGTACGCGTCCGAAAACTGCTCGGCGGCGCGTGCGCTTGAAATCGTTGGGGAGCGCTGGAGCCTCCTCATCATCCGCGACGCCGT
>DATKSO010000177.1:0-22389 GCA_035531635.1 Acidimicrobiales bacterium | reverse complement strand
GTTCAATCGGCGTAGGAGGTTCTACTGTCGAAGCATGTGTCGAAACATCACCACGCTTCGTGGTCTTCAGCCAGTTGCGACAGCCGAAGAGATCGAGTCAGCTGCTCGCCAGTACGTCCGAAAAGTCAGCGGGATCGGTGCAACATCGAAGAGGACTGAGGTCGCCTTCGAACAAGCTGTACGGATTATCGCCGAAGCGACGAACATACTGCTAAAGGACCTGCCAGCTCGCCTCCAACCGCCGCCGAACCTTCCGCCGTTGCGGCGACGGGGCTCTACGCCTACTTGAGGGACAGTTGACTGAGGTGACGCCGCCGCTCACTTAGGGCAGCTTCCTCGTGCCAATCGCGTCGGGTCTCCCTTGAGCAATCGACAGCAGTGGCAATTCCTTCGTCGATCGATGCGACCTTTGTTACTACCATTAAGCCGAGGTGTGACGTGACCCAGGTCCTATTTTCGGCTTTTAGCAATCGCGGCGACGCGGTCGAACTTGCCACTGTCGTCGGCGAACGTCTCGCAGACGAGGGGGTCACGTCGTCGCTGCACTTCCTCGATTCGTCCGACAACGCTTCGCTCGACGAGTCAACCCTGGTCGTAAGCCTTGGTGGCGACGGTACCTTCTTGAAGGCTGCTCGCCTCGCACACGACGCGGGGGCCCGGATCGTGGCCGTGAATCTCGGGCATTTGGGTTTCCTCCTCAACGTCCCGTCGAATGACATCGCCGAGAGCGTCAAGGACGCACTCGCGAGTGACTCCGTTTCGGAGCGGCTCGCTCTGAAGATCACTCGCTCGACGACGGGACTCGAGGAGTTCGCCCTCAACGAAGTCCTCGTCGAACGCGCCAGTGCCGGTCACATGGTCAAAGTGAGGACCTTCGTCGACGATGAGGAGTACTTGACCTACTCGGCCGACGGCGTCATGGTCGCGACGCCTACCGGCAGTACGGGGTACAACTTCTCGGCGGGGGGACCGGTCGTGGACGCGTCACTCTCGATCATGATTCTCACGCCCATCGCGCCGCACTTCACGATTGATCGTTCGATCGTCGTACCTGACGACAAGGTCATCCGCCTCGTCGTGGTCGACAAGCCCGCCATGTTGGTGGCCGACGGCACCACCATTGGTTCTATGGAACTCGATGAGTACGTTGACGTTCGGCAATCTCCGACCCCCGTGCGTGTCGTCGCGACGCGAAGCTTCGACCTCGCCACTCGGCTTCGTCGAAGCCTTCGAGAGGGTCATGCCTAAGGCGCAACTCGTTGAGCTCTACGCCCACGGACTTGGGGTCATTGACGACGCACGACTGGAGTTCGGTCCCGGATTCAACGTCCTCACGGGCGAAACGGGCGCGGGCAAAACGCTCTTGTTAGGAGCGCTCGGTCTCTGTTTGGGCAGTGACTCGAGCGCGTCGCGCTACGCGCTCACCAGCGATACTCGTGCGGTGGCGCTCTTTGTCCGCGACGGAGGGGAAGAGTGGTCGTTTTCAAGGGAGGCGGGCCGGTCGGGCCGGCTTCGAAGTTCCCTCAACGGCGCGCCGTCGAGCGTAGAAGCACTGAAAGCGCTGGCGGAGGAACTCATCGTTGTTCACGGCCAGCACGACTCGCTGGCGTTACGTGGTCGCGTTGAGACCATCCGTCTGATCGATGAAAGCGGCGCCGTCGACACGAGTGATCTCGACGCGACGCGTCGCCAGCTCAATGACGCTCGCCGAGTGCGCGACGAGCTCGGCGGTGACAAGTCGGCACGATCGCGTGAACTTGAGTTCCTCGCGTTTCAGATTCGTGAAGTCGACGGCGCCGCGATAGTTTCGGCCGGTGAACTCAGCGACACGTTGGAAGAGCTCACCCGCCTCACGGACCTCCGCGACAATCAAGCTGCTCTCGCGGAGGTTCTCGAACTCTTCGACGCTGAGAGCGACGACGCCGTCTTAGCCCAATTCGCGCAAGCACTGAATCGCCTTCCCGAGAGCGGGGCGTTCGATTCGGCTCGCGCGAGTCTTCGAGGCGCGTTGATTCAAGCCCGGGAAGCGCTGCACGAACTCGCGGAGTTGAGTGATTTGGACGCTTTCGATGAACGGACGATGGACGTGCTCGACGCGAGAGTGAGCGTGCTCCAACAGATCGCGCGTAAGTACGGCGGGACCCTGGAAGCGGCCTTGAACGCTCGAGATCACTTTCAAGTCCAACACGCTCGACTTGAAGCCGAAGCCGAGCGACTCGACGGTCTTGACGAGGAGATTCGGGCTCTAGAGGATCGTGAAGTACAGTTCGCGCGTCAAGTGCGCCACGAGCGAGAGGTTGCCGCGTCTCATCTCACTGACGCGGTTGGCCAGCAATTGAGCCGCGTGGCACTCGCGCACGCGTCACTGCGCTTCACGGTCGACGGCGACGACGGATCGGACGCACAGATCTACTTCACGCCCAATCCGGGCTTGCCCGAGGGACCGCTGGCCTCGCTCGCCAGCGGCGGGGAACTCAGCCGTGTCCTCCTAGCGATCTCCCTCGAGACGGCCAACGACAAGGTGGTAGCGGTCTTCGATGAAATAGACGCGGGACTCGGTGGTCAGGTGGCGCAACAGATCGGTGAGTGTCTCAGTGAAGTGGGACGGGGACAGCAAGTTCTTGCGGTGACGCACTTGGCGTCCGTGGCTGCACGGGCCGATCACCATTTCGTGATCGAGAAGACGATTGACCACGGTGTCACAAGGACGATCGTGAGCGAAGTACGTGGCGACGAGCGAGTGAGAGAGATTGCGCGGATGCTCGTTGGCGATGACGTCACGACAGAATCACGTGCACTCGCAAAACAATTACTTGAAAACTCCGTCGAAGTTCGCGTCGAGGCTGATTTCACTCGCTAAGATGTTGTTCCGTGAGAAGCGCAGTTTTGCAATGACAAAGTACGTCTTTGTTACGGGTGGAGTTTCGAGTTCGCTCGGCAAGGGGCTCACCGCCTCCTCACTCGGCAGACTTCTCAAATCCCGTGGCCTCAAAGTCACGATGTGCAAGCTTGATCCCTATTTGAACGTGGACCCTGGCACCATGAACCCCGGCGAACACGGGGAAGTCTTTGTCACTGACGACGGTGGTGAAACCGACCTCGACCTCGGGCACTACGAGCGTTTCATCGACGAGTCACTCTCGAAGATCTCGAACACGACGACGGGATCGATCTACTCCAACGTGATCGCGAAAGAACGACGAGGTGACTACCTCGGAAAAACGGTTCAGGTCATTCCCCACGTCACCGATGAGATCAAAGAACGGATCCGTCGTCAGGGCACTTTGGGCGCCGACGTGGTCATCGTGGAAATCGGCGGCACCGTCGGTGACATTGAGATTGTGCCGTTCATCGAGTCGATTCGTCAGTTCCGTCGCGACGCGGGTCGTGACAACGTCTGTTACGTGCACCTCACGTTGGTGCCGTACCTCGCGCCCTCTGGTGAGCAGAAGACCAAACCCACCCAGCACTCGGTGACGGAACTTCGTTCACGCGGCATCCAGCCCGACGTGATCGTCTGTCGCAGTGATCAACCGATTTCGGACAGTCTGAAGCGAAAGATCTCTCTTCTCTGCGACGTCCCTGTGAACGCCGTCATCTCCGCCGTTGACGAGGAGAGTATCTACGACATCCCCATCACCTTGCACCACGAAGGACTCGACACGATCATCTGCAACACGCTGCGAATCGACCTCGAGGAGCACCCCATCGATCTCGCCCCCTGGGAGCGTGTGGTCCGCCGGGTGCATAACACGACGAGCACGTTGAAGATCGGCATCATTGGCAAGTACGTCACGATGCCCGACGCCTACCTGAGTGTGGGCGAGTCCATTCGCCACGCTGGCTTTGGCATCGGCGCGAAGACCACCATCGAATGGCTGGAGGCCGAACGGGTCCCGTCGGAGATCGACGGCGACCGTCTCGGACAGTTAGACGGCATCATCGTGCCAGGCGGATTCGGCGAGCGCGGCATCGAGGGCATGATCGCGACGGCCCGGATTGCTCGAGAGAACGACATTCCCTACCTCGGGATCTGCCTGGGCATGCAGATCCAAGTGATCGAGTTCGCTCGTCACGTCCTGGGTCTCGGTGACGCGCAGTCGACGGAGTTCACGCACAGCTCGTCGGCGCCGGTGATTTCGCTGCTCGCCGAACAGATGGACGTCACGGACCTGGGGGGCACGATGCGACTAGGCGCGTGGCCCGCGATGCTGGACGAGGGATCCCAGGTCGCCGAACTCTACGGCACGACCGTAGTATCGGAACGTCACCGACACCGCTACGAGTTCAACGCCCGTTACCGTGAGCAGTTCGAGACGGCCGGACTTCGCTGCTCGGGCAACTCACCTGACGGCAGACTGGTGGAGTTCGTCGAACTGCCCGGTCACGCGTTCTTCGTGGGCACCCAGGCTCATCCGGAGTTCAAGTCGCGCCCTGACCGACCCCATCCACTTTTTCTTGGACTCATCAAGGCCGCCGCGCTTCGCAAAGAGGGCCGCGAGCCTCACATCATCGATCCCTCGACGGTCGACGCGACCTTGTGAGCGACTCCTTCCGTGTCGAAGGAGCAGAAGAGGTATTCAACTCGCACGTCTTCAACGTCGAACGACGAACTGTCCGTCACGGCGACGCCACGTTCGAACGCGACGTCGCGGTCCACAAGGGCGCGGTCGCGGTCCTCGCCGTCAACGATCTCGGCCAGGTCGGCTTTATCCGTCAGTACCGTGCGACGTTCGACGACCTCCTCCTGGAGATTCCTGCCGGTACCCGCGACGTCGAAGGCGAGCCCCCGTTGGAGACCGCGAAGCGCGAGCTGCTCGAGGAGATGGGTTTCGTCGCCGCCGAGTGGACGCTCCTTGGACGATTCATGAACTCGCCCGGATGGACGAATCAGGTCATGACGATTTACGAAGCACGCCGACTCACGCAGAGTGAACGAGCCCCCGCTGGTCCCGAAGAACGTACCGCGACGATCCACTGGCTCTCACCCGAGGAACTCAAGCGAACGCTTCGGGCGGCGCCGGCGATCGACTCGACCACGGCGGTCGCGCTGCATCGCGTCTTTGGGACGTTCTTTGACGAGTAGTGAGGTCCTCATCGACGAGTACTTGCACTGGCTCATCATTGAAAAGGGTCGCAGTCGCGCGACGATTGAGTCCTATCGTCGCGACCTGAACGCCCTCGGTGCGTGGATCGTCGCCGGAGGGACTTCGTTGGACGCGCTGCGAGACGACGATCTCGAACGGTACTTCAACGAACTTCGCTCGGCGAAGCGCGCTTCGAGCACCGTCGCTCGCGCGGTGGCGTCGGCGCGAGGGTTCTTCGCCTTTCTGGTCGACGAGGGCCATCTGGAGATCGACCCCAGTGCTCGGCTGAAGGGCGGACGTCGCGGACGGACGCTACCCAAGCCCTTAGGTGAGATCGAGATCGTCAGACTCTTGGACTCCATCCCGTCGACGACGGCCGTCGACCTGCGCGACCGGGCGCTGCTCGAACTCCTGTACGGCACGGGCGCACGGGTCAGTGAAGCCGTCGGACTTTCAGTCGGGGACCTCGACTTCGACGAGGAGTTGGTCCTCTTGATGGGTAAGGGATCTAAACAACGCCTCGTCCCCATGGGCGCGACGCTGCACCAATCCCTCGTGGACTACTTCGGCCCCGGGGGACGAGGGACCCTGCTCGCGACGAAGAAGAGTTCACGAGTCTTCTTGAACGCGCGCGGGGGACCGTTGACGCGTCAGGGGATCGACGTCGTCATTCACAAACGAGCGCTTCACGTAGGAATCGAACGCTCGCGCATCAGCGCGCACGTCTTTCGTCACAGTTGTGCCACGCACATGCTGGCGCACGGCGCGGATATTAGAGTGGTGCAAGAACTGCTGGGGCACGCCTCTATTGCCACAACGCAGCTCTACACGGCCGTATCGATCACCACGCTGCAGCGCGAGTACCAAAACGCTCATCCTCGAGCCCACGACTAAGAGGTAGATCTCGATGTTCTATTGGTTCTACTTCATCAGCCTGGTGCCCTCGGTCGTCTTGCACGAGGTGGCGCACGGGTACGTGGCCAACCTGTTCGGCGATCCCACGGCGAAGGAGCAACATCGCCTGACGCTGAATCCACTTCGTCACGTCGATCCCTTCGGAACGATCATTATGCCGGCGCTCCTGGTCTTTTCGCACCTCCCGGCCTTCGGTTACGCCAAGCCAGTGCCGGTGAATCCCGCGCGCATGCGCAACCCGCGTAAGCAGGTCCTCTGGATGGCACTCGCCGGTCCGGCCGTCAATATCGTGCTGTCCGCAGTGGGCTTTGCGTACTGCGAGTTCGAGATTCGCGTCGTCCACACCCAGAACTCCAACGCGCTTCTCTTTGGCATCGCGTTCGGGCTCGTGAATCTGGTCCTCGCGGTCTTCAATCTGTTACCCATTCCGCCACTCGACGGATCGGCGGTGATCGAACGGTTCATCCCCATGCGCCATCTGCCGCGCTACTACCACTTTCGTCAACGCGCGCTGCCGTTCTTCTTCATCTTTCTCTTCCTCGACTACTCGTTCTTGCACGTCGGAACGAATCTCCTGCCGGATCTCGAGAACTGGTGGGTGAGTCTCCTTATTCGCTGAGGCCCATGGCGTGGGCCGCGCGCCGATAGACGACGCCCGCGACGTCCGACGCCTTCTCGGCGCCCGTGGCGGCGATCTTGTAGAGAGTGGCGGGGTCTCGCAGTAGTTCGTCGTAGCGCTCTTTCATCGGCGCCAACGTGCTCACGACGAGATCGGCGAGGTCGGTCTTCAGTTCTCCGTACCTCGTGTAGCGACTTGCCACCTGGGCCGGCGTCTCGCCGCTGAAGCTCGAATAGATCTCAAGCAGGTTCGAGAGGCCGGGCTTCTTCTCCCAGTCGAAGCGCACGTCGCCGTCAGTATCCGTGACCGCTTTGGAGATCTTCTTGCGGATGTCCTCGGCCGAGTCGAACATGAGAAGGTTGCCCAAGGGGCTGGAGACGGACTTGCTCATCTTCCTCGTGGGCTCTTGGAGGTCCATGACGCGCGCCGCCACCTTCGGCTGGGTGCCGACGGGAACGTGGAAGGTCTCGCCGAAGCGATTGTTGAACCGCTCGGCAATGGTGCGCGCGAGCTCCAGGTGTTGGCGCTGGTCGTCGCCGACCGGGACTTCCTCGGTGTCGTAGAGCAGGATGTCGCCAGCCATCAAGACGGGGTAGGTCAAGAGACCCACGCGAAAGCCCTCCTGGCGCTGGGACTTCTCTTTGAAGGCCGTCATGCGGGAGAGCTCGCCGTAGGTCGTCACGCACTCCAAGAGCCAGTTCAGCTGGGCGTGGTAGGGGACCTGGCTCTGGATGAAGATCGTACAGACGTCGGGGTCGAGACCCGACGCCAGGTAGGTGGCGAGAAGGTCGACGGTGTTGGCGCGAAGCGTCTCGGGAGAGATCTGCAAGGTCAGCGCGTGGAGGTCCACGACACAGTAGAAGGCGTCGTCGTTCTGGGCGTCGACCCACTGGCGTAGCGCGCCGAGGTAGTTCCCGAGGTGCAGCGATCCTGACGGTTGCATTCCAGAAAGTATCTTCATCGTTCAATCGTACGTGAGAGGACCTCGCGAGGTCACGAAGTAAGGTTGACGGGTGACCTTCGTCGTGACGACGCCGTCCTTCAGCGGCCCCGTAGAACTCCTGCTGCAGCTGATCTCCACGCACGACGTCGACGTCCTGGACGTTCCCTTGGCGCCGCTCGTGGACGCCTTCGTGAGCGTCCTTCGCGACGAGTCGACGAACCTGACGATGGACGAACTCTCGGAGTTCCTCTTGATCGCTGCCGTGCTCCTCGAGATGAAGAGCCAGCGCCTGCTGCCGGGTCGAGACAGCGGGGAACTCGACGAAGAGTTCGTCGGATGGGAAGAGCGTGACGTGCTCCTCGCTCGCCTGCTCGAACTGCGGACCTACGCCGCGCTCGCCGACGCCTTCGTCTCACTGTTCGAGCGCGCGGGACGGGCGTACCCCCGTCTTCGAGGCGTCGACGACGGTTTCGACGTCCAGCCGCCGGACCTCCTCGCGGGCGTGACGACCGCACAGCTGGCGCTGGCGTACCTGCACGGCATTGAAGAGAAGCCCGTACCCGTCGTGCGGCTTCACCACGTCACCGTCGACGCCGTCACCGTCGCCGAGACGGTCGCGACGTTGGCGCAGAGCCTGCCCACGAGGGGCCGCCTCTCCTTTCGCCAGCTCATCGTCGGACTCACGACACGCATCGAGATCATCGTGCACTTTCTCGCGCTCCTCGAACTGTGCAAACTAGGCCACGTCGAGCTCGGCCAGGGCGCCACGTTCGGTGACGTGCAGATCGAGTGGATCGACTCGGTCGAGGGCCTTGATCTAGGGGGGGTTGACCGCTATGAGGGATGAGCACTCGCTCGAGCAGAAACTCGAGGCAATGTTGACGGTAGCGATCGAGCCGATCTCGGCGGAGGAGCTGGCCGACGTCGCGGACGTCGACGCGCCGTCGGTGGTCGAGACCCTCCGCGCCCTTCGACGTGAGTTCATCGAGCAGCGTCGGGGCTTTCAGGTGGTGGAGCTCGCCAGTGGCTGGGTGATGCAGTCCTCTCCGGACGTCGCACCCTGGGTCACGAAGTTCGCCAATCGCGACGTCTCGTACCGTCTGAGTAGCGCCGCCCTTGAGTCGCTCGCGATCATTGCCTACCGCCAACCGGTGTCACGGGCCCAGATAACGGCGCTGCGTGGCGTCAACGTCGACGGCGTGGTGCGACTGTTGGAACAACGTGGGTACATCGAAGAACGGGGTCGGGCGCCCGGTCCGGGACAACCAATCCTCTACGGCACCACCGAGACCTTCCTCGACCGAATGGGTCTCGCGACACTGAGCGAACTGCCCCCGATCGAGGAGTTCATGCCCCCGATCGAGACCGCGAACGCCTTGGCCGACGAGATGGCCAGTGAGTTCGACGTCAACGAGGTGTCGTAGTTGGACGAGGGAGAACGCTTACAAAAGACGCTCGCGCGCGCGGGCTACGGGTCCCGCCGCTCCTGTGAGATTCTGATCACGGAGCGACGAGTCACGATCGACGGGCGAGTCGCGGAGCTGGGCAATCGCGTCAACCCCGAGGTGCAGCTGATCTGCGTCGACGGAAAGCTCGCGCCCACGTCGCAGAGCAAGGTGTACTTCCTGCTCAACAAACCCAACGGCGTCGTGACGACCGCGTCGGACCCCCAAGGCCGTACGACGGTCTTGGACCTCGTGGAGTCGCCCGTGCGGATCTTCCCCGTCGGGCGACTCGATATGAACACCGAGGGTCTCTTGATACTCACCAACGACGGCCGACTGGCCCATCTCTTGACCCACCCCAGTTCGGGGATCGCGAAGGAGTACCTCGCGCGCGTCGAGGGCGATCCCTCGCCGGGCGCACTTCGTCGACTTCGTGAAGGCGTGGAGCTCGACGACGGGGTCACCGCCATTGCGCAGGTCTCACGCGTGAGTGAGGGGCTCATACGGATCGTCATCCACGAGGGACGCAATCGTCAGGTCCGCCGGATGTGCGCGGCCGTCGGTCACGAAGTCACTCGACTGGTTCGTACGCGCATCGGTCCGCTGCAGGACGCGACGCTCTCGCCGGGTTCGTATCGTCAGCTCTCCCTCCAGGAGGTACGACGACTGATGGAGGCCGTGGGGATGACCGAGGAGCTGGCCTCTACGATGCCTTCATGAGTTCCGCCCTGGTACGAGGTCTGCGCGGCGCGTCGTCGTGCGCGGCCAACACCGTTGAAGAGATCAATGAGGTGACCCAAGAGCTCCTGCTCGCGATGCTGGAGCGCAACGGACTGCGCCACGACGACGTGATCAGTGTGCTCTTCACCACGACGCCCGACCTCACCGCTTCGTTTCCAGCGGCCGCGGCGCGCGGCATCGGATTCGGTGACGTACCGCTCCTCTGTGCCAGCGAGATCAACGTGCCCGGGGCGATGCCCCTCACCGTGCGGATCTTGCTGCACGCGTACACCGATCGCTCGCGAAGCGAGCTCCGCCACGTCTATCTCCGCAACACCTCCTCCTTGCGTGATGACCTCCCCGACTAGCCGTCACGCCCACGTGATCGGCCTCGGACTGATCGGATCGTCGGTGGCCCTCGCGCTCGGCGAGGCGGGCTGGGGCGTCACCGGCACCGATCTCGACCGAGGGATCGTTGACGCGGCCCTCGCTTCGGGCGTCATCACCTCCACCACCCGAGGCGGCGACGTGACCCTCGTCGTCGTCGCGACACCGGCCAGCGTCGTCGCCGAGACGGCCAACGCCGTCCTTCGCGACGTCGCCGACGCGTCGCTCATCGTGACCGACGTCGCGGGCGTGAAGGGCGCCATCGTGAGCCAGGTGAACGACCCGCGCTTTCTCGCCGGTCATCCAATGGCCGGATCGGAGTTGCGCGGACTCGCCGGTGCGCGCGCCGACCTCTTCCAGGGCTGTACGTGGGTGCTGACGCCCACGGTCGCCACCCGACCCGACACGTACGGCACGCTGCACGGGGTCTTGCGAGAACTGGGCGCCAACGTCGTGGCCGTCGACGCTGATGACCACGACCGCCTCGTCGCCGTCGCGAGTCACGTGCCGCACCTGCTCGCCGGTGCCCTCATGAACGAGGCGAGTCGTGCGGCCGAAGAGGACACGGTCCTCTTGCAGCTCGCGGCCGGTGGCTTTCGTGACATGACCCGCGTCGCCGCGGGGGACCCCGGCATCTGGCCCGACGTCCTATTCGAGAATCGCGTGGCGATCAGCCAGTCTCTCCAGGCCCTCGAGGCACGTCTCGCGGCCCTTCGTCTCGCGCTCAACAACGACGACCACGACGCCGTGGCGAACGATCTCCTCAGTGCGGCGTCGGCGCGACGTCAGCTGCCCGGACGAGCCCTCAACTCTGAGAATCTGGCCTACCTTCGCGTCGCGGTGAGCGACCAACCCGGCGTGCTGGCCGCCGTGACGATGGCCGCGTCGGAGATGCTCGTCAATATCTACGACATCGAGATCGCACACGGCATCGAAGGGTCCTCGGGCACGCTCCTGCTCGCCGTTGACGCCCGTCAAGCCGAGCCGTTCAGCGCGACGTTGCTGGAGATGGGTTTTCAGGTCGGTCACGAATGAGTGGCGTCGAACGCGTGGCACCGGCGCGCCACCTTCGCGGCTCTCTGCGCGTGCCGGGCGACAAAAGCGCGTCGCATCGCGCCCTCATGATCAGTGCCCTGGCGAAGGGACAGAGCACCATCACGGGGCTCTCACCCGGCGACGACGTGGCCGCCACGAGCGTGATGCTCGAACAGCTTGGCGCGACGCGCCTCGACGAGGACGGGCGAGTCCTCCTGATCGGTCCGGACGGCGGACTGCACCCGAGCGCTCTGCCCCTCGACTGCGCCAACTCGGGCACGACGATGCGTCTGATGAGTGGGATCGTTAGCACGATTCCGGGTGTCCATCAATTGGTAGGCGACGCGTCGCTCTCGAAGCGACCGATGGACCGGGTCGCGACACCCCTCGGGCGCATGGGCGCCGTCGTTCGTGGACAGGGCGCGTCACTGACACCGCCCTTGACGGTGGAGAGCCCGACGCGTCTTCGCGCGCTGAGCTACCACGTACCGATAGCCAGTGCTCAGGTGAAGTCCGCGATCCTCTTCGCTGGACTCGTCGCCGACGGCGACACGTCAGTGACGGAGGACGTACGCACCCGCTCCACGACCGAGGACATGCTTCGAGACGCCGGCGTCGCGCTGACCTCGCGCGACGTGGGGGCGGGTCGCGACGTCACGCTGAGTCCCGGGCGGCCACTGCGACACGACTGGTTCGTGCCGGGCGACCCCTCGCAGGCCGCGTTCTTCGCCGTTCTGGGCGCGATTCACCGCGACGCCACACTGGAGGTGCTGAGTGTCGACGCGTCGCCCGAACGTGTGGGTTTCGTGGGCGTCTTGCAGCGAATGGGCGCTGACGTGCGACTCGTCGGTCGTGGTGCAATCCACGCACTGCACGCACGAAGTTCCTCGCTCGAGGCGACCGAGATCCACGCGCACGAGATTCCCTCGGTGGACGAAGTGCCGGTTCTCGCGGTCGCGGCCGCGGCGGCGACTGGGGTGAGTGCTTTTCGCGCGATGGGTGAGTTGCGCCACAAGGAGTCCGATCGATTCGAGGGTTCGATGGCGTTGGCGCGGAACGTGGGGTGTCGCGTCTGGTCCGAGGGCGACGACTTCTTCATCGAGGGAGTAGCGAGTGCCTCGGCCTTTCACGACTTCACGTTCTCTTCATCGCTCGATCACCGGATGGTCATGGCGAGCGCGGTCGCGGGCTGTGCCGGACGAGGGTGCACCATCGAAGGTGCGTCGACGGTGTCGTCCAGCTATCCACATTTTTTCCGCGACCTAGCATTGCTCCAATGAGTAGCCGGGTCATCGCCATCGACGGACCGGCCGGTTCGGGCAAGTCCAGCGTCGCGCGAGCGCTCGCCGCGGGACTTGGCTGGTCGTTCCTCGACACGGGCGCCATGTACCGCGCCGTGACCGTCGAGGCGCTCGATCACGGCGTCGACGTCCACGACGCGCACGCCATGGAAGCGTTAGCGAAAGAGGTGCGACTCACGACGCTGCCACGCGTGACCGTCAACGGGCGCGACGTTGAAGACGACATCCGATCCGAGCGGGTGAACGTCGCGGTATCCGTCGTGGCCGCGAACGCGCTGGTGCGTGCCCAGATGGTTGGCCGCCAACGAGAGTTCGCCGCCGCGCAACCTCTCGGGACGGTCGTCGAAGGTCGCGACATCACCACCGTCGTCTTTCCGAACGCCACGATCAAAATCTTCCTCACGGCCTCGCTCGAGGAGCGCGCGCGTCGACGAGACGACGAGGGTGAAGCGTCGGTGTCTCGACGTGACGTCGCCGACTCGACGAGGGAAGCGTCACCTCTTCGCCAGGCCGACGACGCGCTCGTGCTAGACACGACGGGGCGTGACGTCGCCGACGTGGTCGAGGAGATTATCCAGTGCCTGAAGCTCAAGATCTTGTCCTAGACCCGAGGAAGACCTTCACGTACCGTGTCTGCGCGGGCGTCGTGAGGGGTCTCGCGACAGTGTTCTTTCGTCCGAGCGTCGAGGGCGCCGAGAACATCCCCGTGAGCGGCCCGGTGCTCATCGCGCCGATTCACCGTTCGAACGTCGACTTCGCCTTCAGTCTCTTCATCTCGCCGCGCAAGGTCTTCTTCATGGCGAAGGACGGCATCTTTCGAGTGCCCGTCATGGGCTGGTTGCTCACGCGACTCGGGGCCTTTCCGGTCACGCGTGACACCGCGGATCGCGAGTCCCTGCGACTGAGCGAAGAGGTGCTCCGCCGCGGCCAGGCGTTGGTGTTGTTCCCGGAAGGTACGCGCAAGGAGGGACTCACCGTTGAGCCCCTGCACGACGGGGCGATGTTCATTGCGGCCCGCACGGGCGCCACGGTGGTGCCGGTGGGTGTCGCTGGGAGCGAGCGCGCGATGCCCGTGGGCGCGAAACTGCCCCGTTTCGCGAAGATCCACGTCGTCGTGGGCAAGCCAATCGCCCCGCCCGCCAGTGAGGGGCGCGTGTCACGCTCTCAGATCGCGGCGAAGACCGAGGAACTGCGCCAGGCCCTCGAAGAGGTGTACGCGCAGAGTCGACGGCGACTCGGCTAGTTAGCGCTCACGCCACCAGGTGCCAAAGACCACGCGAGCGTAGCGAAAGCCGAACAGCCAGTTCTTGCCCTTTTTGGTCGTGCCGGACGCGCGCGGGTACCAGACCGTCGGCACCTCACTCGCGCGCCAGCCTCGCTTCAGGCACGTGATGAGCAGCTCCGCCGTCTGGTACTGCTCTTGGGTGAGTCGATCGATGACGTCGGCGAGCATCGTCACGCGCAGCGCGCGGTACCCGGTGGACGTGTCGGTCAGGTTCGCGCCGGTCATGTGATTCATGACGAAAGAGAAGAAACGTACGCCACTCTTTCGAACGACGTCCGAGGTCTTGTCCTCTCCTAGTACACGACTCGCCACGACGAAGTCCGCCTCGTCAGTTCGCAACGGCGCGAGGATCAAGGGAATCTCCGAGGGGTCGTTCTGGCCGTCCGCGTCGAGGGTGACGACGTACTTCACGTTGTTCTCGATGCAGTAGCGGTACGTGACTTGCAGGGCCACGCCGTGACCGAGATTGACGGGAAACTCGATGACCTTGACGCCAGGGCACGACCGCGCGATCTCGGCCGTGCGGTCCGCGCCCCCGTCGACGACGACGAGGATCGTGTAGGCGTTGCCCTCAATGGTGTCGGGCATCTTCGCCAAGACGTCACCGATGTTGCCCTCTTCCTCGTAGGCGCAGATCGACGCGACCGTGTCCTCGGGCTTGAAGCCGGGGTAGTCAGCGCTGAAGCGGTCCATAGCTTGGGAAATGGCGAACGTGCGAAGTCGCGCCAAGCGGCGCTTCTCGAGATCGTCGGATGACATCACTACTCCTTAGATGGACTTTGCCTGGGCGAACACGTTGACCACCATGGGTTCGAAGTGTTCAAGCGACTGGGCGTCGAACGCGGGGTCGAAGGCCTTTTGATCCCACTCGTCGGCGAACTTCTCCGCCAGTTCGTACCACGGTTGACCGCGGTGCTGTTCTCGCAGGTTGGGATCCATGCCCAAGTGCTCGTAGTAGTAGCGACCTTGGAAGTCCTGGTGGAAGGAGACCATGCAGTACACCTCGGGGCGGACGTAGGGCTTGAGGATCTCCGCGGCGATCTTGGGGTGATTCGGTACCGAGATGAGTTTGCCCACGTCGTGCAAGAGTGAAGCCACGATGACCTCCTCGTCGGCTCCGTCGCGTTCGGCTCTCGTGGCCGTCTGCAGGGCGTGCTGCATCTGATCGACGGAGAAGCCGTCGCTGATGTCACTGAGGCCTTTGACCATCGCGAGGACCTGACGGGCCACCCGGGGCTGCGCGTCGATGGTCTTTTCCACGATTTCCATCCACTGCTCTCGCGTGGAGACGTCCATACTGGGAAACGAGGTCACGGACGAATACTACCTGGGCCACTTTTGAACGCTTAGCGACTGACGGAGGAGAGCACCTCAGCGGCCGTGAACTCACGGTCCGCTTGGCTGTCGAAACTCGATGGCTCGGGGGCCTGGAGAACGAGGTCCACGAGGGCGGTGATGGCCTTCAGCATTTCACGAAGTTCCGGTGGCGGCGGAAAGTATTCGTCTTCCACGGTGACGGAGTGGATGATCACGCCGTCGCTCGGATTTAGAAAACGCAACACCTCGGTCACGAGCGACTCCGGGGCCGAGGCACCGGCCGTCACCGCGATGGTGCCCTTGAGGTCGTCGGGCAGTTCGCGCGTCCCGTTCACGCGAAGGACGCGCGGACAGCCGGCGGCCTCCGCCACCTTGGTGAGGGCGACGGTGTTGGAGGAGTTCGCCGATCCGATGACGATGACCGCGTCGGCGTCCGACGCGACTTCGCGCAGCGCCGCCTGTCGATTGGTGGTGGCGAAGCACAGGTCGCCTCGACTCGGCATCCAGATGTCGGGAAAGACGACCTCGGCGTACTCCCGCAAGTCCTGCCACTCGTCGAGACTCAGCGTGGTCTGACTGAGCAGCGCCACGGGTCCCGGGTGGCCGATCAAGGCGTCGATGTCTTCACGAGACTGGATGAGGTGGACCGCGTCAGGCGCGACGGCCATCGTGCCCACGGCTTCCTCGTGTCCTTCGTGGCCCACGTAGAGCACGGTGTAGCCCTTCTTCGCGCGAACCTTGAGTTCGTGGTGGACCTTGGTGACGAGAGGACAGACGGCGTCGATGACGGTGCCACCGGTTCGACGGGCCGCGTCGATGACGGAGGGCGGCGAGCCGTGGGCGCTCAACATGACCGGCGCGCCCGCGGGCACGACGGACACGTCGTCGATGAAGATGACGCCAAGGGATTGGAAGTATTCGACGACGAATTGATTGTGGACGATCTCGTGGTAGCAGTAGACCGGCGCTTCGAACACGCGCGTCATCCAGTCGAGGGCCTTGATGGCCTTCTCGACCCCGGCGCAGAATCCCCGTGGGGACGCGAGTACGACCTTCTCGACTTTCACGTCATCCAGCCTAGTAATGGAAGATTTGCCACAGTGCCTAGGCTAGAGAGGTGTCTGGTGTCCGAATTTCCTCCATCTCACCGGATTCGCCGGCTTCGAGCGTCGATCTCGCGGTGGGCGACGAGCTCGTGAGCGTGAACGGCCGAGAGCCTACCGACATCATCGAATACCAGCAACTGATCGACGGCCACGTCGTGACCCTCGTCGTGAAGCGAGAAGGAGATCCGCTCTCGCGAAAGGTGACGATCAAGAAGGACGAGGGTCAGCCCCTCGGGCTCAGCATCGATTCGGCCGTGTTCGACCGTATTCGCACCTGCGACAATCACTGCACGTTCTGCTTCATCTACCAGTTGCCCAAGGGAATGCGTCGCTCACTCTACGTGAAGGACGACGACTTTCGACTCTCTTTTCTCTACGGCAACTTCACGACGCTCACGCGATTCACTGAATTCGACCTCGAGCGCGTGATCGACGAGGGACTTTCACCGCTGTACGTGTCGATCCACACGACGAACCCCGAGCTTCGCGCCGAGATGTTGCGCAACCCCCGTGGCGCGACGAGCCTTCGCTGGCTGAGGGAGTTGTTGCGGGCGGGCGTCGTCGTGCACGGTCAGGTCGTCGTGTGTCCCGGCGTGAACGACGGCGACGAGCTCGAACGCACGCTCTACGACGTGCTCTCGCTCTACCCCGAACTCGCGTCGGTCGCGCTCGTGCCCGTCGGGGTCAGTGCCTTCTCCGAGGAGAAGGACATGCGTCCCCACAACGCCGCGGAAGCTCGCCACGTGGTGGCGCTGGCCGATCGATTCCAAAGCCTGACGCGCGAACTGCTGGGCACGGCGAAGGTCTTCGCGAGCGACGAGTTCTACCTTGTCGCCGGTCTTCAGCCACCCGGCACCGAGAGTTTCGAGAGTCTCGACGAGGCGGAGAACGGCGTCGGTCTCGTGGCGGCGTTCAGTGAGAGCTTCTCCAAGCGCACGTCTATGGCGAAGTTGGGTTCCGGATTCTTTCAGTCGGTCGATGGCGCGCCCGCCCTGGGGTACCGCGCGCCACGTTCGACGAAGAGCGCGACCTACTACGGCGAGAACGTGACCGTTTTGACAGGGGAGTACGCGGCGCCCATCTTGCGTTCGCTCTTCGACGAGCACGGCTTCGCGGACGTCGAGGTGAAGGCCGTGAAGAATCGCTACTTCGGGGGCAACATCAAGGTGGCGGGTCTCCTGACTGGCCAAGACCTCCAGGTCGCACTGGGCGAGGTGAGCGAGTCCACCGTCTGTCTCGTACCTGACGTCTGTCTCTCCGAAGGACGATTCCTCGACGGACTTTCGCTCGACGATCTGCCGCGCCCCGTTATGACCGTCGCCACGACGGGTGACGATCTGCGCACCACACTCGAGTTGGTACGGACCAGAGGACTGAGTAGAGCGTGAAGAAGCCCCAAGTGGTCGTGGTCGGACGACCGAACGTCGGCAAGAGTTCGCTCGTCAACCGTCTGGCCGGCAAGCGCATCGCGGTCGTCGAAGAGCAGCGCGGCGTCACGCGCGACCGCAAAGCGGTCGACGTCGAATGGCGCGGCCTGGCCTTCGAAGTCGTCGACACGGGTGGTTGGCTCGAGTCGGGCAACTCCCTCGAGGACAAGGTCTCGCAACAGGCTGAGGCGGCGCTCGCCAGTGCCGATCTCGTGCTCCTCGTCGTCGACGCGGCGACGGGACCGGTGGAAGAAGACTCCAAGGCCGCGCGCTGGGTGCGAAAGAGTGGGCGCCCGGTGATGCTCGTCGTCAACAAAGTGGACGACCAACATCACGAAGCGGCGAGCTGGGAGTTCCTCAGCCTCGGTGCCGGTGAGCCCGTGATGGTGAGTGCCCAGCACGGACGTGGAGCGGGTGATTTGCTCGATCAGATCGTCGATCATCTTGGCGAGTCGAAGGGTGAAGTTGAGCCCGACGAAAAGGACGACGGGGCGCTTCGCGTCGCGATCGTCGGACGACCCAACGTCGGCAAGTCCACGCTGTTCAATCAGCTCATCGGTGAAGAGCGCTCGGTCGTGCACGACATGCCCGGCACGACGCGTGACGCCATCGACACGCTCGTCGACACCAGCGCCGGACTGATTCGTTTCATCGACACGGCCGGCATGAGGAAGCGCGCGCGCACCGAGGCCGGACTCGAGACCTACTCGGTCCTTCGAAGCCTGGACGCACTCGACCGCGCGGACATCGCGATTCTGGTCATCGACGCCACCGACGGCGCCACTGGGCAAGATCAACGTCTCGCCGAACGAATCTCAGCGTCGGGGTGTCCCGCACTCGTCGTGTTGAACAAGTGGGAACTGGTCGCCACGGACGATCGCGACGCCGTACTCGCGGGCGTGGGCGAGAAGCTGGCGTTCCTCGGTGACGCTCCCGTCTTGAAGACGACGGCGCTCTCGGGCAAGGGCGTGCATCGCCTCTTGCCGGCTCTGTCGAACGCGGCCCTCGACTACGCCAAGCGCGTCCCGACGGGCGCGCTGAATCGGGCGATCCGTGACCTCCAGATCAAGCAACCCGCCCCCACGGGCAAGATCCGCTACGCGGTGCAGGGCGCGACCGAGCCCCCGACGTTCACGTTGTTCGTGGCCGGCAAGCTGCCTTCGACCTACTTGCGCTACGTGGAGCGGAGCCTTCGCGAACGCTTCGAACTCGGCGCCTCTCCGATCCGAGTTCGTGTTCGAGTCGAGTAGTGGCGAACTGGTGCGAGAACTGTGATCGTCCCGAAGAGGGCGACGTGTGCACGGTGTGCGGCGGCGACATCGTCGAGCCGACGCACGAACCCATCCCTTGGCGGTGGCGACTCTTCATCGTGGCGTCCGTCATCTATCTCGTATGGCGGATTTATCAGTTAATTTCGTGGCTAGCCCACTAGGAGGTCCGCCGTGCCCGTCTACGCCCTCGGCAGCCGTGTCCCCACCATTCACCCTGACGCCTTCGTCCATCCCGACGCCGTCGTGATCGGTGACGTTCACGTGGGCGCTGACTCCTCGATATGGCCGGGTGCGGTGCTTCGAGGCGACTACGGCACGATCAGCGTTGGCGAGCGCACCTCCATTCAAGACGGCTCGGTGGTGCACGCCACGGCGGAGTTCGCTACGGTCATCGGGAACGACTGCGTGGTGGGTCATCTCGCGCACTTAGAGGGATGCGTCATCCACGACCGGGTGTTGGTGGGCAGTGGTTCGATCGTGTTGCATCAGGCCGAGGTGCACAGTGGCGCCACGGTGGGCGCGGGCGCCGTCGTGAGAAACCGCACGGACGTGCCGGCGAACGCGTTGGCTCTCGGGGTGCCGGCCACCATCAAACGTGACGCGTCCAGTGACGAGGTCGCGCTCCTGTCGGCGGCACTCTACGTCGAGAATGGCCGTCGCTACAAAGCCGAGCTGACGCTGCTTTAGGCGTTCGACAACTGGACGAGTCGCTCCAGCGCGGTCGCCGCGTGACCGTCGCGGACGCTGGCCTGGGCGAGGGTGAATCCCTGACGAAGCGAGGTCGCCCGACCAGCGACCATCAGCGCGAGCGCCGCGTTCGCGCACACGACGTCAAAGACCGGTCCCGGCGTCGCGTCCAGAAACGAACGCACGGCGAGGACGTTGTCGGCGGTGTCGCCACCGCGAATGCTGGCGGCGGCGTGATGAACGCCGAGCTCCTCACCGGCGTTCACGCGCTCGATGGCGTGACCCTCGGTCGAGACGAAGTGCAACGTGGAAGGCGAACCGAGCGAGAGTTCGTCGAGCCCGTCGTCGGCGTGCACGAGGATGGCGTAGCGCACCTGGCGGGCCTGCAAGACCCGCGCCATCTTGTCGAGCAGGGGTTGTTGCGCGACGCCGATGAGCGAGCGCTGGACGAGGGACGGGTTGGCCAGAGGACCGAGGACGTTGAAGACGGTGCGAAAGGCGAGTGCGCGCCGAATGGGCGTGAGGTAGCGGAGCGCCGGATGGAACGTCGGAGCGAACAGGAAGCCGATGTTGGCCCCTTCGACGCAGGCTCGCACGACCTCCTCGGGCGCGTCGAGGCGTACACCGAGGGCTTCCAGCACGTCCGCGGACCCCACGGAGGACGACGCGGCCCGATTGCCGTGCTTGGCGACCGGTACGCCACAGCCCGCCACCGTGAGCGCCGCCATGGTCGACACGTTGACACTGTGCAGTTGATCGCCGCCGGTGCCGACGACGTCGATGGCCTCTGGTCCAATGAAAAACGTGGACGCGGCGTCGATCATCGCGTCGATGAATCCCGTCATCTCTTCGGCCGTCTCACCCTTTGCCGTGAGGGCGGTGAGGAAACTGGCGATAAGGACGTCGTCGACGCGCCCCTCGAGAATTTCACCGAGCGCGGCGCGTGCTTCGTCGCGTTCGAGACTTGTTCCGCGCACGAGTGGGTTTAAGACGTCAAGTGCGAAGGAGTTCACTTTGCGAACCGGAGCGAACTGAGTCCTGACATAGCGACACGATACTCGTGGACGATGGCCCCTTCTCCACAACTACGATTCATGGATGGCGCCTACGTACCTCGACGCAATCCTGCTGAGCCATCGACAACGAGCCGCGGCGGATCAGCGCGACTGGCGCGCGCGTGTCGACGTGATTCGCTACGACGGACCTTCGTTCGCGCTCGTCCTTCGAAAAGGCTCCTCGCCGTTCATCAAGGTCATTGCCGAAGTGAAGCGTCGTTCGCCTTCGAAGGGCGTCCTCGCCCCCGATCTTGACGTCGCTGAACTCGCCAAGGTGTATCGCGACGCGGGCGCGAGTGCCGTGTCGGTGTTGACCGACGAGGAGTACTTCGACGGGTCCCTCGAGGATCTCCAGAGAGTTCACAAGTCAGTTGAACTTCCGGTGCTGCGTAAGGACTTCACGGTGAGTGAAAACGACGTCCTCGACGCTGCCGACGCAGGCGCTGGTGCCGTCCTTCTCATCGTCGCCGCCTTGAGTAACGAAGAGATCGTGACGTTCATCGAACTCGCCGAAAGCTGTGGCATCGACGCCCTCGTGGAAGTGCACGACGCAGAAGAGGCTCAACGCGCGCTCGACTGTGGCGCAAAGGTCATTGGCGTCAATCAGCGCGACCTGCGCACGTTCGAGGTGGATCCCGAACACGCCGCGTCCGTAATGGACGTGTTGCCCCGTGAGTGTCTCACCGTCTGTGAGTCCGGTCTCTCGACGGTGCGCGACGTGGAGCGTGCGGCGCAAGCGGGCTTCGACGCCGTTCTCGTGGGAGAAGCTTTCGTCACCGCCCCCGACCCCTACGCCACCGTGAAGGCCTTCGCGTTGGTGCCGAGCGCCCTTCGTGCCTAGCGTGTTCGAGCGAGGCTTCGTGAAGGTCTGCGGCGTGACGAACGTCGACGACGCCGCGACGGCCGCCGCAGCGGGCGCGAACGCGATCGGACTTATCCTCGCCGACTCGCCCCGTCGCGTGACGTTGGAACAGGCGATCGGCATCGCCGCCGCGGTGAAGGGTGACGTGCTCCGTTGCGCGATCTTTCGAGACGAGGACGACGACGTGGTGATCGAGACACTGGACGCGCTCGACGTTGACGTGGTGCAAGTGCACGGTGCGTTGAGTTCCGCGCTCCTGGCAGCACTGCGTCAGCGATCACTACTCGTCATCAAGGCCCTCAATGTCGAAGGGGACGACTTTGCCACGTTCGACGCGTCGCTGGTTGACGCGGTGCTGATCGACGGTCCGCGACCGGGCTCGGGTGTCACGCACTCGTGGGAACGTCTTCACGACCGACGCTTTCGAGCGCCGGTCATTGCCGCCGGTGGCTTGGACCCGAACAACGTGGCCGACGTCATCAACACGACGAACGCGTGGGGTGTGGACTGTGCCAGTGGCGTGGAGCGTACGCCACGATTGAAAGACCACGATCTCGTCCGACGCTACGTCGCCAACGCCCGTGACGCGTTTTCACGTCAAGGTGTGCCGTGACCGAGGGCCGCGACGTGATGGGAGTGCCCGACGAGCTCGGTCACTTTGGTGATTTCGGTGGTCGTTTCGTACCCGAAGCGCTGATGCCCGCGTGCCTCGAGTTGGAAGGGGCCTTTCGAGACGCGTGGGGTGACCCCGACTTCGTCGCCGAATACCACGCGGTCTTACGCCAGTTCGCTGGACGCCCTACGCCGGTGACACCGCTACCGCGACTCTCCGAACGCCTGGGCCTCCAACTCTTCGCCAAGCGCGAAGACCTCGCGCACACTGGGTCGCACAAGATCAACAACGTCATTGGTCAAACCCTTCTCACC
>DATKSO010000176.1:0-24979 GCA_035531635.1 Acidimicrobiales bacterium | reverse complement strand
CGACGACTGGTGCCAGTCGGTCCTCGGGCAGTTGAAGAGTAGGTAGAAGGCCTCGATGATCGCGTCGTAGTTCATCCGCCAACCGGCGAAGTCGAACCACGCCGCGTCGCGATCCGCGACGAGCGGCACGCCGATGCGATCGAGGCGAATGAGGACGAGGTCGAACTCCTCGCGTGTGATCGAGACCGGAACGGTTCGATCCAGCTGCGTGGGATACGTCACGCCAAAGTAGTCGGCCAGTTTTCGAAGCGTCAGCCAGCCCGAACGAATGCACAACCCGGCGGTGGGCGAGGGTTTGGCGTCGACGACGGCGTTGAACAGGGCGGCGGCGTCCAGCACGGTCGCGGCCGATCCGATCCACGTCTGCATGGGGTTGGGCGAGCGATAGTAGTTGAGGATGGTCAGTGTCGAGTGCGTCTCTCCGACGTCGATGAACCACTGCTCCCACTCGCGCCACAGTTCGTCGAGCCCGACGTACGATTCGACGCTCTGCGCCACTTCGAGTACACCCCACGGCGTGGCCGGGATGCCGGCGCGAACGCTGAGGCGAGATACTGAGACCTCGCGTCGTTGGAAGGCGGAGTACAAGGTGGGGATGAAGGCGATGAGCAGGGCGAGCAGCGTCAGGCCCACGCCGGCCTCGATGAACTGGAGGACGATGAGCGCGCCACCGTGCGCCGCGACGGTGCCGAGCGTGAACAGTGACGAACCGGACATCTGAAAGGCGAGCGCTGCGCTCGACGCTCCGACGGCGATGAAGCCAAAGGCGAAGGCCACCAAACTAATGGCGAGCCACGTCGCTTGGTAGGTCAACAACACGATCGACGGGTAGAGCGAGAGTATGCGATCTTTCGTCGGGTACGACGTGCTCGATCGCGCGAGCATATGAAAGAATCTGCCCACCATTTTCGAGATGGTGCGACTCAGTCGAACGCTCGCCATCCGGGGGAGCAAGAAGGTTCGGATCGCGGCGTCGAGAACGACGACCTGCAGCATGAGACCGAGCAGCCCTGCAAAGACGCGCAGCCAGACGTTCATGTTGCCAGGAGCCCTCGGCGACGCGCCACGCTACGTCGCTTGCGCTTCCTCAACCGTGAGCTCCGCCGCCGGGTCGGCTTCTAGTCGTTCGTCCGGAATCACGTCGCCACTTCGAAGTGAGCGTCCGTAGGTGCCGTCTCGCAGTCGTTGTTCGGCCCGCACGATCGCCGCCAAGCGTTCGCGCAGACTCGCGTTGACGGCGTCCTCTACTTCTTCCTGCGTGAGTGACGTCGCGGGGTCGCTCATGTCACCTTGCTCGCTGGCGCCTGCTCGATCATCGAGACGCGCGCCGGAGGACTGGTTCAAAAGGTCTTGCACGCGCGTGCGTTCCGACTGGAGAAGTGCTGCTGCTCTTGTGTGGTCCATCACGTCTCCCGAGGGTAGTACGACCTTCTCTTCGAGAATACTTTGCCAAGGACGTCGAGGAACCTGACCTACACGATCGTGGGGCCGCCGAAATGAACGAGCACGAAGGGATCGCAGGGGCGGCGAGCGCGAAATAGCACGGCACCTGCCCACTGTTCTGCTTCACCCGCAACTAAAATGACCACCAAGGGTCGCCGACGTTGACGAAGGTCTGGACGTTGGTTGTTGAACAACTATTTTCCAAGAAAGAGTAGCCACGTGATGAATGAACGGACACACTCTGCGAGGACGCTGGATAACAAAATCGGACTGTGGCCCCGACGACCCCAGCCTATTTTCGCAGCCCGCGTCGGCGGGGCCGGGCTGTCCGGGATCCCGAACCAGGAGACGCTCGAGACAATATTTCCTCCGATCGCCGACTACGCCTTTCTCTCCGACTGCGAAAACAGCTTGCTCGTCGCGCCAACTGGAGCCATTGAGTGGTTCTGCATTCCGAAGCCCCACGATCCGAGCATCTTCGGCACCCTCTTGGACCGGGCCGCAGGATCGTTTCGCCTGGCACCCGTGGACAGCGCCGTGCCCGCTCACCGTCAGTACGTCCCGGGCACCATGGTCCTCGCCACGACGTGGCAGACGCGAAGTGGCTGGCTGATCGTTAACGACTTCTTGGCCGTCGCGCCGTGGTACCGCACGGGTGAGCGTTCTGATCACCACCGACGTACACCAGGTGACTTCGACGCGAAGCACGTCCTCGTTCGAACGGCGACGTGCTTGCACGGCAGCGTCGACATCTTGCTCAACTGCGAGCCGTCCTTCGACTACGGTCGCGTCGACGCGGAGTGGGAGTACGAGGGCACCGCTTACGACCAAGTGAGGACCACGAACTCTGATTTTCCACGCCTCACGTTGGCCGGCGACATGCGATTCGGCATCGAAGGAAGAGCCGTTCGCGCCCGTCATCGCCTCACCGAGGGTGAGACGTCGTTCGCGGTCCTCAGTTGGACCGATTCGCCAGCCCCGTCGACGCGAGCGGAAGTCGACACGTGTCGTGCCGAGACGAGTCGATTCTGGCGTGACTGGATTGACGGCGGTCGCTTTCCTGATCACCCGTGGCGCGAGTTCCTCCAGCGAAGTGCGCTGACGCTGAAAGGTCTGACGTACGCCCCGACGGGCGCGCTGTTGGCCGCGCCCACCACGTCACTACCGGAGAACATTGGCGGTGGACGTAACTGGGACTATCGCTTCACGTGGGTCCGTGACGCGGCGTTCACCCTGCGTGCGTTGCACGCTTTGGGCTTCGACACTGAAGCCGACGACTTTCTGGCCTTCCTGGGCGACGTCCTTGAACCTCAAGGCGGCGTCATGTCCGGAAAGCGGATGCGGGCCGCGTTACAAGTGTTGTACCCGGTCGACGGTGCCGGTACGCCCACGGAGAGCGAACTCGATCACCTGACGGGCTACGGCGGCTCTCGCCCGGTGCGCGTCGGCAACGCGGCCTACAACCAGGTCCAGTTCGACATTCTTGGGGCGATCGTCGACTGCGTCTTCGAACACACGCGTTCGAGGGATTCGCTGAGCGAGCGGTCGTGGCGCATCGTGGTGCAGGCCGTCGAGACGGCGTTGAAGTGTTGGAAAGATCCCGACCGTGGAATTTGGGAAGTGCGCGGCGAGCCCCAACACTTCACCTTCTCGAAGGTCATGTGCTGGGTGGCGGTAGACCGAGGCGCACGATTGGCAGCCCTTCGAGGCGAGCGCGACCGCGCCGACGAGTGGTGGAACGCGGCGCAAGAGATTCACGCCGACGTGTGCGAGAAGGCGGTCGACGAGCAGGGCCGCTTCATGCAGTCCTACGATTCGCACGAACTCGACGCCTCGCTCTTGTTGTTGCCGCTGGTGGGTTTTCTTCCGCCCCACGACGAGCGCATCCGCAAAACCGTCCTCGCCATTGCCGAGGAACTCAGCGACGGACCGTTCGTGTATCGCTACCGAACGACGACGACCGACGACGGTATCGGCGGCGAGTACGAGGGGAGCTTCACGGTGTGCTCCTTCTGGCTCGTGTCCGCGCTCGTGGAGATCGGCGAGCTCGACCAGGCGCGAACGAACTGTGAGAAACTCGTCGGCTCCGCCAGTGCCCTTGGACTCTTCGGCGAAGAGCTCGATCCAAAGACCGCTCGACACCTTGGGAACTTTCCCCAGGCGCTCACGCACCTGTCGCTCATTAACGCGGTGCTGCACGTCATCGAGGCCGACCAGCGGGCCAGTGAATCGTTGACGGGCGTCGCTGGTTCACCCAGTTGGTGGAACGCGGCCGGAAAAGATGAGCGCAGCACTACGATCATTTGATGAGTTAGGGTAAGTCCGCTTTTCAATTACGTTGCAAGCCTCTCACGACGCCTTCTGAGGGCATTAGGGTTTTGATCAGGTACTAATCATGTTGGACCAAGCCAGCAACCACCTTGAACCGGTCGCGTTCATTGAGCGAGCGCCAAGTCGCGACTCCGACAAGGCCGATCTCGTCGTCGTTGCCAACCGTCTGCCCGTGCAACATTCGACCGGCGCGAGCCAAGACGAGTGGAAGCCCAGTCCCGGTGGTTTGGTCTCGGCCCTGACGTCGGTCCTTCAGAACCGAAATGGGCTGTGGATCGGCTGGCCCGGCACCGCCGAGCATCAGGAGCTACCGCTCACCTACGAGGGAATTCGTCTGAAGGCCGTCGACATGACGAAGGAGGAGTACGAGAACTTCTACCTCGGATTCTCGAACGCCACGTTGTGGCCCCTCTACCACGACGCCATCCGCGCGCCGACGTTTCACCGGCACTGGTGGCAGACGTACTCCAAGGTGAACCTTCGCTACGCCACGGCCATCGCCGAGTCCGTCGCTCCCGGGGGTACGGTGTGGATTCACGACTACCAACTCCAACTCGTTCCCCAGATGCTGCGCCAGCTTCGACCGGACGTGCGAATCGGTTTCTTCCTGCACATCCCGTTCCCACCGATCGAGCTCTTCATGCAGTTGCCGTGGCGCCGGGAGATCTTGACGGGTCTGCTCGGCGCGGACCTCATTGGCTTTCAGGTCCCTCAAGCCGCCTCGAACTTCTCGCGGATGGCGAGGCGCCAGTCGGCCGCGACGGGCACGGACTCGGTGTTGGACCTCAACGGCCGCACGGTTCGCGTTGGAGCGTTTCCTATCTCGGTGGACTCGGAACAGATCATCGCCCTCGCGAATGATCCCACGATTCGCGCTCGAGCGGTGGAGATCAAAAAGGGTCTCGGTGACCCCGAATTGGTCCTGCTGGGCGTCGACCGGCTTGACTACACCAAGGGCATCCAGCAACGGATCAAGGCCGTGTCAGAGCTCTTCGAGGACGGATCGCTGCAGACCGGCAAACACGTCATGGTCCAAGTCGCCGTACCGAGTCGAGAGACCGACGCTCACTACGAACGAGAACGTCACAACCTCGAACAGGCCGTGAGTGAGATGAACGGCGAGTACGGCCAGGTCGGTAGTCCCGTCATCCACTACCTGCACCAGAACCTGCCCTTCGACGAACTCGTGGCGCTGTACCTTGTTGCGGACGTCATGATCGTGACACCGTTCCGCGATGGCATGAACTTGGTGGCGAAAGAGTACGTCATGACGCGGCGCGACCTGACGGGTCGACTCGTGTTGAGCGAGTTCGCCGGTGCCGCGGCGGAACTTCGTGGTGCGTTCATGGTCAATCCGCACGACCTCGAAGGCATCAAAGAGGCCATTCGCATGGCGGTAAACGCCGGACCGAAGGAAGCGCGCGACCGCATGTCACGAATGCGTCGAAAGACCTACCGCCGCGACGTCTACGACTGGGCGGAGTCCTTCTTAGAGGCGCTGCAACAGACGTCCAAGTAGCGACCGCGCGAAACTGCCGGGCGTGTCCCTCGCGGTCTTGACGCCTTACAGTTCGTCGATGAGATCGGCGACTGAGTTGATGACGCGCGTGGGCTGGTACGAGTACTGCTCGATCTCTTCACGTTGCGTGACACCCGAGAGCACGAGAATCGTCTCGACGCCGGCCTCGACGCCGGCGATGATGTCCGTGTCCATTCGGTCGCCGATCATCACCGTTGACTTTGAGTGCGCACCGAGGATGTTGAGCGCGTCGCGAATCATGACGGGATTGGGTTTTCCAACAAAGTAAGGCTTGACACCGGTCGTGCTGTGAATGAGCGCCGCCAACGCGCCGCACCCCGGCAACAGGCCCTCCGGAGAGGTCCCGAACGTCTCTGGATTCGTCACGACGAAAGAGCACCCCTGGTCGATGAGGCGAATGGCCGTCGTGATCTCGTCGAATGAGTACTTCCACGTCTCGCCGAGTACCACGTAGTGGGGATTCACCGAGTCTTCGGTGTAACCGACGTCGTACAAGGCTTCGTGAAGGCTGGTCTCGCCGATGACGAAGGCCCGACCCTTCGGGCGCTGATCGTGCACGAACTGGGCGATAGCGCAGGCCGAGGTCCAGAGTTGGCCCTCAGCGACTTCGATGCCGAGTGAGCAGAGATTGTCGCGCAGCTGTTTGGGCGTGAACAGAGAGTTATTGGTGAGTACGAGAAACGAACGTTCAGTCGCGCGCAGGCGATCAAGAAACTTGTCGGCACCGGGAACCATGCGACCATCGTTGATTAGAACGCCGTCCATGTCGCAAAGCCAGCTGATGGCGGTGCTCATGTTATCGATCCTCGATTAAGAACATTTACTCTCTTCGGCACCATCACACCGGTGCCATTGACACCTTCCAACTTACCGGGAGCAAGGGACGAAGTGAGCGATTGAGCACGATTTCTTGGTCAGCACCGTCGTGCGGGTTGCCGCTGACGGCGTTAAGAACAGTCAATCCAGCTGACGCACGAACCTCGTCTCCGAGCCCACGCGGCAACTGGATTAACAGATACCTCGATCGAGACTACTTAGCGGCGGTTGTGACCTCGACGTGACGAACCTCGACCACCATTATTTGATCCCTGGTGATCGCGACCGTTTGAGCCTTCGTTGTTGGGCTTTGGTACGGCGCTGTGTTCAATCACCACGCTCACCGCGGTGAGCGTCAATCCGTCAGTCGAGAGCGTTCCCTCGCCTCGAATTCGCGAACCCACGATGACATCCGTGGACGCGACTGGAGCGCCGGCCATCGTGTAGGTGGTCGTCAAACCTCCGACAATCGTGCGGGTGGATCCATTGTGTTCACCAAGAGTAAACGTTGTTCCATTGACTGCCGTGACGTTGCCGGCGAGATGAACCAGCTCTATCTCGACGTTCAGGGCGGTCGTCGGAGCTGTCGAACTCGCTTCGATGCCGACCTTTGAACCAGTGGCCAAGTCTGACGAACTCAACGTGGCGCCGTCGTCCTTGAACGTGGTGGAGGTTGTCAACGTGAAGGGTGTTGACGTGCCGTCCTTTTGGAGGACGGTCACCGTTCCACTTGTGAATGATGTGACGACGCCGTGGATCGTATTCATCGTGCCAGTCGTGCCAGTCGTACCGGACGTGCCAACCTCAACGGAAAGGGCGTCCAAAGTCGTCGCGTTCGCGTCGATAGTTCCCTGGGCCACGATCTTTGAGCCTACGTTCACGCTCGCCAGGGTTCCAGGTACGCCACCGACGGTGAAGGTCGTAGTGAGGCTCGTCAGAATCGTGCGGCTGAATCCCTGAGGATCGGTAATGGTGATCGCGAGTCCCGTCTTCGCGGTTACCTTGCCGAACAATTCGGCCAACTCAATGTTGATCAGAGTGGCCGTCGTGGGGTCCGTGGAGGAAGTCTGCACCCTGACGCGGTCACCGACGACGAGGGACGCCCATGTTGAAGGCAACTTACCTTCGGTGTACTGCGTTCCCGTGAGCGAGTACGTCTTCGTGGCGCCGTCCCACAGTTGAACTGTCACCGACGTCGGTGTGACGATCGTGACGTAACCACCCTGACCCACGTTGGCGTAGTCGAAAGAAGATACCTTGCCACTGGCGACGTCACCGAACTTGCTGCCGTGGTCGTGATGACCCGACGCCGACGCCAAACTCGCGCTGCCAGCCGTGAGCGTTATTCCGATGGCCAGTGCACTTACCGATCGGCCCACTACTTTCACCGTTTTCGTATGCATAGTGTTCCCTTCGTCGCGTTCGTCCAAGATGTTCTCGAACAGTTTCCAGTCTTCCAATGAATATTGTGAGACTCATGTGAGACGGCTGTGAGGGGGCTTACGAACCTCGACGGTCCAGAAAACCCGAGCGACCACGCTGGGAATATCCCGTCTGATCCGGCATCTTCGTCTGATGTCGTGCGTTTCGTGGTTCGAACTTTTATCCGCCGTTGACGTTGCGCATTGAACGACGCGGTTGCCTTCTCTGGTGACCGACTCGTCAGATCACCTTTACGTTGCGATGCTCATTCGATTCCGTCACGGTGGACGCATCAGGCGTGGATCTTCTCGTACGGTCGGCACGTTGCGATCGCAGGGGCGACGGTGGTGGTTGAGCGCTCGCCAGGGAGGACGGCTTGACGCCGATCGGAGCGAAGGGTCGCGCACGAGACGATCACCGTCGGACGTCCGGCAACGACGGCCCTTTCGCCGCCCGTGGAGCTCGCGTACTTTTCATCGGAAATACCTTTAAAGTGATGCTCGAATTCTTTAGCAAGGAGAGGTCCGATGCCAGCTGTAACCCCCGAGAAGTGGTCAGATCTGGCCCGCTTCGACACGATTGACGGTGCTTCCACCATCGAGCGACCGGTGAAGACGGTCACCACCGCGCCGCGCGGCCTCGAGGGCGAGGGGTTTCCCGTTCGCCGGGCCTTCGCAGGTCTCACGATGAAGGATCTCGACCCCTTCGTTCACATGGACCAGATGGGTGAAGTCGACTACGCACCGGGCGAACCCAAGGGGACGCCATGGCATCCCCACCGTGGCTTCGAGACCGTTACCTACATGATTGACGGGACGTTCGAACATCAAGACTCTCACGGCGGCGGAGGCCTCATCAAGAACGGCGCAACGCAGTGGATGACGGCCGGCAAGGGGATTCTGCACATCGAGACCCCACCGGAGGCACTCGTGGTGTCAGGAGGTCTCTTTCACGGGATCCAACTCTGGGTGAATCTCCCCGCTAAGGACAAGATGATTGCTCCCGCCTACCAGGGCCTCGAGGCCGATGACGTCGTCTTCGTGTCTTCGCCTGACGCCGAGTCTCTCGCGCGCGTGATCGCGGGCGACGTCGGTGGCCACCAAGGGCCTGGTTCAACACACACGCCCATGGCCATGTCCCACGTTTCGGTCTCTCCGGGCGCGCGGATGGACCTCCCGTGGGACCCGACGTTCAACGCACTGGTCTACGTGCTCGCTGGATCGGGTTACGTGGGCAGTGAGCGCCGCCCCGTGGAGATGGGCCAGCTCGCGGCCTTCGGACCCGGCGACTGGCTTCGACTCGGCGCCGACGACAAGCAAGATTCGCGTACCGTCAACTTTGAGGTTCTCGTCCTCGGTGGCCAGCCCATAGGCGAGCCCGTCGAGCACTACGGTCCCTTCGTGATGAACACGAGAGCAGAGATCGTTGAAGCCCTCCAGGACTTCGAGGCCGGTCGTCTCGGCGTCATACCGGCGAACGCGCTGATGCCCCACGTACCGGACCCCAACCCCGTCAGGGTGGAACACACAGGTATCTAGCTCGCCTCAAAGGTGATGAACAGGCGTGGAAACCACTGTCGGAGGGACGAGGTCAGCACGTAGTCTGGTGCCACGCGAGCACAAGTTGCTCTGGTTGCGGAGGATGGGTCATGGACGACGGCACAATATTGAAGCACATCGAAAAGTTGTCGAACGAGGAGCAAGAACTCGAAGAGTCGCATCACGGTAAGCCACTCTCCACGGAGCAGCGCGCGCGCCTTCGGGTCGTGGAGATTGAACTCGACCAGGCCTACGACCTTTTGCGCCAACGGCGAGCACGTCGCAGCGCGGGTCAAGACCCGAACGAAGCTGCCGTTCGCGGTGAGGGCGTCGTCGAGAACTACCTGCAGTAGCAGCCGGCGCGTCGGCGTGTTGATTTTTGCACGGTGTAGCCACGTGGATGAGGCTGACGGGCGTCCTGAGGACGTTTGTAGGATGAACCAGTGGATTTAGAGCTCCGTGATCGCGCCTTTCTCATCACCGGTGGAAGCGACGGGCTCGGTCTCGGACTAGCGCAAAAGTTGGTCAGTGAGGGAGCGCGCGTCGCAATCTGCGGAAGAGATGATGAACGGCTCGCGCACGCACAGGCGCTCCTCGGCTCGGACGCCCTCTGTTTTCGTGCCGACGTCACGAAGACCGACGAGTTGGACGCCTTCATCGACGCCACCTTGTCGCGCTTTGGTCGCCTTGACGGAGCCGTGAACAACGCCGGGCGCACGGCCGGGGGCCCCGTAGCCGACTCTGACGACGAGACGTGGCGCCAGGACTACGAACTCAAGGTGATCTCGGCCCTGCACGTCTCGCGTCGAGTACTGAGCGCGCTCGAGTCAACGAGCGGGGCGATCGTCAACGTGCTCGCGATAATGGCTCGATCACCAGGAGCGAACTCCGCACCCACGACGGCTTCGCGGTCGGCCGGTCTCGCCCTCACGAAGGCAACGGCCAGTGAGGTGGGTCCCCGCGGTGTTCGCGTCAACGCCATACTGATCGGCCTCATCGCGTCGGGTCAGTGGGTGCGTCGCGCGAAGGAAGCGAACGTGGCGTTGGATGAGTACTACGCCAGCATGGCCAAGGGCGCGAATATTCCCCTTGGACGAGTTGGTCGAACCGAAGAGTTCGCCGACCTCGCCGCGTTTCTTCTTTCGCCGCGCGCCAGCTACATAACTGGCGTGGGCGTCAGCATCGACGGGGGACTCTCACCGGTGATCTAGGCCGGCCGTACGAGGCGGAGCGACGACGCCGTCAATCGCTGCACACCCGATGTCAAACATTGGGCTTCGAACCGATGAACGACGTTCACGACGCCCTTCAGGCGGAGATGGGCAAACCTCACGGGGCGCGAGACTCCTCACGCTGCGCATCTCGATTCGCTAACTTAAAGAACACCATGTCGCCGTCGACAGATTCCTTGGCACTGGCCCTCGAACACGTCTCAGTTCACTTCGAGGGACTCAGGGCGCTCCACGACGTGTCGTTCACCGTGTCGTCGGGAGAGATCGTCGGAATGATCGGCCCCAACGGCGCGGGCAAGACGACCGCGTTCAACGTCGCCTGTGGTTTCATCAAACCCTCGGCGGGTCGCGTGCTCTTTCCCAATAGGGGTCACACCAACCTAAGGCCGAACCAACTCGCGCGCGCTGGCGTCGCCCGGACGCTCCAAGGCGTCGGGCTCTTTCCTCACTGCACGGTGTTGGAGAACGTGATGGCGGGCGGACAGGTTCGTCAGAACGGTGGCTTCGTCTCAGGCTTCCTATCGTTGCCGAGCGGCGTGCGTTCGGAGCGGTCCCTGCGCCGCGACGCGCTGGCGATGCTCGAACGCCTGGGGATCGCTCATATGGCGTCGAGACTCCCGTCCGCCATTCCCTACGGCGTCGGGAAGAAGGTGTCGGTGGCGCGAGCCTTGATGTGTGAGCCGACACTCCTGCTTCTCGATGAGCCGGCGTCAGGACTTGACGAAGCGGAACGCGACGACTTCGCCGCGCTCATCACCAGACTTCGGTCCACGATGGGCGTGCTCCTCGTAGAGCACGACATGGAGTTCGTGATGCCGCTGGTCGATCGACTGGTCGTCTTGAACTTCGGTCAGGTGATCGCGTCGGGTACTCCCGACGAGGTTCGCGACGACGCCGCCGTGATCGCGGCCTACCTCGGCGTCGACGAATGATCGCTGTCGACGAACTGTCCGTCTCCTACGGCGCCGTCCACGCGCTGCGCGACGTCTCCTTGCGAGCGGAGACGGGGTTGATCACGGCGGTGCTCGGCGCCAACGGCGCGGGCAAAACGACCCTGTTGCGCACGATTAGTGGTCTCAAGGCGCCCGCGAGCGGCACCATCACGTTCAACGAGCACTCGCTCGTGCGAGAACGACCCGAGAATATTGCTCGGCTAGGCGTGGGGCACGTGCCCGAAGGACGCGGTGTCATCAGTGAGTTCACGGTCGAGGAGAACCTTCGCCTGGGCGCGATGATGGCCAAGGTGAACCTGTCGGACGGGTTGGAAGAGCAGTACCAACGTTTTCCGGTGTTGGGAGAACGACGCAAGCAACACGCCGCCAAACTCTCCGGCGGTGAGCGACAGATGCTGGCCATGGCTCGCGCGCTCATTGCCCGGCCGACGCTGCTCTTACTCGATGAACCGTCGCTCGGACTCGCGCCCCAGGTCACGTCCCAGCTCATGCACACCATCCAGGACCTCTGCGCGTCGAAGAACCTCACGGTAATACTCGTCGAGCAGAACGCGTCGACGGCCCTGCGGATCGCCGACCACGCCGTCATCCTCTACTTGGGGCGCGTGGTGGCGAACGACGCCGCGGCCACGATCGTCGCCGACGAGGATCTTCGCCAGCACTACCTCGGCAAGGTTGAGTGATGGACGCGTTCCTCACGTCGCGGATTATCTCTGACATCTTGGGAGGTCTCACCAACGGCGTCATCTATGGCCTGGTTGCGCTCAGCCTGGTCCTGGTCTGGCGCTCGACGGGCATCTTGAACTTCGCCCAAGGCGCGATGCCCATGATCGCCACCTACCTGGGCATGGTGGTCTTCGCCCATCGACTGGGCTATTGGCCCTTAGTGGTTATCTCCATCGTGGCTGGGTTCGGCGTCGGTGGAGTCACCGAGCGAGTGCTGGTGCGACATCTGTACGGAAAACCGGAGATCAATCCCATCGTCGTGATGGTTGGTTTCTTGATCGTCCTCGAAGGCGTCGCGGCCGCCATCTGGTCGACGACGCCACGAGGGATTCCCAATCCCTTCTCTCCCATCGACTGGCAACTCGGCGGCAAGCCCCTCGCACTGTCGCCCTTCAGTGTCTACGAGATCGTGACCGCGCTCGTCGTGATGACCGGCGTCGCCGTCCTCTTTCGCTTCACGAGACTGGGACTACAGCTCCGGGCCTCGGCGTTGGCACCCGAAGTCTCGCGACTACTCGGCGTGCGGGTGAGTCGGATGCTCACGCTCGGTTGGGTTCTCTCGACGGGGGTGGGCACGATCTGTACCGTGCTCGTGGCGTCGAACTTCTTCACGGGATTGACACCACAAGTGATGGACGGGATCTTCGCGTTCGGATTCATTGCGGCCGCGGTGGGCGGTCTCGACAGCCCCGTCGGTGCCATCGTCGCGGGCGTGTCGATCGGCATCGTGCTCCAGTTCGTGGGGGACTTCGTGAATTCGAACGCCATCATCATCACGGCGCTCATCATTTTGATCGTCTCGTTGATGGTTCGCCCCAACGGCCTCTTCACGAAGAGCACCGCGAGGAGGGTCTGATGGCGTGGCTCGTCGCCCGAGGCCGTCCAACGACAACGGCCGGATTGCTCGTGGTCGCGGTGGTGATCACGTCGCTCGTCACGTCGAGTCCGCGCGACGACGTCGCGGTGAGCCTCGCGTTCGCGGTGGCAATCGTTGGTGTCTCGACGTTGACTGTCCGGGGTCTGCGAGACGCGCACCCGGTCTTCGCGCGCGCCGCGTTGACCGTGGTGGTACTCGACGCCGCACTCTTCGCGACGTACTTCTTCTCGTCGATTACGAACTTCAATCTGGCGATTGGTGCGGCCATGTCCATAACCTTGCTCGGGCTCTCCTTCTTGACGGGCGCGTCGGGACAGATCTCACTTGGGAACAGCGCGTTTATGGGCGTCGGCGCGCTTTCAGTCGCCATTTGGGCCAACCACCACTCGTCGACGCCGATGGCCGTGACGCTCTTGATCGCCGTGGCCTGCGGCACGCTCGTCGGCCTGCTCTTGGGGCTCCCGGCTACGCGGCTACGCGGTCCCTACCTCGCGGGAATGACGCTCGCCTTCGCCGTGGCGTTCACCGCGATTGTCAACTCCTTCACGTCGTGGACCGGGGGGGACGCGGGCCTGCAGCTGCCCACCGCGGTGACGCCGCCGCACTGGCTCTCCAGCTTCTTCAACGCGCAGACGTCACTGCTGACGGTCAACACAATGTGGCTCGCCGACATCACGATCGTCGTCACGGGCGTCGCGTTCTTCTTCATGGCCAATCTCTTCGCCAGCCGAACTGGTCGTGCGATGCGTCTGGTGCGCGACAACGAAGTCGCCGCGGAACTCGTCGGCGTCTCACTGCCCCGCGCTCGCGTCATCGCCTTCATGGTCTCTTCGGCGTACGCCGCTCTCGGGGGAGGGCTGTGGACGTTGATCAACAACTCGGTGCAGCCGCCGACGTTTTCGCTCGCGCTCTCCATCACGATTTTGTCGCTCGTCGTTATCGGCGGCATCGGCACCATATCCGGGGCCCTCATCGGTGGCGTCATCTACGCGTACTCCAACAACGTCATCTCGTGGTTCACCCAGCACACGGGTATCAATCAGCAGGGCAATCTCGCCAGCCAGTTGCCCGGGATCATCTTTGGCGGCCTGCTCATCCTCACGATGCTTTTCGCGCCGATGGGCATCGCGGGAGCCGTGCGACGCCTGTGGGCGCGACGACGCGTTCAAACAGGGGCCTGACTTGCAATGGCCTCTCCGCACACCTACGCTCACCCATCAGGTATGACTAAGGGGGGAATTAGAAATGAGTAGGACCTACACGCGTCGGCTCTTGACGACAAGTTCGGCGATGTTGCTCTGCACGGCGCTGGTCATGGCTGGCGGGGCCGTCGTCAACGCGGGTGCGGCGACGCACACGCCGGGCGTCACGGCCAAGCAGATAACCATCGGGGCCACGGTGCCGCTGACGGGTATCGCCGCGGCGGGCTACAACGAAGTTGCCAAAGCAGCCGACGCCGTGTTCATGTACGTGAATAGCAAAGGTGGCGTCAACCACCGAAAGATCAAGTACATCTTGAAGGACGACTGTTATGGTACGCCCGGCTTCGGATGCACCGGTACGCCAAGTACCGTGACACAGACGCACGCCCTACTTTCGGCGCCCGTTTTCGCCACGGTCGGTTCGTTGGGCACCCCGACGCAGGATTCCGTGCGCTCGCTGCTCAAGTCCAACGGCGTGCCGCAGCTCTTCGTGAACTCGGGCTCGAGGGACTGGAACAATCCCGCGACCTACCCGGGACTGTTCGGTTGGCAGACCAGTTACAACGAAGAGAGCAAAATCTTCGCCAAGTACATCAACGCCACGTACGCGGGCGCGAACGTGTGCTTCCTCGGACAGGGTGACGACTTCGGGTCTGACGGCTTGGCTGGCTTGGTGGCGGGGGGCGTCACGCCCAGCGACACCCAGCTCTACAGCGTCGGCGCGTTGGTGGTGACCCAAGGCGCGTCGCTCGCGCCGTACATTGCGCGCTTCCAGACCGACAAGTGCACCGTCGTCGTCCTCGACACGATTCCCGGCGCCACCGACGCGGCGCTCGGCGCCGCGCTCCAACTCGGCTTCTCACCCCACTGGGTGATCTCAAGCGTGGGTTCGGACCCAGCGACGGTCTTCGCGCCACTAGCGGCGAAGGGTCTCACCACCGACCCCGAGGTCGGAGCGGTCTCATTCAGCTTCCTACCCACAGCGGGCAGCAGCAGCGCGTGGATCCCCTGGATGCGCAAGGTGCTCACGGCTGACACCTCGCAGTTCCCCGGTTTCAGTTCCACGACGACCCTGGACGGCAACATGGAGTACGGCATCGGGTGGGGCGTTGCTTTCGTCGAGGCCCTGAGGGCAACGGGCAAGAACATCACGCGCGCGAGTTTCCTTAAGATCCTCACGAGCACGACGTTCTCCCAGACGCCTTCGCTGACGCCGCTTCGTTACACCACCGCGGACCACCAGGGCCTGAACGGTGGCTACTTGGTCACCGTGACGAGCGCGACCTCGGCTAAGCCGATCGACGGCAAGATCTACACGACGGACAGCACGTCGACCGGACCAGTCGTGTCGGCCTCGAGACTCAGCAGCGGGATCCCGTCCTGGCTGAAGTAGCTCGCGCGTCGCTGAAGAGGAGTCCCGGTGAACTTTGCCGGGCTCTTCTTCAGCGAGCCGCGCGACGTAGCTCGTGCACCAGGTCACCGACTTTGGTGGCGACCTCGGACGCCCTCGCGTAAGGCATGAGGCGGGCGCCGGCGCGCCCGTGAAGGTGCGCGGCGGTAGCCGCGGCGTTCAAGGGATCGTGCCCTCGCGCTATCGTCGCCGCGATGAGTCCCGCGAGGACGTCACCGGTGCCGGCGGTCGCCAAGGTCGGCGTCCCCGACTTCACTACGCGTAGTGTCCCGGAGGGGTCCGCGACCACGGTGACGGGACCCTTCAGCAGCACGACGCAACCCGTTGCTCGTGCGAGTGCTCGCACGTCGTTGAGTCGATTCGGTCCCACTGGACGGCCGGTGAGTCGCACGAACTCGCCCTCGTGAGGCGTAAGGACCCACGAGCCATTTCGCGGTGAGAGTTCGTCAATGAGTGCTCGGTCGAGACCGTCGGCGTCGAGAACGACAGGGCAGGCGACGTTGGCCAAGCGTGGTCGCAACCAGGCCGGAGCGTCTGGCCCGAGACCGGGACCGGCGACCACCGCACGAGAGCGCTGGTCTAGCGCGGATTCGTTCGCGTGCACCACCTCGGGTGGAAGGTGGACGAAGGAGGCCACGTCACCGCGACTCTCGAGACGAATCATCGACGCTCCTCCGACGAGGGCGCCTCGAACTACAAGTTCGGCCGCACCCGGCATGAGCGTTGATCCGACCAAGGCGGTCACGGCGTGCGCCCATTTGTGGTCGTTGGGTCGAAACGTCACGAGATGGGCCAGATCGCTGTCCTCGACGAGTCCATCATTGAAGTCGGTCACGATACCCAGTCCGGCGAAGTGGAGCTCGCCCATGAGCTCGGCGGCCGGGCCCGCGACGTGCGCGGGCTTCAACGCACCGAGCGCGAGCGTGACGTCAGCGACCATCGGCTCGCCGAGCACTTCGCCCGAATCGGCGTCGACGCCAGAGGGAAGATCAACGGCGAGGACGAGCGTGCCGCTCGAGACCTTAGGAGCGATGAATGGCCGCGTACAGCCAAGTCCGAAGGCGGCGTCGATGACGAGGTCGTAGCCGTGAAGTTCTGCGGGCAGGTGGTCCCACTCCTCGAGGCGCACGAGCGCACCGCGTGACGTCAACCACGCGGCCGCGACGCGCCCGTCGGCGCCGTTGAGACCGGGGCCGACGACGACGGCGACCCGCTTTCCGTAACACGAGTGAAGAAGTCGCCGTGCTCGGAGCGCAACGGCCGTGCCGGCCAACTCGACGAGGGCGTCGACGCCACGAACGGCACCGGACTTCGCGTCGGCGTCGCGCATCGCGGTACTCGTCAATATGGGAATCACGTACCCTCCAACGACCGTCGCGCCGCGGCGCTCACCGCCGCGTTGCAATGCTACTGAGCGACCTCACGTGACTCCCGCCGGAGCCCGACGCCGCGTCCGAGGCTGCGAACGATTTACTGCGCGCTCGCGCAGTGCAAGCATTTGGTGGCCGCTTCGGGGAGATCGCTCGACAGGCACTCGGGACACGTCTTAGTCGGCGCCGGTGGACCGAAAACCGAGTTGCCCTGTCGGGCCATGTACGAACGGTAGGGCACAACGAGGATGAAGTAGACAACGGCCATGAAGATGACGAAGTAGACGATCGCCGAGATGAACGTTCCGACAGCGATGAACTGTCCGTTCAATGTCCAGCCCAGACCGGGACCCTTCGAGGAGTTTCCGGCCAGGGCGTTGATCAAGGGCGCGACGATGTTGCCAGTGAAGGAATGAATCAACGTGCTGAACGCGAGCGCGACGACCAATCCGACCGCGATGATGATTAAGTCTCCTCGCATGAGGAAGTTCTTAAAACCCTTGAGCATGGTGACTCCGTTCGACGTGTGCTTCGACACTATCTAGTCACGAGAGATCGGGCGAGTGGATCACGGGCGCCGCACGGGTGCGAGACCACGACACTTCAGGGGCGCTGCGGAGTCGAGGTCGTCGCTACGGGGTCGGCGTGACGATGCTGGTGATGGCGCTGACGATCTCGTGAGCGCTGGCGCCGGGGCCGAAGACCGCCGCGACGCCGAGCGCTTTGAGTTCGTCAAGGTCGGCCGGTGGCACGATGCCGCCGAGGACGACGGGGATATCCGACCCGCGCGCTCGCAGAGCGTCCACCACGAGCGGCGCGAGCGTCATGTGCGCGCCCGACAACATCGAAAGACCGACGACGTCGACGTCCTCTTGGACGGCGGCCGACGCGACCGTCTCGGGGGTCTGGAAGAGTCCCGTGTAGACGACTTCCATGCCCGCGTCGCGCAGGAGGCGGGCAACGACCTTGATGCCTCGATCGTGCCCGTCGAGTCCGACCTTGGCGACGAGTACGCGCACGCTCATAGTGACGGCACTTCGACGTGGCGTCCAAAGACGCCCACCAGCGCGGACATCATCTCACCGACGGTGGCGTACGTCTTGGCGGCGTCAATAAGGGCGGGCATCAAGTTGACGTCGGGATCTCTCGCTTCTTGACTGAGGCGCTCAAGCGACCGGCGCACCTGATCCCCGTTTCGATCGTGACGAACCTTCTCGAGGCGACGGAGCTGCTTTTGCTCGTCTTCGTTCGTGATGCGTAGCGTGGCCATGTCGTCTTCGTCGTTGCCTTCGAGGAACTCGTTAACGCCCACGACGACGCGATCGCCGGTGTTGAAGGATCGTTCGAGCTCGTAGGCCGAGTCGGCGATACGTCCCTGGAACCAGTTCTCCTCAATGCCGCGCACGCAGCCCTCGAGCATGGAACCTTCACCCATTTTGCTGATCTGAGCGAAGATGACCTCGGCTTCGCGTTCCATCTCGTCGGTCAACTCCTCGATGAACCACGACCCGCCGAGGGGATCGGCGACGTTGGTGACGTTGGTCTCGTGGGCGATGATCTGCTGGGTTCGCAGCGCGATGCGCGCCGCCTTCTCCGAGGGCAGCGCGAGCGCTTCGTCCATGGAGTTGGTGTGTAGCGACTGCGTACCGCCGAGTACCCCGGCCAGTGCCTCGATCGCGGTGCGCGCGATGTTGATCTCGGGCTGTTGCGCGGTGAGTGACACGCCGGCCGTTTGGGTGTGAAAGCGCAGTTGCCACGATCGCTCGTCGAGGGCGCCGTAGTGCTCTTTCATCCACTTCGCCCAGATCCTTCGCGCCGCGCGGTACTTGGCGATCTCTTCGAAGAAGTCGATGTGCGCGTTGAAGAAGAAGGACAGGCGAGGCGCGACGGCGTCGACGTTGAGGCCCGCTTCGCCCGCGAGCTCAACGTACGCGAATCCGTTCGCCAGCGTGAAGGCCAGTTCTTCGGCGGCCGTGGAGCCGGCCTCGCGGATGTGATATCCCGAGACCGAGATGGAGTTCCACTTGGGCATGTGCGCGGCCGTAAAGGCGATCGTGTCGCGCACGAGACGCATGGACTGGCGCGGGGGGAAGACGAACTCCTTTTGCGCCTGGTACTCCTTCAGGATGTCGTTCTGCAACGTGCCGCCGAGACGCTCGCGCGAGACGCCCGACGCCTCGGCCTGCGCGACGAAGAGCGCCAACATCACGGCAGCGGGAGAGTTGATCGTCATCGACGTCGTTATCGTGGCCAGATCGATGCCGTCAAAAAGGTCGCGGACGTCGGCGAGCGAGTCGATCGCGACGCCGCAGCGTCCCACTTCGCCGAGGGACATAGGGTCGTCCGAGTCCAGTCCCAACAAGGTGGGCATGTCGAAGGCCGTCGAGAGTCCGGTACCACCGGAACGGATGATCTCTCGAAATCGCGCGTTGGTGTCCGTCGCGGTGCCAAAGCCGGCGAACATGCGCATCGTCCAGAGTTTCGTTCGGTACATCGAGGAGTGCACGCCTCGGGTGTACGGGTAGACCCCCGGAAATTCGGCGTCGCTCGGTCCGTACACGGGCGCGAGGGGGATGCCCGACATCGTGGCGAACTTTCCGGGCCGAATCGGTGCGGCGTGAAAGAGACGGCGCCAACGCTCCTGGTCACTTTCCGTAGCCACGCCGTCACCTCCTCAGATGGGATAACACTTCGAATCCAGCATAGAGTTCGACGGCGTTCGATCTTTTCGCTCTCGTGGGTGGCGACAGCGGTCGCGGGCCGTTCGTCGAAGAGCGGTGACGTCGCGCCGTGGGCGTTCTCGGTGCCCAGGTCGCCTCGTCGTGGCTCCTAGTGGTGCACACGGAGGTACAGCAGCGAGAGGGCGATCGCGAACGTGGCCCAGCACAGACCGCGCAGAGCGCGTTCGAGAGGCGCGAGCATCGACTCACTCGTGATGGGCACTGCCGTCCCGTCGAGCGTCACGTGCACGCCGTCGATCGAGGACGTACGGCGTCGAATATCGCGGGCCGGTGAGGAGAGCTCTCGTTGTGTCTGGGAGATGAACGCCGCGAAGGCGGCGGCGAAAAGTGACGCAACGCTGAGGGTACCGTGTTGGGCGAAATACCCGGTGAGGAGGGGGAACGCTCCCCACCCGAGAGAGAAGACGACGTCGGAGTGCAGTCGGGCCTGGAAGAGCTCGAGGTTGTACGCCAGGGCGATCGTGACGCCGACCACGATGAAGAAGCCGAGATACGGACTGACGAGGAAGAGACCGGCGACGCCGAGGGCGACGGCGCTCCCCAGACCGAGGACCGAGGCGACGACCAACTGCCAGGTTGGGATCGAGGTCGACAAGGGCCGACCCTTCAGCTCGTCGAGGGCGTGCGCGCCCACGCCAACGGCGAGAAAGAACGCCACGACCGTGATGACGAGTCGAGCGATATTCACCGGAGCCAAGAGGCAGGCGCCGATGACGACGAACGAGAGATGCAAGAGCGTGTACGGCGGGTGCAGGAGTGTCCACCATTCGCGTTGCCACGTTCGGGACAGGATCTTCGGTTGCGCGTAGAACGCTGGGCCGTTCTCGGAAGTCTTCTTGGGAGTGGATTTGAAGATGGTCAACGTGTCCGATATCCCCACGTCACGATGCCACCACCCAAACTCATTGATCGATACTCCACGTGCTCGACGCCCGCGTGCTCCCAGGCCCTCAGGAGCCAGTGCAAGGGATACCTCTTGTAGTGCGAGGAGATGCTCGGTCCGAGAAAGCGTCCGACGTCCCACCAACCTTTCCCGCCGGTGAGATAGCCAGCGACGGGCAAGACGGCGCGGGTGTACAGCCACCACGCCAGGCGCCAGCCGATCTTGGGGGGAACGCCAAACTCGAGGCTCGCGATTGGTCCGCCCGGCTTGACCACCCGAGCGAGCTCCGACATCGTTGCCTGGGGATCTTCGACGTAGCGAAGGAGATACGTGAACGTGAGGGCGTCGAACGTCGCGTCCGCGAAGGGAAGTTGCTCGCCGCGACCGAGTACGAGCGACACGCGTTCGGCGATTTTTGAGCTCGTCACGTTCGCTTGACCCTCTCGCAACATCTCCTCGCTGAGATCGAGTCCGACGACTCGCGCGGACGTGCGCTTCGCCAGGGCTTTGGTGACCGCGCCCGGCCCGCAGGCCACGTCCAAGATGAGTTTCGGATCTGAACCCACGACGTGATCGAGCATCGCCGATCGCCAACGACGATCTTGACCGAAAGAGAGTGCGGCCGCGAGAAGGTTGTACCGAGACGGCAACGGAGCGAAAAGTCTCCGAGAGAACTGGTTCGGCGTCTTTCGAGAGGCCGTCACGTTGCGATTTCCCGAGGTCACGCGCACCATACTTTTTGTAGCGTGGCGATCGCCCACACGTCGGCGGTGTTCACGCGGTGAATCAGTGGAGCCATCTCTACACTCCTCAGTTGTGTTGACGTCAGCGTAGGCGCGCGAGCGTCTCGCACGCTCATCACCGTAGTCTCGGGTGTCACGAAAGCATTCGTGTCGTCAGGTTCGTTCTCGACCCGCGCGCGTCGCACCTCACGTGGGCAGGCTCGACTCGCGTGCAGGTCGAGAACGTAGACCCACCGAAGGGTCGACGAGGGGGCGAGCGTCGCGAACTAGGCTGAGGCTCTGTTTCGAAGGTGAAATTAGAAAGCGCTGGATCTGGTCCCCGTTGAGCGTCTTCATGTTGCGAGGAGACTCTTCAATGGTGCCGTTGGCGTTGCGGACTAAGTCACTCGGAAACTCGTCCCGGGGCGCCCACGATGGCGGGTAGTCGCCTGGTCGAGATCTTCGCGCTCATGGCGCGATACGAGCGTGAAAGGCCCCACGGGGTCTCACTCTGCACGGTCGCCGCAGAAGTCACGGCGCTGAGCGGCGCTGGCATAACACTGACGTCCGCGGGTGAAGAGAAGACAAAGTGGTGTTCGAGTAACGGCATCGCTCAGGAGCTCATGGACCTCGAGATCATGTTGGGTGAAGGTCCCGGCGACGACGCGAGTCGAAGTGGCGTCGCCAACGAAGAGATGAACCTCTTGTCACCGGCCACTTCTCGTTGGATGCTGTACGCGCCGGAGGCGGCCGCCACGGGAGCGCGCGCGGTCTTCGGCTTTCCCGTTCGCATCGGCTCGATACGATTTGGAGCGCTGAGCCTTTTTCGCGACGAGCCGGGACCATTAACTGACGACCAGTCTTCGGACGCGTACCTAATGGCGTCAGTGATCGGACGGGCCATCTTGGCCGTGCAGGCGGGCGCGCCCGGGGCCGGCCTCGCCGGCGAACTCGAGGGGCAGTCGTCGTTCGACTTCGCTGTTCACCAGGCCGCGGGAATGCTCGCCGTGCAGGCGTCGCTCTCGGTGCGCGACGCGCTCGTGGCACTTCGCGCCCACGCGTTCGCCACGAAGACCGCACCCTCCGTACTGGCCGAGCGCGTCGTGCACCGCCGGGCCCGCATCGATCCCGGGACCGGGGACTGGCAAGACGACATGGAGCAGGAGGGCGGTTGAGAACGCTAATGTTTAGGGCATCGGAAATGCCAGACCTTTTGAGGGCGACCGTCGCCGTTGGCCGGTCAAGGAACAGGCGGATTGATGGCTAGGGAGTCCCTCCTAATCGCGACACTCGTTGAACTTGCTGACAACCTGGTCGACCACTACGACGTCATTGACGTGCTGACCGTCTTGAGTGATCGCTGCGTCGAGGCCATCGACGTCGACGCGGCGGGGGTCATGCTCGCTTCGCCCGGCGGTGAACTGCAGTTCGTTGCTTCGTCGAGTGAATCGATGCGCGTGCTCGAACTCTTTCAAATCCAGGCGGACGAGGGACCCTGCGTCGACTGTTTTCGAAGCGGACAGGCCATCGTCAATCATTCGTTGAGTGAGACGGACGGACGATGGCCCCACTTCACGCCCCGGGCGCTCGCTCAGGGCTTTCGTTCGGTGCACAGTCTCCCGATGCGACTTCGCGGCAGGACGATCGGCGCGCTCAACCTCTTTCGAACGACACAAGGCCCGATGGGGACAGACGACGTGGTCGTGGCTCAGGGCTTGGCCGACGTGGCGACGATCGCCATCCTCCAGCACCGTTCGTCGTTGGACGCTCACACCCTCAACGAACAGTTGAGTAACGCGCTCAACAGTCGAATCGTCATCGAGCAGGCGAAGGGAATCATCAGCCAGGCAACAAACTGCGACATGGACGACGCCTTCGGTCGACTTCGCTCGCACGCTCGCAACCACAACGAGGGCCTGACCGAGGTGGCCTGGGGCCTCGTCGAAGGCACGTTGAAACCGCAAGACCTCGATCAACCGAAGGAAACGAACTCAAAGTAACGACGTTGGGAAGAACGGTTCGTCCTCGAGGTTCGAATTCGACTGGTCGTCCGTGCGTGTGGAGCGAGCGGGATTCGCGCGCTGTCGAACGACCCGAATTGTCATCGAGCCGAGTTCACCGGTCCTTCACGTGAGGAACGCGCGAATGGCCGTGCCCACCAGGGAGGAGCATTCGAACGGCTCTCGGGATTTTCTGACGCGGTGACGCGCCGGGTGGTACTCTCCAGTTAGGACGTCAAGACCTCGCATCCTTCTCGCCTGGCAGTTTGTCAGGCCCGCAAGAAGAAGGAACTGTATGGGTCTACCTGGAATGGTTCTCAGCGCAATCGCCGCGGCGGCTGGCGCAATTATGTATTGGGCCGTGACCTATCAAGGAACCGGCTTTCGTCTATCAACCGTGGGCCTCATCCTCATGATCGCCGGCGCTGCCGGCTTCGTCGTGTCGTCGATCGTCTTTGGCATATCGCGAAATTCTGTCGGTGAGGGTCATCACACGATGGATCGTCAGGTTGTGGATACTCACGGCCAGACGAGTTCACTTCACGAAGAGACGAAAGGCTAGCGATTCACGTTCGTTTCGAACGCTGCTCGGATCTCACGACGAATGGTGAATTTTTCGAGGTACCGCAGGGGCGAATGCCTCTCAACGTGAAAGAGGAAGGCTAACTATGACAATGAAAGACAAGGCAAGGAATCTCTTCCAGATCTCAAGAGGAAGAGCGAAGCAGGTCGCGGGTAGTGCCGTGGGCGACGTGGACCTCGGGACGAAAGGGCGCCGTGAAGAGAGGGCGGGGGACTTGAAACAGGCGGGCGAGAAGGTTAAGGATGCTTTCAGAAAGCGCTGAGACACCTGATGACCTTGACGCCGTCGAACTCTTGATGAGGGAGTCGCCACCAATGCACCTGGTGGACCACCAATTCGAGAACAGTCCACTGCACGACGACGTTGAGCGACTGATTCAGATTGCGGCACAGCTCTTCGCGGCGATCGAGCGCCAGATACATCGCATTGAGGATGATCTCACGTTCACGTCCGGAAAGAACCTGGTCTCCGGCGGCCAGACCATGTTCAAGGAGCAACTGATTAGAACCGCCCAGGCACTGGACGCCTCGCTCCAAGATATTGCCCAGCATCTCAGTGACCGAGCCGACGAACTACCCGAGTCTCCGAACAACCGACAAAGTAGATTCCTCGACTACTTCTAGTTAGATCGACTCTCGTTGGTGATTCGTTTGAATGCCCACGCGGTGCTGCTCGCGAGCGGACGACGAAGGATTACTTCTCCTCGTTGTCGTTCGGTTCTCGTAAGGCTTCGTGATGGGCGACTTGACTCTCTTCGCGTTCGATGAGCTCAAAGTCCTCGGCCTTCTCCAACTGGACCAAGAGGTCGTCCGCGTTCGGCGACGTACGAATCAGCTCGTCCAACTTGAGTTGAAGGACGATTTGCTGACGGCTCTGAGTGTGTTGGATAACGAAGAGCATGACGAGTGTGATCGAGTTGGCGGCCGTCGAGAACACCATCTGCCACTTTCCGGGAAAGTCGTTGAGAGCCGAGACCAGAATGAAAACGAGCAGCACCACCGTAGCGACAACGGCCGCGCTTGCGCGTGACGTCAGTTCTCCAACCCAATGCAACACGCGACTAAAGCGCTGTGGGATTGCCGAACGCTCCATGAAGTCTCCAATGGCTAGTGACGTCTTCGTTGAAGACGTGCTGGCGAGTTTCGCCGGAACAAACAATATTGTCGACTGGCGAGTCGCACTCAAATCG
>DATKSO010000175.1:0-9974 GCA_035531635.1 Acidimicrobiales bacterium | reverse complement strand
AAAGTAGCCGCCGAGAATCTCTCGCGGCGCGAGGGCGCGTAGCTCCTCCGTGGGTGAGTCGAAGAGTTCGAGCGTGGCCGAACCTCCGTACGAGGGGCCGAGGTCGACGTCCTCGCCCGCCATGGTGATGACGTCACTCAGTGCGTCACGGTCGTCCATCTCGACGCGAGGGAACCATCGGTGGTGCAACATGGCGTGACCGTTGACGAAGCCGCTGGTCGCGCTCTCGCCGACGAGCGTCACGGTTGCCTGCGCGAGACGTCGGTCGCCCGCGGCGAGGGTCATGCCAAAGGTTCCTCCGGCTTCTAGACGGGGACCGGCCCGTCCACGGGTCACGGGCCTCGTCTGGTGAATCGAGCCGAGCTTCTTCGGGTATCCCTGAATCTGCCCTCTGACGAGGGCGAAGTCCTTGTCGACCCAGATGAACAGACACCGGCTGTAGAGCCGATCTTGGTAGCGACAGCGAACGACGACGAAGGCTTCCTTGTACTGCGCGCGGACGGGGTCGAGGAGTTCCGCGCCGTCGTCGCCGCAGCTCTGCCAATCGGCCCAGATGAAAGCGACGGCCTCGGGATCTTCGTTGTCGTTCGCGAGAGAGACGCCGTCGGGTAAGAGAGCGGCGATCGCCGAGGCGTCAGTTCGGTACTCGACCGTGAGAAGGTCACCGGAGTAGTGCCACGGTGTCGGCGGCAAAAGGGACGCGCGACCGCTGACGGTGCGCGGGTAGGGGAGACCTCGAAGGCTCACGTTGCTGCTCCTGTCCATCCGTCTTGGGGTTGATCGAACCATACGTGAACCTGACCAGTGCCGATGGAGTTCTCGTAGCTCGAATAGAGGCGACCCGGCGCCACGCACGATCGCCCGCCGAGTGCAGCGACCATCATCTGATAGTGCGCGAATCGACCTTCGGGCTTGACCTTGAAGAACTCCGGGAAGTTGTCGATCACGGCCGCGTGATCGCCACGAAGCCACGCTTCGATGACCTGGTGGTCGGCGACGCGAGCCTCTTCGGAGAAGATGTGCTCTTCGCCGGCGGCTTCGTGCTGGCGAAGCGTTCGAAGCGTGTGGAAGGTGTGACTGAGAGCGCCCGACGCGATGAGGACGACGCGCCGGTCGCTCTGCTCGATCGCCGAGGCGACGACCTTGCCGACGGCCTCGAAGTCACGCGGCTCGGACGTCTGACACGTACTTACCGAAAGCCACGCCTCGTCGCCCTGGAGGAACGAAAAAAAGTTCGTGGTCGCGTACATGATGGGCAGGTGTTCGTTGTCGATCGGCGTGATCCAGCACTCGGGCGTGGCGTCGGCGATCTCACCCACGAGCTTCGCGAAGGAGGGGTCGCCCTTCACGTCGTAGGGAACGCTCGACATGCCCCGGGGCAGCTCTTCGGAGGTGAAGTAGCCGAGACGACGTTCGGCTGAGGTGATGACGAACTCCACGGTCGTGAACCAGTGGCTGTCGAAGACGATGACGAGATCGGGTTTCAGCACGTCAAAGACCTCTCGTCGGAGCTCGTGCAGCCCTGTGTGCAGCGTGCTCTCCTGTCCGTTGTTCAGCGAACGGCGAACGTCGTCCGGGAGGACGATGGTCGGAACGTGCGCAAGAAACCCGGCGCCGACAATTTCACCCATAAGTGGTGTCTTCTTTCACTTGGTACGTCTTGAGATCGCTGTAGAAGTCGAGCGCGTAGTCGCCACCCTCGCGCCCCACGCCGCTGATGCCGGTACCGCCGAAGGGCGCCGACAGGTCTCGAACCAAGAAGCAGTTCACCCAGATCGTCCCCGCTCGCACGCCGAGTCCGAAGCGGTCGGCCTTCTTCTGGTCCGACGTGAACACCATTGCCGTCAGTCCGTACTTCGTAGAGTTGGCGAGTTCGATCGCCTCGGCTTCACTCTCGAACGTCTGCAAGGTTAGAACCGGCCCGAAGACCTCTCGCTGGACGATCTCGGCGTTGTTGTCGCGCGGCTCTATCAACGTGGGCGTGTACCACAGCCCGTCGTCCTTCAGCCGCTCACCGCCGAAGAGGAGCGTGTCACCCGCCGCCAACGAGCGCGTGACAAACCCCGCGACGCGCGCGAAGTGCTCGGGATGGATGAGGGGTGAAATGGTGGTGTCCGGGTCTCGACTGTCGCCGAGAACGTGTTGCTCGCTCAAGTTCGTGAGGCGCTCGAGGAACTGGTCTCGAACGCTCGCCTCGACGATGAGCCTGGTTCCGGCGAGACAGACCTGACCAGCGTCGTCGTACATCGAAGCGGCCTTCTTAGTCGCGAGGTCGAGGTCGGCGTCGGCGAAGACGACGAAGGGGCCCTTGCCCCCAAGTTCGGCGGTGAAGGGAACGAGATTTTTTGCGGCGGCGACGCCAATGCGCCGACCAGTCTCCGGCGAGCCCGTGAATGAGATGCGACGCACGCGTGCGTCGGCGACGAGTGACGCGCCCACTTCGTCGCCAATTCCTTGGACCATATTGAAAACACCTGGCGGAAACTCGGCCTCGAGGACGAGGTCCATCAACAGTGAGCAGCTCAGCGGTGACCACTCCGCGGGTTTGAGTACGACGGTGTTACCGGCCGCGAGCGCCGGCGCGCACTTCCACGTGGACAACATGAACGGAGCGTTCCAGGGCGTGACCACGACCGTTGGCCCCGCGGGCATGCGCAACACCTCATTGTGCGTCCCGTTCGACGCCCAGCGCCTCGATTCGTACGATTCCGCAAGGTCGGCGTACGCACGAAAGTTCCGCGCTGCGCGGGCGATCACGCGAAGTCGAAGGCTCTCGACGAGCATGGCCATGTCAAGACATTCGACGGTGGCGATGCGCTCGACGTTGTCGTCAATGAGATCGGCGAGTCGGTGGAGGTATTTGGCGCGCTGCCTCGAGGACAGCGCGGCCCAGGCCGGGAAGGCGTCCTGGGCGGCTCCCACGGCCATCGCGGCGTCACGCGCCGTTCCGCGGGCGACGTCGGCGAGCTTCAGCGACCAGTCCAGAGGGGATCGGTCTTCAAAGGTCGCGTGCGAGGACACGCGGACGTTGTTGATGAAGTGTCCCGTCGCGACCGCGACACCGGCGACGTTGGTGCGTTCTTCGCTCATGATTCGAACCGTGGACGCACGCGCGGGTAGGGGAGGGTAGAACGTTCCGTGGGAGCTGGTCGACGTTGCCCGCGGAACTCCCAGTCACCCCCGAGGGCCGTGGACAGAACCTCTTCGCTCACCGTTGGCTGCGCACCGACTTCGTCGCTGACGGCTTCAGGCGAGGCCACGACGTGGTTGGTCAGGGCTCCGAGCCCTTCGACTTCGACCGTAACGACGTCGCCGGGCTCGACCGGTCGAGAGAACGCTGGCGTGCCCGAAAGAATGACGTCACCGGGGACCAGGGTGATGAGTCGCGCCACGTCGGTCACGAGGTAGTGCATGTCCCAGGCCATCTCCTCGGTCGAACCGTCCTGGCGAACGTCGCCGTTCACAATCGTTCGCATGGACTTCTTTCGAAAGTCCCAGCCGGTCACCAGCCCGGGGCCCAAAGGACACAGGGTGTCGGCGCCCTTCACGCGCAGCATCGATCCGGCGTCCGTGTCGCGAAAGTCGTGCAGACCAAAGTCGTTGGCGATGGTGTAGCCCGCAATGTAGTGGGCCGCGTCGGCCACGGTGATGTTGCGCGCCGTGCGGCCGATGACGATCGCAATCTCGCCCTCGTAGTTCAAGTAGTGGCAGTTCGCGGGGCGCACCACCGCGCCGTGGTGGCTGTTGAGCGCCGAGACCGGTTTTTGGAACCAGGTAGGCGCCGGGGGAAGTCCAATCCCGAACTCGCGTACGCGTGACACGTGGTTGAGATGACAACAGAGGATCTTCGTAGGCGACACCGGTGAGAGATGCGTCGCGCTGGCCGCTTCAACCCGGCGTCCGTCGGCGGCCACCAACGCGTCACCGTCACGCGTGACGTCGACGACGTTGCCGTCTAGCAGGATGCGGCGATACTCCACGGGACCTCCGGAAATCGTTTGTACTCAAATGAGTATCTCATTTTACGAACGGGGCCGGGATTCTCGTGCTACTTTCGCCAAAGTCACCCTTGGAGGCTTCATGACCAGTTCATTCGACCGGGTACGGGTTTTATGGCCCGATCATTTGGGTCTCGCGCGTGGCAAGTACGTCCCGGCCAGTCTGGCTGAACGTGGAGCGCGGCACTGCACCGGCACGTGGGCGCTCGGCTACGACCGCGTTATGACGCCCGAGACGCCGGGCAGCCACTGGAACGAAGGTCTCCCCGACTTTGACGCCGTCTTCGACATGGCGGACCTGCGACCGAGTTGGGAGGCGAACACCAGAGTCGTCGTCGCCGATCTCGTTCGAGAGGGCGTACCGTTTCCGGTCTCGCCACGTGCCGCGCTTCGTAAAGCCGTAGAGGATTGGAAAGTATTGGGCTACGAACCGTACGTAGGCGTTGAGCTCGAAGCGTACGTCTTCGTGCCCGACGGTGACGGCCGCTGGACACCGATGGAAACGCCGGGGGCCTTCGTGTACGGCACGGGGCCGGCGGTCGATCCCTTCGGTCTCATCGACGCCGTCTGGGCGGCCTGCGCTGAAGCGGAGATTCCCCTGGAGTCGGTGAACTCGGAGTACGACACACCACAGTTCGAGTTCACGCTTCGCTACCGCGACGCCTTGCGGGCCGCCGACGACACCTTTCTCTTCAAGGTTCTCGCTCGTGAAGTCGCGCACCGACTCGGTTTGATGGTGACGTTTATGGGTAAGCCCTTGAGCGATCGAGGGGGGTCGGGTCTGCACGTCAACTTCTCGCTACAAAACGCGGACGGCGAGAACGTGATCAACGATGAATCGAGCGCCGACGGGCTCTCCGCGCTCGCGAAGCACGCCATCGGCGGACTCCTCGAGCACCATCGAGCGCTAGCGGGACTCTGCGCTCCCACAGTCAACGCGTATAAGCGGCTGCGTCCCGCGTCGCTGTCCGGCTACTGGGCGAATTGGGGCTACGACCACCGCGGCGCAACCATCCGCGTCCCGGGCGAACGAGGGAGCGGCGCTCGCCTCGAACACCGGCTCAGTGACGGCGCGGCCGTGGTGCACAGCGCCGTCGCGGGCGTCCTGCAAGCTGCGCTGCTCGGCGTCACGTCGAAAGCCGATCCCGGCAAAGCCGAAGGCGGCAATGGTCTCGACAGTATTGACGCGACGGTGGGCGTGCCCGCCTCACTCAGTGAAGCGCTGGACGTTCTCGAAGCCGACGCGGCCCTGATCGAAGCGATCGGTAGCGAACTCGTGGCGCAACACGTCATGGTGAAACGTGCTGAGTGGGAACGCTTCGCCGCCGCGACGACGGACTGGGAAGTTCGCGAGTATCTACCGTTCCTTTAGCGCCAGGTGACGCGAATCGGCAGGTTCTTGATGCCACTGATGAAGTTCGAGCGCAGTCGCTCCGGTTCGCCAATGAGCTCGACCTTCTGCCAGCGCTTCGCGATCTCCTCGAAGAGGACGCGCATCTCGAGACGAGCGAGGTGCGCGCCGAGGCAGAGATGCGGGCTGTGCAGTCCGAAGGCCACGTGATCGTTTGGGGAACGGTCCGCCTGAAACTCTTCGGGGTTCTTGAAGTGTTCCTCGTCGTCGTTGGCCGACGTGTACCACAGCACGACTTTGTCGCCAGCCTTGAGCGTCGTGCCGTTGAGCTCAGTGTCGACGGTGACGGTGCGACGAAAGTGCATCGTCACCGTCGTCCAGCGAAGCATCTCGTCGACGAGGCTCTTTCGCTCGTCGAGGGTCATCGTTGGAAGTTTCTCAAAGACGTCGGGCCGCTCAATGAGCGCCAGCAGACCACCGGTCATGGAGTAGCGCGTCGTGTCGTTTCCGGCCGCGACCATCAGCGTGAAGAAGTTCTTCAACGCCAAATCGTCGAGTGACTCGCCGTCGGCCGTGGGCTCGAGCAGCGCGTTCAAGATGTCGTGCGTGGGAGTGACGCGACGCTCTTCGAGCGCGTGAGTGGCGTACTCGAAGAGCTCCAACGCGACGGGGGAGCGAAAGGGGAGAAGTCGATACTCCGAAGTATCCACTTGATCGACGACGAACTCAGTGAAGTCCGGGTCGCTGTTGCCGAGGAGCGCGTCACCACGTTGGACGAGCCAGTTGAGGTCGTCATCGGGCAGACCGAGAAGTCGACCCAACATCTTCATGGGTAGCTCGCGGGCCACGCGCTGGACGAAGTTGAACTCTCGCTCGCCATCCAACGCGTCGAGTACCTCGACGGCGAGTTGGCGAATAGCGTCCTCGTACTCGTTGACCGACTTCGGGGCGAACGGGCGACTGACGAGGCGACGAAGTCGGGTGTGTTCCGGCGAATCCATCTCCATCAGAGTGCGACGCGCTTCGGTCTCTTCGAGGTCCATGTCCTCGAGACGGATGCCGAGTCGGCTTGAGAAGACCTCGGTGTTTCGACTCGCGAAGAGGACGTCGTCGTACTTCGTGAGACTCCAGAACCCCCGACCACCGTTCGACTCCTCAGTCCAGTGCACGGGATCGTTCTCTCGAAGATACCGAAACGTCGCTCGCGGAACACCGTTGACGTACGTGTCGTGTGACGTGATGTCAGCAAGTGGTTCAGCCACTACTACTCCCCAAGATGTTTGCTACCAAACGAGTATCCATTAGACCATAGACGCACGGCGGCGCGTACAATAGGGCCATGGCTAAGCCGCTGATCGGCATCACGGGGCGTCGCTGGGCGACGTCCGTCCTGGGCACGAACGTTCCCCCCGCCATGAGCGGCATTCACTTCGACCTTCACTTCTCTGACTACCCAAAGTCCATCGCGCTCGCCGGCGGCCTTCCCGTGGAGCTCACGCGCGACGCTGACGTCGTCGAGATGGTCGAACACCTCGACGGACTCGTTCTCACGGGGGGCGCCGACGTCGACCCGGCGAACTACCGTCAGGCGCCCGACACCGATCTCGGCGTCCTCGAACCCGAACGTGATGAGTGGGAGATGGCGCTCCTCGCGGCTGCCCACGCGAAGGACCTCCCAGTGTTGGCGATCTGTCGCGGACTGCAGCTCGTGAACGTCGTCTTCGGTGGCACTTTGCGCCAACACGTGGAACTCGACGAGGGTGCCGGTCATCCGCAGTGGGACGTTGACGGGCACGAAACCACGCACAGCGTCAACGTCGTTGAGGGCTCGACGATCTCACGGTTGTTTCCGGATGAGATTGGGGTCAATTCACTTCACCACCAGGTAGTAGACGCTGTGGGGGAGGGGCTCGTCGTGTCAGCGAAGGCCCCCGACGGTGTGGTGGAGGGCTTGGAGACACCAGACGGGCGCATTGTCGCGGTGCAGTGGCATCCCGAGCTGTTGGTGAAGCCCGACCCCACCTTCGTGTGGCTGGTGCGTGAGGCGAGCGTTCGCTCCACGGCATGAACGGTACTTGACGTAGGTCGTTTGAACCCTTACGGTTTAGCGCGAATGCCCTTCGTGAGGTGTTCGCTGTCAGACCTAGGGGGGACATGACAACGGATGAACAGAGGAAGACGTCACTAGGCGGTAAGCGCAAGCTCTCGCTCGTTGACGCGATTGCGCAATCAGTCGGGCTAATGGGACCGGTGTTTTCGATCGCGTTCCTCGTTCCCTTGATCGTCGGTCTCACCGCAGCGACCGGGACGGGCGCGGGTAACGCCGCGTCGCTGGCGGTGGTCATCGCGGCCGTCGGCGTGACGGGCCTCGGCTGGATCATCGCCGAGTACACCAGAAAGATCCAAGCGGCTGGATCACTCTACGACTACGTCACCGACGGACTCGGCGGAGTCGTGGGCACCGCAGCCGGCTGGCTCTACTACGTCGGCATGTTGGCGCTCGGCGCGGGTATCTTGCCCATGATCGGTGGCACGATTCACGACACCATCCTCAGTGAGTTCCATCGTGCGCCGGTTGCCTACTGGGTCTGGGACGTCGCGCTGTTGTTGGTCGTGGGAACGATCATCTACGTGGGCGTCGCACTGTCAACAAGGGTGCAACTCACGCTGGCGCTGATTTCGGTCTCGGTCGTCCTCGTCTTTTCTGTGTACGTGATCGTGAAGAGTGGGGGAGTCCACCATCTTGGAACCGGCTTTTCGCCGAACAGTTCGCCCACGCACTGGAAGGGTGTCTTCTTTGGTGTCTTGTACGGCGTCTTGCTCTTTACTGGCTTCGAAACGTCCGCTAATCTCGCCGAGGAGACCAATCGGCCGGAAAAGAACATTCCGCGCGCGGTGTTGACGTCGGTCCTGGTCATTGGTGGTTTCTACGTCATCGGTTCGTTCGCGCAGGTCTCTGGATTCCACTTCAACCTCAACGCACTCGGCAAGAACGCCGGCGCACCACTCTTCACGCTGGCGGGACCGAAGGCGACCGGCGGCTTCGCGGGCGTCGGCATTCGCCGACTCGTCGAGCTCGTCGTCATCTTCGACATGATCGCTGTCTTGATCGGTTGCGCGGTCTCGGCCTCGCGCGGCATCTTCGCGCTGGCCAGAGACGGACGACTGCCCAGGTCGCTCTCGAAGATCTCGAGATTCGGAACGCCGTCAGGTGCGAGTGGTTTCGTGGTCGTTATCTACGGGGTGATCATCGCGTTGGTGGCTTGGACCACGGTGTTCGCCATTCCGACGTCGCCGCCACACGGGTTGCCCGAGTACGTGTCGATGTTCTCCTGGATGTCGACGTTCGGAGGCTTCGCCATTGCCGTCATCTACCTTTTCATCGCGATTGGGGCGCTTCGCGGGCTTCGAGCGAGCGGCAAGTCATGGAAGCTCTACCTCGCGTGCCTCGTCGGAGGACTCGTGACGATCGCGGCGATCTATGGGGCGATCTACAAAGTCACGGCGCCGACCGTGTGGGCTCCGTACAGTGGCGTTGCCCTGCTGGTCCTCGGGCTCATCGTCGCGCTCGTGATGCCGAAGAAGCCGGTCGGCGTGACGGAGTTTTCTGGTCTTAACGAAGCGGAGCAGGGTCCCGTCAAACTTTGAGTGACGCAACGTCGTACGACCACCGTGATCGAGAGTTGTTTCGGCGTTTTACGGGTGGGCGAGTGCCATGCCCAGCGTAAAGAGACCCGCACAGGCGAGTGGGGTGGTGATGACCAGGGCGAGGGAGTAGCCCCAGTGGTGTTCACGCTGCAAGATCGCCGGTATTGCGAAAGCGGAGGAGAACGTGGTCAATCCCCCGCAGAATCCCGTCAACACGACGTCGCGAAGGTGCACGTCCGCCGTGCCGAGGAGGCGATAGGCCGCGTAGCCGGCGACGCCGCACCCGATAGCGTTCGCCGCGACGGTCGCCCAAGGGCGATTCGTTGGATGGCGGCGACGGACGGCGTACTCGAGAAGGTAGCGAACGACGCAACCCAGTGCGCCAAAGATCGAGACGAGCAGCAACGTCATCGGCGACGCCTTAAGAGTCCGAGCCACGCCGCGAGAACGCCGCTCAGGACTGCCCCTAGAGCCACGCCAATGGCCCCACCAATACAAAGGTGCCAGATTGCCGCCAGATCGACGAAGAGCCCCGAGTACGAGGTTAAGCCCCCGAAGAACCCGGTGATGATGAGGAGTCGCGTCAGGTCGTTGGGATCGTGAGCGCGCAGCGGTCCACGTAGGAGGCGCGTGGCGAAGAAGACGCCGAGAAAATTGATGGCCAACAGCATCCAAGGAATCTCTTGGGGCCACGAGACGAAGTTCGAAGTTGGTGACGGAAGGTGTTCGAGACGCGTGAGAACATCTCGAAGTAACGTTCCGACGAATCCACCGGCCGCCGTAGATGACAATGCCATTACAAATTCACGCGGCTTGAGGGTGACGTTCGCTTGCATGGAGTACTTAAAAACTAGCGAGCGGACCCTGTAGGGCAGTGTTTCATTGAAAGCTGAGCGATGGACCTAGTCCAATCGCTCACTTTGTAACTTTACATAACGAACATTATCGGCGATATACAGGGTAGTTCCTGTTATAGT
>DATKSO010000174.1:0-5020 GCA_035531635.1 Acidimicrobiales bacterium | reverse complement strand
ACGTCGTTGCGGATCGAGAGCTCGCGTGAGGGGATGACCCCTTCAGATTTAAAGCCGATGTCGAGGAGCACCTCGTCGTGGTCGATCTTGACCACCGTCCCGGTGACCAGGTCACCGTCTTCGAATTCGAGGACGCTGTCGCCCACCAACGTGGCGAGGTCAGTGCCGACCAAGTTGTCTTCGGTGATGATTCGAGGAACGTAGTTTCCCTCGGCGTCAAAAGTGCCCATCTGCTGGGTGGAGAGGAGGCTGGAGCCGTCCGACATTCGTACTACCTTTGTTCGACCACACCGGGGCCTGACTAGACGATGAGGCTGGGCCACCGGTGTCAGCCCAGGGGAACACCCTAGCACTCAGGGATTCAACCCTTGGCCGCCGCCCAGTTCTCGCCCCAGTTCAAACTGACCTCGAGAGGCACTCGCAGGCTCGCCGCGTTGGTTAAAGAGTCAATGATGATTTCGCTGACTCGGTCGCGTTCGCTCGGGGGCGCCTCGACGAGTACCTCGTCGTGGACCTGCAAGATGAGGCGCGCCTCGAGCTCGGCCTCGCGCAGCGCGTGATCCAATCGCACGAGGGCCGACTTGAAGATGTCGGCCGCGAGGCCCTGGATGCCCGCGTTCATCGCCTGACGCTCGGCCGCCTGTCGCTGGGGGCCCACGGCCGTCGCGAGGTCCGGGAAAGGGCGTATCCGGCCGAATTCAGTACGCGAGTAGCCGGCGTTTCGAACTTCGTTGATCGTGCGATCCATGTAGGCGCGCAGACTAGGGAATCCCTCGAAGTAGCGATCCATGATCCCCTTGGCCTCGGCGACCGAGATTCCCAGCCGCTGACTGAGGCCGAAGGCCTCCATGCCGTAGGCCAGGCCGTAGGAGACGGCCTTGGCCTGCTCGCGCTGCTCGTAGGTGACCTCGTCGGGCGCCACGCCAAAGACGGAGGCCGCGATGATTCGGTGCACGTCTTGGTGCCCGTCGAAGGCCCGCAGAAGTCCCTCATCCTTTGACAGGTGCGCCAAGATCCGCAGTTCGATCTGGTTGTAGTCCGACACGGCGAGGGACCAGCCTTCGCTCGGCAAGAAGGCGTAGCGAAGACGGCGACCCTCACTCGAACGAACGGGGATGTTGTGCAGGTTGGGGTTCTCCGATGACAGTCGTCCAGTGCGCGCGACGGTCTGGTTGAAGGACGCGTGGATGCGTCCGTCGGAGGCGATCGCGCCGATAAGGGGCGCTCCGTACGTGGAGCGAAGCTTCTCGATCTCACGAAAACGCAGAATCTTGGCGACGATGGGATGTTCTTCGACGATGGCCTCGAGACTCGTCGCGTCGGTCGAAAAACCCGACTTGATCTTCTTGGTGGGCTTGAGACCAAGCTCCTCGAAGAGCACGACTTGGAGTTGCTGGGGCGAATTGACCTTGAAGGGATGGCCCGCGATATTTTGGATCTCCTCGTCGAGAGCGGCGGCTTCGCTGGTGAACTCGTCGCTAATCGTTCGCAAAAGCTCGACGTCGACGCGAATGCCGCGGGCCTCCATTCGCCCGAGCACCGCGACCAACGGCAACTCGACCTTTTCGTAGATGAAGTTCAGCTCCCAACGTGTGATCTCTTCGCTCAGGTGCTCACGCAGCCGCGCCACCACCTGGACGTCACGAGTCAAGGTCTCGTCGCTCGAGACGCCAAAGAGTGAGGGCGCGTCACTCGAGATCGACTCGCCCAAGAAGCGTTCGGCCACGTTGGCCAGGTCGTAGTGACCGCTGACCGCGTCGATCAAGAACGCCATAATCGACGTGTCGTCGGCGGGGTCGCTCAGGTGCACGCCACGCTCTTCGGCCAGGCGATAGAGCTCTTTCACGTCGTGCCCGGCCAGGCTCTTGGTTCCTACGTCGCGGAGCAACTCGGTCACGGTACCCAGAGCCAGCGTGGCGCTTGACGCGTCGTAGAGCGCCACGCGCTCCCCGGCCACGGCGACCGTGGGCGAAGGCGACGCCAGGACGTCGCTCAACGAGGCGGCGCGCACGCTGGGTTCAGACTCGGCGCGCGACGAGCGCGAAGGGCTGGGCGCGGCGTCGCCGGACTGACCTAAGAGGCCCTCGTTCATCAACCGGTCCACTCGCGAACGCACGGAGTTCATCTCAAAGCGGTCAAAGAAGGCGTGAACCTCCCCGATGTGCCAACCGCCTAACACCAGGTGATCGATCGTGAAATCGAGGGGGACGTCACGGACGAGCCACATGACCTTCTCGTTGTTGCGGGCTCGCTCTTCAAAGGTGGCGAGGTTCTCTCGCAACTTCGGCGTCAGATCATCGAGATGCTGATAGAGCTCGTCCATGTCCGCGTACTGGGCGAAGAGCTTGGCGGCAGTCTTCTCCCCCACACCCGGCACGCCCGGCAAGTTGTCCGAGGCGTCCCCGCGAAGTGCGGCCAGCAGCGGATAGCGCCCCGGTTCGATGCCACAGCGTTCGATAATGCCCGCTTCGTCGTAGAGCGAGTAGTCCGACACGCCGCGGCGGTTGTAGAGGACCTTGACGAAGGGGTCTTCGACGAGTTGGAAGGTGTCGCGGTCGCCCGTGACGACGATGACCGGAATCGATTGGTCGCGGCCCCAGGTCGCCAGCGTCGCGAGCACGTCGTCGGCCTCGAAGCCTGGTACACCCAGCACCGGAATGTGAAGCGCCTCGCACATGGTGCGGATCAGATCGAACTGCGGTTCGAGATCCTCGGGCGTCGCCGCGCGGCCGCCCTTGTAGTCCTCGGTCAACGCGTCACGGAACGTTCCCCCCGGTAGGTCAAAAGCGACGGCGAGGGCGCGCGGGTTTTGGGTCTTGACCAAAGAGATGAGCATCGTGGCAAAGCCGTGCAGCGCGTTGGTGACCAGTCCCGATGACGTCTGAATCTCTGACGAGAGGGCAAAATACGCGCGAAAAGCCAACGACATACCGTCCAACAGCAACAACGGCCGCTGATCTGATTCGTTAGCCAACGAACTCGCCTCGCAGAATCTGTTGGGCGATGTCGCGCATGCGAACACGACCCCTCATCGCGGACTGCTGGATGACCTCGAACGCGGTGGGCTCGTCGAACCCGCGATCACGCATTAATTGCTCCTTGGCGCGTTGGACGATTTCACGCGTCTCAATCTTGTCCTCGACGGTGGGTGAGTCGGCGCCGTGGACGTCGGCGGCGAAGGACGGACTCAAGATCGACGCCAATTTCGGCAAGATCTCGCTCGATCGAAACGGCTTGACGAGATAGGCCACCACACCAGCGTCGCGAGCGCTTTCGATGAGCGAGCGTTGGCTAAAGGCCGTGAGCAAGACCACCTGCGTCTTGGAACCCTTGATGGCGCGAGCGACTTCAATGCCGTCGAGTCCGGGCATTTTGATGTCGAGCAGTGCCAAGTCCGGTTCATGAAGGCGAATCATCGACAGCGCGTCGTCCCCACGGGCCGCTTCGCCCACCACGAGGTAGCCGTCACCCTCGAGAATCTCCTTGAGGTCGAGGCGGATGATGGACTCATCATCGGCGATGACGACGCGCTTATCCATTGTCGTCCTTCGGGGTCCACTCGCGTAGTAGTTCGTCGCGCGCGACGACGAGCTCTCGTACCTCTCGAGAACGACGCTCCATCTCCGCGCTGGCGGCCGCGACGTGCCGCGACAGTTCATCGTATTCCTTCGTCTGCAGTGGTGTTTCTGACACCAGAGCGCGTATGCGCGCGTCGTCGAGAGCGTCGTTCCACACTGCGACTTGCTCTTCGAGGACGTGCAGACTCTCACGCGCTTGTCCGAGTTGGCGCTGAAGGTCGTCGAGGCGACGTTTGACGAGGCGAGAACCCATGGCCGGATTCTAAGTCTCGGTTCCCGTCGTGAAGATTCTCGTCGTGCGCGTCCTTAAAAAGTCTTCATCCACGTCCAATCCAAAGCCCGTCTCGGTCGTCACCACCTTTAGGTCTTCGCCCGCAACGTCAACGTCTCCGACGTCGCTGGGCTCGGTAACGCTGTGCTCGGCCAGTACGCGATTCGCCTGACGCGCGTACGGCGATTCAAAGAACCCCCCCACGTAGGCCTCGAGTCCTAGCACGCGCGCGCGCGCGATGAGCGTGCGCGCGTTAGCGAGTCCGCCCACGCGCGCCGGCTTGACGCAGACCAGCTTCGCGGCACCGTAGCGCGCTATCTGTTCGACGTCACGCAGCGAGCGCACGCCCTCGTCCAGGGAGATCATCACGTCGAGTCGCTCGCTGAGGCGAGCCGTATCGGTCAAGTTGCCAACGAGGAAGGGCTGCTCGACCGCGACGACCGTGGCGACCAGTCGCACCTGCTCCAAGACGCCGAGCACGTCTTCAGCGCTCGACGCGGTGGCGTTGAAGTCCAAGACCACCGGCAGAGACGATGCCGCCAGGCGCTCGAGCGAGCGCGGCGCGAGCAGACCCGGCGTTACTTTGGCCCGAAGACGCGCGACGCCCTTGAGCGCGGGCCACGCTTCGTCGTCCACGAGGGACACGGAGCGCTGGAGTCGCAGCGCGGACTGGCTCGGCCATAGTTCATCGAGTCGGCACTTTTCCATCTTGAGCTCGCGGTGGAGCAGCGCCATTTCGACGAGCGCGAGCGCGGTCGCGCTCGCCTCGCGCGGCGCCGCGAATCGACTCATCCGAGTCCACGATGGCGCGGCGCCCTCTCGAGAGCTAATGGCGCTCAACTGGGGCAGGACCACGTCACGAAGTTCGTCAATCACGGATTTGAGGCCGGGGTCGCCGTTCAAAGAAACGGGTTGGGGAGCGACTTCGCCCACGCCGGCGCCGTCGGCGTCACGAAGTACTAGGTACAGTCGGCTTCGCCCTTCGTGGCGTTGTGCGCCTCCCTGCAGGACGTGGGCGAGCCGGACGTCGTGTCGATAGAGCGTCGCGTCCACCACCGCCACCTTACGGTTACTGCTACCGTGGTCGCCGCAGCCCGGATGGCGGAATCGGCAGACGCGGAGGCCTCAAAAGCCTTTACTCGAGAGGGTGTGTGGGTTCGAGTCCCACTCC
>DATKSO010000173.1:0-4133 GCA_035531635.1 Acidimicrobiales bacterium | reverse complement strand
CGCGCGTCGTCGACGTCCGCCACCGAACAGCACCCCGAATCCGAGACGCCGCCCCAGAGTTTCAAGGTCGCGCCCACGACCTCGTGGCCCTGTTCGATCAAGAGCCCAGCCGCTACCGACGAATCGACGCCGCCACTCATCGCTACGAGTACTTTCACCTGCCTAGTCTGCCAGGCGAAGCGCTCGTTACGCCTCGGCTCTCAGTCGGTAGACCACCGAGGAGACAATCCCGATCAGCGCGTCGACGTCGTGGTCGGTGGTTTCCGCGCCCATCGAGAAGCGAACGGAGCCTCGAGCGCGCTCGGGCGAGACGCCCATGGCGGCGAGAACGTGGCTCTGGGTCGCGGCGCCACTGGAGCAGCTCGCCGCCGCGGACGCGCAGACGCCCTCTTGGTCCAGCAAGAAGAGCAGCTCGTCACTGGCGAGACCTTCGAAGGTCACGTGCACCGTGCCGGGCACGCGCGTCGCTCCGGGCGCGGTGATCGCGCAGCCCGGCAAGAAGCTCAGCGCGGCGGTCAACTTGTACTGGTAGTCGAGCACGCGATCGGTGACGTCGGTCAGCTCGTCCTTGGCGACGCGAAGCGCCGTCGCCAGACCGACGGCGGCGGCGACGTCGACGGTGCCCCCGCGACGACCTCGCTCCTGTCCCCCGCCGGGCGTCACCGCGTCCAGACCGATCTCGCCGCGAAGGACGAGGGCGCCCGCGTTGACGGGACCCCCGAGCTTGTGCGCGCAGATGGAGATCATGTCCGACGTCGCCGTGATCGTGGGCAGATTCAACCACGGTGCGGCCGCGACGGCGTCGGTGTGCGTCGTCACGCCGCCCGCGATGACGGTCTTCGCCACGGCGTTCACTCCGTCGAGGGGTTGGCGGATGCCCGTTTCGTTGTTCACCGCCATGACGCTGACGATCGCCGTGTCGTCGCTCACGACCTCGTGGAGGGCGTCGAGGTCCACGACGCCTTCGGCGTCGACGTCGACGTAGCGCACGCGCACGTCGTCGTAGTCACGCGCCATCATCTCGGCCGCGTCCGAGACGGCGTGGTGTTCGATCGTCGAGATCACGATCTCGGAGTGTGCGTGTGAGCGACGGTGACGATTGGTCACGCCGACAATCGCCAGTTGACAGGACTCGGTGCCACCGGCGGTGAAGATGACGCCGCCCGGCTTGGCGCCGACGAAGTCCGCCACGACGTCGCGCGCTTCTTCCACGGCCCGCCGAGCCTCACGAGCGGCGCGGTGACTCCCGGAGGGATTGCCCACGACCCCACGCTGCCAGCGCGCCATGGCCTCGGTGACCTCGTCACGGCGCGGCGCCGACGCGGCGTGGTCGAAGTAGTACTGCTCGGTCATGCCACGAAGAAGGACTTCTGGTTCGTGAACTCGCGCGCGCCGAATGCCGAGAGTTCACGCCCGAAGCCCGACTGCTTCGTACCGCCAAAGGGCAACTCGTTCATCGAGGCCACGATGGCGTTCGCGAAGACCGTACCCACGTCGAGCCCGGCGATCGCTTCGTCAATCTCGTTCGCGTCCGTTGCCCACACCGCACCACCGAGTCCCCACGGCGTATCGTTGGCGACCCGGATCGCGTCGGCCAGATCGTCCGCCACCAACACCACCGCGACGGGCCCGAAGAGCTCCTCGCAACCGGCGCGCGAGTCGCGCGGCACGTTCGTGAGAACCGTCGCCGGATAGTACCAACCCGTTTGATCGGGCACGAAGCCACCGGCCAGTGCCGTCGCACCCTTGTCGAGTGAGGACGAGACCTGGGCCGCGAGTTCATCGCGCTGACCCTTCGACACCAAGGGTCCGAGTTCGGTCGCGGGGTCCATCGGGTCACCCATGCGGACGGCACCCATCGCCGCCGCGTAGAGCTCGAGGAACTCATCGGCCCGGTCGCGTACGACGATGAAACGCTTCGAGGCAATGCACGCCTGTCCGTTGTTTTGAATTCGCGCCGTGACGGCCATCGGCACCGTTCGTTCCATGTCCGCTGAACTCGCGACGATGAAGGGGTCGGACCCTCCAAGTTCGAGGACGCACTTCTTCAGATGCTTGCCCGCCAGTTCGCCCACTGATCGACCCGCACGGTCCGAACCCGTCAACGACACCGCGACGACGCGCGAATCGCCAATGATGTCGGCGACCGCGCCGTGCCCAACGAAGGTGGTGCTGAGGACGCCGGGCATGAAGCCCGCGCGAATGAAGAGATCCTCGAGATAGCTGGCGCACCCGGGAAGGTTCGACGCGTGTTTGAAGACCACCACGTTGCCGGCCATGATCGTCGGGACGGCCTGGCGCACGACCTGCCACAACGGGAAGTTCCACGGCATCACCGAGAAGATCACGCCGATCGGGTCGAATCGAACGCCGCTTCGTGATCCGATGGTCGCCAGACTCTCTTCTCGCAGCATCGACTCGGTGTGCTCGGCGAAGTAGCGCATCGTCATCACGCACTTCATTGCTTCACCCTTGGCGGCGGCGAACGTCTTGCCCATTTCACTCGTCATGAGCTCGGCGACGACGGGAATCTCACTGTCGAGGAGATCCGCCGCGCTCTTCATGCACCGGCCGCGCTCGGCGAAGGACAGAGTCTTCCAACTCGCGAACGCGACGGAGGCGATGTCGAGCACCTGATCGATCTCTTTCGGGGTGTGATTCGCGATCTCGGAGATCACTTGTTCCGTGGCTGGGTTTATGGCGACAAAGGGCATGGCTCTAGTCTGCCAGTAAAACCGCCGGTCGCGTCGTGGGCGCACCCATTTCGCTCCAGAACGCCGGGTTAAAAAACTTTAGGCCCACGAGGACGAGCAGGAGCAATCCCGACGCGACGAGCGTGACGTGGCGAACGCCGAAACTCTTCGCCAGGTCGGCCTGTACGAAGGCTCCGAGCGGATAAAACATCGACAGCGAGAGGGTATAGAGGGAAAGGATCCTCGAACGTTCCGCGCGCGGGGCGTGAACTTGGACCGAGGTGTTCAGCCCCGTGAGCGTACCCATGTACGCACCGCCGAGGACCACCATCGCGACCATCGCGCTCACGAGGTTAGGCGCGACCGCGTACAACGCGAGCGCCACGGTGACGCAACCAATCGAGCCCCGGAGAACCCTGAGTCGCGAGGTTCGTTTGGCGATGGTGGGCAACGTCAACGCCGCGACGACCGCGCCCACCCCTTGGGCCGTGACCAACCACGTCGTGCCGACGCGACCCGAGTGCAACACGATGATGGCCATGGCGGGCACGAGCGCGATAAAGGGACTCGCGATGACGGCGACCGTCCCAATTGCCAGTATGGGATTTCGACAGCCCTTCACGCTCCACGCGCGCTTCGCGCCGTGCCAGGTCTCGGCGAAGAAGCGGACCTTGGTGGTGTTCCTCTCTCTGGGCGGGGTGCGAACGAAGGAGAAGACGATGAGGACGAAGACGAACGAGGCGGCGTTCAGCGCAAAACAGAGACCGACGGATCCAAGCACGAGCGCGAGTGACGCGCAGACGGGTCCAATGATGCGACCCAAGTTGAACTGGGCCGACGACAGCGACACCGCGGCGAGGACTTCGTCGCTGTCGACGAGGTCGGGCAACAATGACTGCCACGCCGCCCACGACGCCGAGCCGCAGAGACCCTCGGCGACCGCGAGGTAACAGGCCAGCGAGGGCGAGAGGTGGTGCGTTAACGCCGCGACAGCGAGTGCGCTCGCGGTGGCCGCCATGATCAAGTTGTTGAGCTGAATCCAACGCTGTCGACTCCACCGATCGGCGACGACGCCGCCAATCGGTGAGCCGATGATGGCCGGCGTCCACGCGGCGACCGTCAGGAGTCCGAGCCAGAGGGGATTCTTCGTGGTCTCGGTGAGATAGATGCCAAGCGCCACGCTCTGCATCCACGTCCCCGTCGAGGAGACGAACGACGAGGTCATCGCGAGAGCGAAACTTCGGTGCCGCAGTGGAGCCAACGAAGCCAACGCCATGACCATCCAACCTATCGGGACCGGCGAATACTCAACCTACTCTTGGGCCGACGACTCGTCCTTGTCACGACGAGGACGAAGGGCGAACCACCATACGGAGATGATGGTCGCCAACGCGCCGAGCACGCCGATACTCGACTTGACGGTCTTTGCTCTACTCTTCT
>DATKSO010000172.1:0-2291 GCA_035531635.1 Acidimicrobiales bacterium | reverse complement strand
GGAGAATTCTCCATAACTGGGATTATGGAGAAACCCTGATTATGTGGAAACGGCCACGAGAGCCCTTTGTTTGACACAGATCGAGCAGAAGTTTTCCGCATAATCCTGGCGACCTGAGTCAGTTAAAGATTCCTTCTCAAGTGCAGTTTGAGTGAGGAGGAAGTATGACTCGAGATCTATCAATGGTGAAGGTGACGGGCTCGCTGGCTGGTTACGTTGACGGATTCATAGCATCGCTTGAGGGAGATGGCTACCGAAGGGACTCGGTGTGTCACCACGTCGAATTGCTTGCCCACGTGAGTCGTTGGCTGGAGGCACACAATCTCGACCTGATCGATTTCACATCGGCGCTTGTTGACGAGTTCTTACAAGCGCGAACGGGCGAAGGCTACGTTCGACTGATTACGGGCAAAGGCGTGGCCCCCCTGCTGAGCTACCTGCGAGCCTGTGGGGTGATTCCCGGGGCGCGGTTGGTTCGCCATTCGGCCAACGCCGATATTCTCGCGAACTTTAACGAGTACCTGATCGAAGAGCGGGGTCTCGCTCGAAGCACCGCGCGTGACTACGCCTTCGTGGCGCGAAGGTTCGTCGACGACAATCCAGTTGCTCGTCTCGGGCATCTGAACGTCGAGCGAGTCTTGCGTTTCCTCAGCGACGAATGCCGTCACTTCGTGCCGGGTCCCGTGGTGACCGGCCTGCGGGCGTTCCTGCGCTACTGCTTTTTGCGAGGTTTGACGAAAGTCAATCTCGCAAACGCCATACCCGCAGTCGCCAACGTTGGCCGGTCGTCGCTTGCTAAAGACGTCGCGCCAAGCGACGTTCTCCGGTTGCTCGAGAGTTGTGATCAAACCACGGCCGCGGGTTCACGGAACTTCGCCATTTTGAGCGTGCTCGCCCGTCTCGGACTGCGCGCAAAGGAAGTAGCCACGATGGAACTCTCGGATATCGACTGGCGCCGCGCTGAGATGACGGTGCGCGGCAAGGGGCCACGTCTCGACCGCCTACCACTACCCGTCGACGTCGGTGAGGCTCTCGCCGCGTGGTTGGCGACAGGGCGCCCGCCCTGCGCGCATCGCTACGTCTTTTGCCGACTGGTCGCGCCATTAGGTCCCCTGACGAGCACCGGCGTGTCGGGGATGGTCGCCGCCACGTGTCGGCGAGTTCAAATTCCCGAGTTCGCAGCGCACGCGCTTCGCCACAGCGCCGCGAGACACCTCTTGCGCGCGGGTTCGAACTTGAGCGACATTGCTCAGGTACTGCGCCACGAAGATGTCGCGACGACCAGTGTCTACGCCAGGGCCGATCACGCCACGCTGGTTCGCGCGGCGCAGCCCTGGCCGGGCGCCTCGACACACGCGTCGCTCGTGAGTCCGTCGTGACGTCGCTGCGCCAACACTTGGTCGACTACCTCGACCTCCGTCGCGGGTTCGGTTACGCCCTCACTAACGCTGGGCGTTGGCTCGGCCACTTCGTGGACTACTGCGACGAACGAAAAGAAGACGTGGTCACGACCGAACTGGCCCTCGTCTGGGCGACGCAGCCTACGAACTGTGGTGCGATCTATCACGCGCAGCGACTAAGCGCCGTGCGGGGCTTTGCCCGCTATCTCCAGGCGTTCGATCCACGAACCACCGTTCCGCCGATGCACCTGCTCTCCTACGGCAACCAACGACGCACCCCCTATCTGTATTCGTCTAAGGAGGCGTGGTCCCTGATGGGCGCCGCTCGAGAACTGTCACCCGAGCTACGTGCCGTGACGACCGAGGCCATCCTCGGCCTGCTCTTCGCGAGCGGGCTGCGTATCGGCGAAGCCCTGAGCCTGGATCGCGGCGACGTGAACCTCAGCGATGGTGTCGTCATCATTCGTCACTCGAAGTTCGACCGGTCCCGCGAAGTGCCACTGCATCCAACCTGTCTGGCGGCGCTTCGCTCTTACGAGCGACGGCGCGAGCACTTGATGCCACGAGCGACCAGTTCGGCCTTCTTTCTCTTCGAGACGGGCGAGCGTGTTCCCTACCATAGGTTTCGCACCGACTTTCGCGCGCTGGTCGACAAGGTCCCCATAGCGCCCCCGCCGTCGGGTCACGTTCGCATCCACGACGCGCGCCACACGTTTTGCGTCAACGTGCTCACGAGATGGCACGACGAAGGCGCCGACGTTCGTGCGCTCTTGCCGTCGCTGTCGACCTACATGGGTCACGTCAATCCGTCGTCCACGTATTGGTACTTGTCCGCCTCGCCCCAGTTGCTCGAGCAGGCCGTGACTCGTCTCGAATCGACCTACGAGGTGA
>DATKSO010000171.1:0-3892 GCA_035531635.1 Acidimicrobiales bacterium | reverse complement strand
AACGTTCTTGACGTCGATCGCGGCCGGCTTCACCGGCTACGTCAGTCAGTCCAACTTCGACTCGCAGTGGATCTCCACCCAAGCCAAGGACGGCATCAACGCCACCGGAGCGGGTGCCTACTTCAACGTTCTCAACATGGGTCAGATGTTGATGTGGCACATCGTGCTCTTGCCGCTCGCGGCAGTCGTCTTGACCGCACTGCACGTCCTTCTCGTACGCGTGAAGGGCGTCGTCCCGCCCTTTGAAGAGAACGCGAAGGTGGACGCGTGAGAACCAAGCGCTTTCGCCCCGACGTCGACGTTGCCCCGTGGAAGGGTGGCTACAGCCCGTACGACATCATCAAGGAGGGTACGATCGCCCTGGTCGTCGTTGGTCTTCTCACGATCGTCCTCGCCGTCGTCTTCGGCTCACCCGACGAGCCCGCCGTCACGGTCAAGACTTGGTCGAACGCCACGCCGGTGGACTTCGCGATGACCGCCTTCAGTGAGTTGAATCAGACATCGACGTCGGCGCAGTACGGCGCGCCCTACAACACCGCCTCGGTGGGACAGAAACTCGGTCCCCTCGAGCTCGCCAAGTGGGTCGGCGCGCGCATCCCGATCAACACCGCACGCGACTTCGTCATCAATCCCCTGAAGTCCCTTCCCGATCAGCCCACCTTGACCGCCGACTTGCAACAGTGGAAGTCGGCGTCCACCAGTACGCGCGCCGGTTGGTTGGCGAGTTACACGAAGGCCTCGAGCCACCTCAAGTTCGTCAACGGCCAAGTCGTGGTCAACACCACGAACGCGGGTCCCGTGCCGGTCTTCATCAACGACCTCACCTCGATGGCGCGCACCGGCGCGTTGGACCAGGCGCTCGTCACGCAGTCCGGGTTCTACACCACCGACTTCACGCTGCCCCTCTTGTTCTTGGCCGACGGAAGCTACCTCAGTGGACTCGCCCACGAACAGCACCTTACGGGAAACCAGTGGGGCATGATGAACGAGACGGGCAACTACCCCGGCCAAGCGTGGCTGTGGCTGTACACCTTCTGGTATCAAATCGCGCCGTTCAACGCCAGTGCCAACGCGGACGTGCTCGTCTGGGGTCTCATGATGGCGCTGTCGGTGCTGTTGCTCCTCGTGCCCTTCATTCCGGGGCTTCGTTCGATACCCCGTAAGACCCGGATCTATCGCGTGATCTGGCGAGAGCACTACCAAGAGACGTCCACGAAGTAGGTACGCCGCGGTCACGGCTCGCCGTGACCGCGGCACGTAGTGGAGACGATGGGGATCGAACCCACGACCTCAGGCTTGCAAAGCCCGCGCTCTACCAACTGAGCTACATCCCCGCGGGGAGTCCATTCTACCAAAAGGCTCACGGACTAGGGCGTTGGCGCGCCAGCGCGCGTGCACGCTGGCGATCGAGGCGCAGCAGCTCGCGTTCGACGTCGGCCCAGTACAGCGGGGTTTCTTCCACCGCGACGCCCTGGTTGTCCGCGTGGGCGAAGATGACGAACGCCACCCAGCCCATCGGTAGGTAGCACCCGAATTTGGCGACGAATCCCGCGAGCTGCTGATCGAAGAGGGGCGTCATGTGGAGCAACGCGTACTGATCGTGTAGTCCCGGGTACAAAGGGTGGCGCGCGAAGATCCATACGAACGAGAGACTCGTGACGACGAGCGCGGAGCCAAAGACGTAGCCCGCCCGCGCCACCGGTGAGAGCCGGCGCGTCCCGGGCATCACGGCGAGCGCGGGAATCCAGAGCAGGACCCCGACGCCGAGGACCACCACGAGGATCAGGTCTCGCGCGACCTCGGAGCGCGCCCCCCAATCGACGACGGGCGCGATCAGCGTCGCCGTGCCGACCAGCGTCACGACGGCGATCGCGAGTCCGGGGTGCGCGAGCTTTCGGATCGCGAAGTCCACGGGTGCCGGTCGGGTGAGGCGCGCGAGCGTCGTCGTGGGGAGGCTCAGTAACAACAGGGGCGCCACGAGCAGCATGATGACCAGACGTTGACCGGTGGCGACGCTGAGCGAGACCTTCGCGGCGACGTCGCCGATCGGCCAGATCGTCACGATCAAGAACACGAGCAGCGCGTAACGGGCCAACGAGCGTTGGCGCGGTGAGGACACTAAAAAATGGTGGGCCGTGGCGGCCGCGAGGAGCGCGGCGATGACGAAGGGATGCAGGTCGAAGGGCAACAACGCGGCCACGACGCCACGGTAACGCTCTCGACCCTTCGAGTCCAGCTCCGGTCTCGGCGTTGCCTGATGACTTAGGACGCAGCGGTCGACGCAACGACCGACTCGCCGCGAACGCGAGGTCCGACCCTCGTCATGATCATCACCGCCAGGATGAAGTCGGTGACCACGATGCATCCCGGAAAGAGCGCGCCTTCGGTGGTGAAGACCTTCAGTGTCAAGATCGTGATGCCGCAGTTGAGACACCCCATGACGAAGGCCCAGGGCGATTCGGTACTCGGCGCGAGCCAGGACTTTCGAAGTGTTGGCAGCGCCGCGACCTGATCGGCGCACACGAACGAGACGAGGGCAATCGTCGGCTCATTGACGAACGCCCAAAAGGCGAGACCCGCGAGGGAGATCGACCCACAGAAGATATCGAAGGCACCGATCTTCCACGCGCTGCGCGGATTCTTGAACGACGCGAACACGACGACACACGGGATGAAGCCCAGCATCAACGTCATCCACGACGCCAAACCCACGTGTTGTTGCAGTTCGACGCCGAACGCGAGGATCCCTTCGAGGGCCCAGAGCGACCACGTGACTCGATTCGGCGACGTCGTGCCGCGTAGTGTGTCGCGAACGTAGCCGTAGCCGCCCACTGCCGAGAGCACCATCGCGAGGTAGACGAACCGAGGATCAATCACCCGTCAAGTCTGCCTGCTCGCGCCCCCGACACTGACGCGAACAGCGTGACCCACGAGGGGCGTCCAGTAACCTCAGCCCACGTGGACGTCAAGGAGTTCTTAGGAATCGAACGAGTAAGTGAGACCACGTGGCACTTTCGGGTCAGCGAGCGTCTCATGACGCCGGGCAAGTTCCTCTTCGGCGGTTGTGGCTTAGCCTCAGGCATCGTGGCGCTGGAAGAGGCCAGCAGGCGACCGACCATCTACGCCGCCGCGCACTATCTCTCCTTCGCCCAGCTCGGCGAGGAGGTCCTCGTCAAGGTGGACCTCGTGGTCGTGGGCAATCGGGTCACACAAGGTCGGGCCACCACGTACGTGGACGATCGAGAGATCCTCACGGTGAACTCGGCGCTCGGCACCGGCGAACTCACCTCACCGTCGCCTTGGCTGACCATGCCCGACGTGGCCGCGCCCGATGACTGTCCAATCCGAATTATGCCGCGGCGCTTCGACAACTCGATCTTCAACCACTTGGAGACTCGCGTCGCCATGGGTCGACCCTTCGATGAACTCGACGGCGCGCCCGGGTCACCCGTGTCGGCGTTGTGGGCGCGAGTACCCAGTCACCTCGAGACCTCGGCGGCGACCCTCGCCATCTTCGGCGACTTCGTCTCGGGTGGCGTAACGCAGCCGCTTGGACGCAGCACCATGGGCCGAAGCCTCGACAACACGATTCGCGTCGCGTCGCTCGTACCTACGGAGTGGGTCCTCATTGAGATCCACATGCACGCGCTCGCCGGGGGTTTCGCGCAGGGAACGGGCTACCTCTGGAGTCGCGACGGGACACTCCTCGGCACGGCCAGTCAGTCCTTGTCCTCGAAGTTTTGGGACCCGCCGAGCTCGTAAGGTGCTCGTGACGCTGGTGTAGATTGGTGTCCCTGCGGGGCTATAGCTCAGTCGGTTAGAGCGCGTCACTGATAATGACGAGGTCGTAAGTTCGATTCTTACTAGCCCCACCATGAGCCCCACCAAGAGG
>DATKSO010000170.1:0-14462 GCA_035531635.1 Acidimicrobiales bacterium | reverse complement strand
CTCCTTTTATCCACCGCAATACGCCAATCATCGCGGAGCGGCGGTGAAACACCTGTCGCCAGACGCGCGACCGTTCGCCGTCCAGTACTTCGTTCGTCACCTCGTCACCACGATGCGCCGGCAGACAGTGCATAACGATCGCGTGTTCCTTCGCCAACGTCATCAAGGTCGCGTTCACCTGAAAGTCGGCGAGGTCGAAGCGTCGACGTGCCGACTCTTCTTCAAAGCCCATCGAAACCCACGCGTCGGTGTAGACGGCGTCGACACCCGCGACGGCGTCGTGCGCGCTGTCGGTGAGGCGCAATACTCCCGGGCCCCGCACGGCCATCGGATCCTCGGCGCCTCCGGGCGTGAGCTGATAGCCCTCGGGCGCGCCCACGGTCACGTTCACGCCGAGTCGCAGTAGTGCAACGGCCAACGAGCGCGTGACGTTCGTCGCGTCGCCCACGTACGCCACTTCGAGTCCCGCGAGCGCGCCGACGTCGCCGTCACTGAACTCGTCAGCGATGGTGAGGACGTCGGCGACGGCCTGCGTGGGGTGCGCCGCGTCGCTGAGAAGGTTGATCAGCGAGAGTCGTTCCCTGGTCGCTTGGCGCATCCGCTCGAAGACTCCGTGCTGGCGAATTCGAAGCGCGGCGATCGCGTACATCTCGGCAATGGTGCGCGCGACGTCCTCCGCCGACTCGCGACGATCGAGACCGATCTCGTCGTCACCGAAGAACGTGGCGTAGCCGCCTAACTCGTGTACCGCCGACGAGCTTGACGCCCTCGTACGAAGACTCGGCCGCTCGAAGACGAGGGCGACGCCCTGGCCCTTTAACGTCTCGTCATCGAAGGGTGACGTCGCCAAGTTGTAGATCGACGACAGCTTGGCGTCGCTCAGTTGATCGATGGTTATGAAGTGGTCCGTCATCGAACGACCTCCGTCCGTTTGCTCGAACCTGAAAGTGCGTCGCGAAGAGCGTGCGGCGTCGTGCCGTTCGCCATGAAGACGCGGCGCGCGCCCCCGTCGAGGGCGTCGAGCGCCGCGCTCATCTTGGGTCGCATGCCTTCGAGGATCGCGCCCTGGTCAATCATTCGCACGACGTCATCACTGGTCACGAGCTCCATCGACGTGCCCTCGTCGAGCGGATCACGACGGAGCTGGCTGACGTCACTCAAGAGGACCAGCGCAGTGGCGTGCAACGCACCGGCGAGGGCGCCCGCCGCCGCGTCCGCGTTGCAGTTCACCAGTTCGCCGTGCTCATCGGTGACGACGGAGCTGACGACCGGCGTCACGTCGCTCGCCCACAGCGTCTCGATGACGGCGCAGTTGACCTTGGGCAGGGTCGCGGCGCGGCCCCACGGTGGCCCGAGCGTCGACGCCGTCATGAGTGAATGGTCGGCGCCGGTAAGGCCCACACTCGCGAGTCCCGCTCGATTGAGTGCCGCCACGACGTGGAGGTTCACCTGCGCGAGCGCCATTGCGACGATCTCCATCGTGGCGTCGTCGGTGACTCGAAGTCCCTCGTGGAATCGACTCTCGAGTCCGACGGCGTCGAGCAACGACTGAATCTGCGGTCCCCCGCCGTGCACGACGACGACGTTCGTCGACGCTTCGCGGAGCGCCGCGACGTCGCTCGCCAGCGCGACGAGCACGTCCGAGTCCGGGCGCAGCGTGTCGAGCGCGTGGCCACCGATCTTCACCACGTAGCTCGTCACGGCGTGAGTCCCACTAGTGGCAGGCCGAGCGTCTCGTCGCGGCCGGTCGCGACGTTCCACGCCTGCACCGCCTGGCCGGCGGCACCCTTGGTCAGATTGTCGAGTGAGCTCATCGCGAGCAGCCATCCCGTCCGCTCGTCAACGCGCGCGCTCACGAAGCAGAGATTGCTGCCCAGAGGATCCTTCAGTGTCGGTGCGTCGTCGACGACGACGACGAAGGGATCCTCCGCGTAGGTCGAGCGGAGAAGATTCAGGGCGTCCGTGGTGGTGAAGGACGTTGACGCCACCCTCGCGTAAGCACTCACCAGCATGCCTCGGCTCACGGGCACGAGGTGGGGCGTGAAGAGCAGCGTCGCGCCGATCTCTTGTTGCATCTCGGGCGTGTGGCGGTGCGTGAGGAGACCGTAGGCCTCGGCGTTGCCGGCCAGGCGCGAGAAGTGCAGACGATCGTTCGTCGCCCTTCCCGCCCCTGACGCGCCGCTCAGAGCGTTCACGACGATGTTCTCGCGCTCGACCAGTCCGTGGTCGCAGAAGGGGCCGAGGGCGAGAGCGCTCGCCGTGGGGTAGCAGCCAGGTACGGCGATGAGGGTGGCGCTTCGAAGTTCGTCACGATGACGCTCGACGAGTCCGTACACCGCGTCGACCAAGAGACCCTTCGCCTTGTGTTCGTGCCCGTACCAGCGCGCGTACTCCTCGGCGTCCCTCAGACGAAAGTCAGCGCCGAGGTCTACGACCTGCACGCCGCGTTCGAGCAGCCGGGGGACGAAGGCTTGGCTCTCACCGTGGGGCAGCGCCAAGAAGACGACGTCGAGATCACCATCGAGGACGCGTTCTGACGATTCAACCATCAGGGTGGGGTACGCGGCGGCGAGGGCGGGCGTGTGTTCCGCGACACGCTTTCCTACGCTGGACGATCCACTCGCTACGACGACGTCGAGGTCGGGGTGCGACGCCGCGAGTCGAAGGACCTCCGACCCGGCGTATCCCGTCGCTCCCATGACTCCCACGCGCATATGTCATTTTATGCACACGGGAGAGCAAAAATGCAAGTTTCCCTGTCTCGGGCTAGGCTCTACCCATGTCACGAAGGGGCTGGGCGTACTTTCTCGCAATGGCGGTCATCTGGGGTATCCCCTACCTGCTCATTCGGGTGGCTGTCCGCCAGCTCGATCCCGGGGTCTTGGTCTTCGCGCGAACGGGCCCCGCCGCCCTCTTGCTCTTGCCGCTCGTGATCGTGCAGAAGCAGATGCCAACACTCCGAACGAATTTCAGGTGGATCGCCATCTTTGGCGTCGTGGAGTTCGGCGTTCCCTGGTACCTGATGGCGACGGCGGAGCGGCACATCACCAGTTCGCTCACGAGTCTGTTGATCTGCTGCGTACCACTCTTCTCGGTCATCGGTCAGCGGATACGTCGAACTGAGGGCCACATCGCGCCCCGACGCTATTTGGGCCTCGGCATCGGCGCTCTCGGTGTCGCGTTTCTCGTCGGCCTCGATCTGCACGGAGGCACGATCACGTGGATCGCGATCATGATGATCGTGTGCGTTGGCTACACGATCGGACCGATCATCCTCGCCACAAAGTTGAAGCACGTACCCGGACCCACCGTCGTCCTCGGCGCGACGGCCTTCGTCGCGCTGTGTTGGATCCCTTGGGACCTCTTTCACCTCCCCACGCACGTCTCCGCGGAGACCTGGAGCAGCGTCGCGGTCCTCTCGGTCGTCTGCACGGCGGGAGCGTTCCTCGTCTTCTTCGAACTCGTCAAAGACGTCGGAGCGACGCGCGCCACGGTGGTGACCTACGTGAACACTGCGATCGCCGTGGTCTTGGGCGTCGTCGGACTTCACGAACCGCTCACCGCCGGCATCCTCGTGGGCTTTCCCCTCGTGATCATCGGTTGCGTCTTCGCCACCAGTAGTCGCGAGCCCGCGCTCGTCTCCTAGTCCGCTGCGTACTCCACCGAGACACGAACCACGCCGTCCACGAGGAGCCACAGGCGCCCCGGAGCCATCGCCATCGTCACGTCGTCACCGCGCTCGAGGGCACGATGGTGCGTCACGCTGACGTAGTGCAACGGTGTCGTCAGCACCTCACTGACGGCCAACCACACGGCGGCGTTGTTCACGTGGCCCACGATGTCGTAGTCCGCCGCGCGAAGGGGCCACGGCCGATACGTCGCGTCGTCGGGCATCATGGGGATCGACACCCGCCCGGAGATCTTTCGCTCACGGCACGCCTCGCCGTAGACATCGAAGAAGTCTTGGCGCACTCGCACCGGGTGGCCCGTCACGTCGGTGGGTACCCACAGCGCCGCGACCTCCAGGAGGAGTTGTCCGTCGAAGACGAAGTTGGTCCGTCGTTCGGCCCACGCCGCGCCGACGCCGCCGCACCACGTCGTCAACGCCACGTCGTCGAGGTACCGTGGCCAGCGCGCTCCCGTGACGTGGCGCATCGAGGTGCGACGGACGATCCAGACAATGTCCGACGAGGCACCCGTCTCGATCCAGTCGTCCGTGCCGACGTCTTGGAGGTAGCGCGCGACACCGTCCAGTCGTAAGAGGCCTTTTTCGTCGGCGTCACTCAGTCGGACACGAAAGTCCTTCTCGTAACGGCGTCCTCGATCACCGAGGGGGACGAACTCGGTCTCGGCGTAGTCGATAGCGTCCCCCTAGCGAAGCACCGCGCCGAGCGACGCGGCGATCTCGATGAGGGCCGCTCGAGCCCGCGTGATCTCGTCGTCACTGAGCGTGTGTTCCTCGGAGCTCAGTCGAACGTTGTAGGCGAGGCTGCGCGTTCCCTCTCGCAGGCTCGGTCCTTCGTAGACGTCAAAGAGAGTGACCTCCTCGACGAGTTCGCTGGCCTGACGAAGCGAGTACGCCAGATCGCCGGCGTTGACCGGCCGAGGCGTCACGAACGCGAGGTCGATCACCGCACTGGGGTACCGGCTCGGGACGCGTACGAAGGTTGAAGCTCGCGTGGCGAGGCGGACGTCGGCCAACGCGTCGAGATCGACGTCGAGTACCCCGAGGCGGCGTGGTGGTGGCACCGCCGCTATCGCGTCGACGAGCTCCGCGTCCACCTCGCCGACGAAGCCGAGCTGCGCTCCCGAAGTCCGGTCGACGAGCTCCGCCGTCCTACTCGGGTGGAGCCCACGTGGCGCTTCACTCGTCGAACGAACCACGACGTCCGCCAGTCCAAGTCGGTGCGCGAGTACGTTCCACAGAGCCACGGCGCTCCGCGCGTCGTCCTCAGGCCGCGCCAACACCACGGTCAGGCGCTCGTTCTCGGCCGGTAGCGCCAACGCCAACGATCCCCCCGCGCCACCTCGCGTCACGCGCGGCGTCAGCGCCACGCTCGGATGCTGAAAGACCACGCCGAACTCGCCGATGATTACGTCACCGGTGCCGCGTTCAAAGTTCTTAGCCCAGGCCCGAACGAGCCCAGTGAGCATCGTCGCGCGAAGCACCACCTCGTCCGAGGCCAGCGGATTCGTTACGCGGACGCGCGCGACCCCCGGGTGCAAAAGGTCGAAGTCCTCGTCGCTGCCCAACGTTGGCGTCCACGCCTCGGTGACGCCGAGGTCGACGACCACGTCACGCACGTGGCGGCGAAGTTGTTGACGTGCCGTGAGATAGCCCAGTTCGGGCCAGGTCGGATTGTGTCGCGGCAGCCGTCGATAACTGAAGAGACGAGCGACCTCCTCGATCACGTCCGCCCGTCCGAGATCGCCCTCACGTACGTCGAGTCTCGAGCTGGGCGCGGTCACCTTCAGGCGCCGCTTCTTCTCTTTCACGTCAAAGCCCAGCCCGCGCAGGAGCGTGGCGACCTGGCCGCGATCGATGGGCACGCCCAGAAGACGCTGCACGTCGGCGTCACGAAGTGAGATGGTGGGCGGCGTCGGCACGTTACCCCACACGTCGAGCGGGTTCGAAAGCCAGACGAGGTCGGGCACGCTCTGGGAGAGGATCTCCACGAAGCGCGCCGCGGCGCGAAGGGCCAACTGTGGGTCCACGCCCCGCTCGAAGCGATTCGACGCCTCACTACGCAGACCGTGGCGCTTCGACGATCGCGCGATCGTCATCGGATCGAAGAAGGCCGCCTCGAGGAGGACGTCGGTCGTGTCGTCGTTGATCTCGCTGGCCGCGCCGCCCATCACGCCCGCGAGTCCTAAGACTCGGTCGTCGCCGTCGACGATGACGCAGTCTTCACCGGTGTCACCGAGGCCGCGACCGGCCTTCGCCAATTCGCGCTCGACGCCGTCGAGCGTCGTCAAGGTCTCGCCGTCTCGGGCGCGCCGGGCTCGAAGCGTCCGTTTTGCCACGTGCGCGGCGTCGTAGGGGTGGGTGGGTTGGCCCAGTTCCAGCATCACGAAGTTCGAAGCGTCGACGACGTTGGAGATCGGTCGCATCCCGGCGTTCTTTAGTCGCTGCGCGACCCACGCGGGTGAGGGTCGGACCTTCACGTTTCGAAGGACCGACACGCTTAGACGCCCGCAGAGGTCGGGGTCGTCGATGCCTGCCGCGGCGAACGAATCGCTCGGCGTTGGATCGTTGGTGTCGGCGACGGCGGGCTCGCGCAGGGTGCGACCCAGCCTCGTCGCGAGATCTCGCGCCACGCCCTCCACCGACCATGCGTCGGGTCGATTTATTTCAATCGAGAGATCGAAGATGACGTCAAAGGTGATCTTGAGGGCGTCGAGAAGCTTCTCACCGACCCGAGGTACGACGAGCTCGTCGAGGACCATCAGACCTTGGTGGTCGTCGTCCAAGCCGAGCTCGCGCGACGAACAGAGCATCCCGTGCGACGTCACGCCGCGCATCGTGCGCTCAGCGATCGCGAAACCACCGGGCAGCACGGCGCCCACGGGGGCTAACGGCACGTGGTTGCCCACGACGAAGTTCATCGCCCCACAGACGATTTCGACTGGGCCGTGACCGGCGTCGACGACGACGAGACGTATTCGATCGGCGCCCTCGATGGCACGGATCTCATCCACGCGGGCGACGACCACGTCGCTCAGCCCCTCACCGACGTGTTCCACGCCGTCGACCACGAGACCGAGGTCGTCGAGGATTACACGGAGTTGGTCGACGGACTCGGGCAAGTCGACGAACTCTTGCAGCCAGTTCAACGAGACCTTCACGAGAGTTGCTCCAAGAATCGTGTGTCGTTCTCGATCAGCGCGCGCATGTCACCCAGTTGGTGGCGCATCTGCGCGCATCGGTCGATGCCGAAGCCGAAGGCGAAACCGCTCCACTCGTCACCATCGATGCCCACGGCCTCGAGCACCGCGGGATCCAACATCCCACAGCCCCCCAGTTCGATCCAGCCGGTGAAGGAGCACGTACGGCACCCGTCACCACGACAGATGGTGCACGTCACTTCGAACTCGGCGGAGGGTTCGGTGAAGGGGAAGTAACCCGGGCGAAGCCGTGACGCGATGTCCGGGCCGAAGTAGGCGCGAGTAAACGTCTCGATCACGCCCGCCAGGTCGCCAAAGGAGATGCCGCGGTCGACGACCAGCCCTTCGATCTGGTGGAATCCCATGAGGTGACGCGCGTCCGGCGTGTCGCGTCGGTAACAGCGTCCCGGCATCACCGAGTGGATCGGCAGCGTGTCCGTCGCGACCGCGTGCTCCATGAGATGAATCTGGGTCGGCGACGTGTGCGTACGCAGTACGACCGTCTCGGGCTCGCCCAGGTCGACGTAGAAAGTGTCCCAGAGGCCCCTCGCCGGGTGGGCCGGCGGAATATTCAAGGCTTCGAAGTTAAACCAGTCACTCTCGACCTCGGGACCGTCGGCGACGGTGAAGCCCATGCCTACGAAGACGTCTTCGAGCTCGCGTTGGGTCAACGCCACGAGGCCTGGGTGTCCGATCGAAAGGGGCCAGCGCACGTCACGCGGAACGACGTCGCCGAGGTCGAGCCGATCGGCTTCGAGCAACGCGAGTCGAGCTTCTCGATTGAGCAGCCTTCGACGTTCTTCGAGCGCCGACTCGACGACACGACGGGCCTCTTGGAGCTGCGCCCCAGCGGCCTTTCGCTCCTCCGGCTCAAGGGAGCCGAGCGACTTCTGCAGGCCCGAAAGAACCGAACGCTTTCCCGTCAGTGACGCCTCCGCCTCTCGCAGTGCGTCCAGGGTGCTCAGTCCTTCGATCGTGGTGAGGAGCTCAGTGGTCTGCTCGGCGAGATTCTCGAGTGGTGAGGTGGTCATAACCTCTAAAGGCTAGGGGTTGGCGGCGTTGGGGACGTGTCTTCGCGCTGCCAGAGCGCCTCGAACGCGATGAGCGAGCCCGCGACCCCGGCGTTGAGTGACTCACTCACTCCAGCCATTTCGATCGTGACGGCGCCGTCACAGAGTGCGATCGCCGCTTCGTCGAGTCCGTCTGCTTCGTTGCCTATGACCACGACGGTGGGTTTGGTGAAGTCGACGAGTCGATGGCTCACGCCCCCACGGACGACCGTCGCGTAGGACGCCGCGCCTCGCGACGTGAACGAGTCCAGCGTCACGCTCAGCGCGTCCAGCGCGACGGGCACGTGGAAGATCGAGCCGGCACTGGCGCGCAGGGTCTTGGGGTTGAAGGGGTCCACCGAGTGGCCCGTGAAGATGACGCCACTCGCCCCCGCGGCGTCCGCGGATCGGATGAGCGTGCCCGCGTTGCCAGGGTCGCGCACGCCGTGCAGGACCATCAACAGCCCGCGGCACGGGATCGCCGCGACGTCGACCAATGGCAGACGCACCGCACCGAGGACCGGCTGGGGCGTCGCGGCGTCGGCGACACGTTCGAGCACTCCGGGCGCCAGAGCGAAGACCCGTACTCCCTTGGTCATCGCACGACGCTCTAATTCAGCGAGGTCTGCGTCGGACGTACGCGTCGGATCGACGTAGATCGCCTCGAACTCCGCCGACGCGTCAAGGGCCGCCATCACGAGATCGGGGCCTTCGAGGACGCAGATCCCCTCACTCCATCGCAGGGAGCGCTTTTGGACGAGACGTCGGAGTCGACGCACTCGCTGGTGTGACGACCCCAAGGCCTCGATCAGCGGGCTACTTCGTCAGTGCGGCGTTAGCCTGCGCGACAATCGCGCCGAAGGCGCCGGCGTCGTTCACGGCCAGGTCCGCCAACATACGACGGTCGACTTCGATGCCCGCGGCGTTGAGCCCCGCGATGAAGCGACTGTAGCTCATCCCGTGCGACCTGGTGCCGGCGTTGATGCGCTGAATCCACAGTTTGCGCATCTCGCCCTTGCGCGCACGGCGGTCTCGAAACGCGTAAACCCCGGCGTGTTGGACGGCTTGGTTGGCGCTGCGAAAGGTGCGGCTGCGATCGCCGTAGTAACCCTTCGCCTCTTCGAGAACTGCCTTGTGGTGCTTCTTGGCGTTTACGGCCCTCTTTACTCGTGCCATGGCACTTCCTCTTTCCTAACTCGTTCTCTCTACAGACCCAACATGCGCTTGACGTGCTTCACGGAACCCGGCGCGATTTCCGTCTCGCGACCGAGACGGCGCGCGCGCACCGACGACTTCTTCTCCATGAGGTGTCCACGGAACGCCTTGCGGCGCCGCAGCTTGCCGCTGCCCGTGACCCTGATGCGCTTCTTCGCACCACTGTCTGTCTTCATCTTTGGCATTTCAGCCCTCCTCTAGCGAAACTTCTGCGCCTACTGGCGACTCTTCTTGTCCGACAACTACATTCGTACTTTCGACACTCTTGGCCCTGGACTTCTTGTCGGGACCGAGCACCATGATCATGTTGCGACCATCGAGTTTGGGTGCGGACTCCACTTTGGCAACGTCCTCGAGCTTCTCGACGATGCGGTCGAGAATCTTCTTGCCCAACTCGGGGTGGGCCGACTCGCGACCGCGAAACATGATGGTGACCTTGACCTTGTGCCCCTCGCCCAAAAACTTCTCCACGAGGCGCGTCTTGGTGTCGAAGTCGCCCGCACCGATCTTCGGGCGGTACTTCATCTCCTTGACGCCCACGTTGAGGGTCTTTCGTCGAGACTCCTTGGCTTTTTGAGCCTCGTCGAACTTGAACTTGCCGTAGTCCATGATGCGGCACACCGGTGGTTGCGCAGTCGGCGCAATCTCCACCAAGTCCAAATCGAGGCTTCTTGCCAACGCCAACGCGTCGCGCGTTGCCATCACGCCGCGCTGATTACCCTCTTGGTCAATCAGGCGAACGGTGTCGACGCGGATACGGTCATTGACGCGGTGGTCTCCAGGCACTGTTGCGATAACTCACTCCTTGCTCTTCGCGACACCACTATGGTGTCGCCACGGCAAGCGAGGCGCGAAACTCCCTGAAACCCGGACGCACGTGCGTGGCCGGGTGGACGTTGGCCTAGCCAACCTCGCTTGCTGAACTGCCCAACCACGTTACCAGACCGGCGTCCTGGGTCGCGCTGACCCCACCGAGCAGAGTCGTTGGAGACCCGGGGCGGGTCGGCGGGGCGGCCGTCCGGCTGCGGTGTACGACTCGCGCCCACCCACCAAACGCTACGTTGGTTCGCGTGAGTGACGAACCAACAGAGTCCGAGTTCAATGAAGACGACGAAATCGCGTACCTGCGCGCGGCGCCCGTCGAGGCGATCCTTGGCAATCATCTCTTCGTCCTCGTCCAGGTGGCGGCCCTGCGACTGGGAGCGACGCCCCCAGACCTCGACGGCGCCTCACTCGTCATCGACACCCTTATCGCGATGGTGAACGCCGGCGGCGAACGACTAGGCGAACACGTGGACCTCTACCGCAGCGCCCTGGCGGAGGTCCAACAGGCCTACGTCCGTGCGAAGAGCCCTTCAGCCCCCTGAGCTCGACTTCGTCGACCCGCCGAGCGGCAACACGAAGTGCAGGGCCAATCCGCCGAGGGAACTCGGCGCCGTCGTCATCGTGCCGCCGAGCGACTCGGCCACGTCGGCCATGATGCTCATGCCGAGACCCGAACCGCCGGTCTCACGCGAACGTGAGAGGTCGAATCGCTGAAAGCGTTGGGGGCGAACGCCGTAGACGGGCAGACCCGGTCCTCCGTCTTCGATCACGATCGACGCTCCGCCGTTGTCGACGTCGAGCGTCACGCGCAGGGGTGCGTCACTCTTGGTGTGTCGCAGCACGTTGTTGAAGGCGTTGCTGACGAGACGGTCGACGAAGTCGGCGCGAGCGCGAAGGGTCACTCCCTCTTCGATGACGCTCGTGAGCGACCGTTCCGGGTGGTCGAGAGTGAACTCACCCACGCGAGTCGTGAGTAGCTCGCTCAGGTCGACCATCTTCTCGGCGTGATGAGGAGCTTCGCGCAGTTCGGCGAGCAGGAGAAGGTCGCGGACGAGTTCTTCCATACGCTCGACCTCGCTTCGCACCCGCGACACGGCACGAACCTGCTGTTCCACGCTCGCGTGGCCGCTGGCGAGCAGTTCGTTGTAGCCCTTGACGACGGTGAGCGGCGTGCGTAGTTCGTGCGACGCGTCGTCGATGAACTGCTGCATGGCGTTCGCGTTCTGTGCTTCGAGCGCGATGCGCTCTTGTAGCGCGTCGACCATTATCACGAGCGCCTCGCGCAACTCCTTCAAGTCCCGGCTGCCTTCGCTCGCCGGCGCCGGACCCGTCTCGTCCCCACCGGCCACGTCGCCGGCGTAGTCGATGAGCCGCTCCATCGATCGAAGGTCACGGCGCATCACTGATCGCGCCAACACCAGCCCCAACAGCGCGATCACGACCGCGGCGCTCGCGACGAGCAACGCTAAGTGCTGATTCTGTTTCTTGATTCCCGACGTCGAACCCGCGACGACGAGATAGTCACCGCCGCCGACGTTGAGCGAACGTATTTGGAATCCCGGAAGATTGGCGACGCTCACCACTCGTGCGAGAGACGCCCTCACGTTCGCGACGGTCGGGTGACGTTTCAACGCGTCGGTCGGCGTGTTCACCTGCGTTACTCCTCCAGTTGGGTCGATCACGTCAAGGGTCAAGGAGTAGCCGTCACGTTGGACGACGTAGAGCGCGTTGTTGAGTGCGGTATTGGGATTGCGGAGTCCGCTATTGACGACGGAGTTGATCGAACTGTCGAGCGTCGCGTACTGCGCCCTCGAACTCATGGCGACGGCGAACCAGCCGACGGTGAACGACACCAGCAACGTCAGGAGTACGAAGAGGAGGGTGAGGCGTGTCGCAATCCTCACTTGCGAGCGGCCGGATCCATCAGCTTGAAGCCCACACCTCGAATCGTGGTGATGGGCGCGAAGTCGTCGTGGTGGACCTTGCGTCGCACGTACGAGATGTACGTGTCCAGGACCGAAGTCTCGGAGTCGAAGTCGATATTCCACACCTGACGCAGCAACTGTTCACGCGTGACCACCCGGTCTTGTTGCTCGAGCAAGACTTCCAGGAGGCGGAACTCCGTCGCCGAGAGTTCGATCTCGTTCGCGTCGAGGGTCACGACGTGTCGGTCGATGTTCATGACGAGTGGCCCACAGGTGAGGACGTGATCATCGTTCTCGTCGATGCCGGTACGACGAAGTATCGCCGCCACGCGCAACAACAGCTCCTCCAGACTGAAGGGCTTGCGTACGTAGTCGTCGGCGCCCACGCGAAGTCCGCGTTCGACGTCGTCTCCCGAATCGCGCGCGGTGAGCATGAGCACGGGCGTCTTCGCGTCGTGGGCTCTCAGTTTCTCCAGGAACTCGAAACCGTTCATCGTGGGCATATTGATGTCGACGATGCACAGGTCAGCGGTGCGACGTCGTAGCTGGTCGAGTCCGTCGGCGCCGTTGGTGGCGCACTCGACGTGATAGCCGGCGTTGCCCAACGCGTCTTGGAGCAGGTCACGAACGCCCGGTTCGTCGTCAATGATCAAGATCGTCGTCACGGTCGAACCGCCATAGGGTGAGCGTACTGTGTGGCGCGTAGGCCCATCAGTGAGCCCCGCGGAGCGACTTCACAACCTTTCAACAGTCACTTCACAGTCCATTCTTACTTTCCTTGGGTACGCTCTCCCTATGAGGAAGTTGGCATCGCGGGGCTTCATCGCGCTGGGTATGGTCATCACCTTGGGGCTCTGCACGCCCGTGCTCGCGTCGGCTGGCTCGTCGGGCAACCAGGGATCGTCGACCTCCAAGGGGCTCCACACGGGCGTCGCCGCCTACCTCGCCACTCGCCACACCATCCAGGTCGACTTTCGCTCGGCGATAGATCAGGCGCGAACCACGTACGAAAGCACGCTCGCGACCTCCACCTCCTCCGCGCAGCGAAGTGCCGCGCGCCAGGTCTACGAGGCCGCGATCATTGAGGCCGCGACGGCACGAAGCGCCGCCCTTACCGCGCTGGGCCCGGAGCCCGGGAGCGGTAAGTCGAGTGGCGGACAGGGCAAGTCGAACTAGACCGTCGACGCAAGGGTCGCTCGGCGACCGCCCTCGCTCAGACCAATCGTTCTATTGAAACCAGTTCGTCGTGACCTCGGTGCCCCACGGCGCGACGCGCGCTGATTCTCTCACCTTCGTCGACGTGCCGAGACCCGTCGTTGATTGATACGCAGTGAAAGTACAACGTCTCGCCGGCGTCGCTTCGAACGAGTCCGTCGCCGCGACGGTCGTCGAAGGAGAGGACGACGCCGAGTACGTTCACGAACTCGCGAGCGAACCTTGACGCAAGACGCTCACCATCTCGAGCGCGCTCAGCGCCGCTTCGCGACCCTTGTTGGACTCGCCGCCCTTCGAACGCTCGAGTGCTTGGTCCACGGTGTTGACGGTGAGTACGCCGAAGATCACCGGAACGCGCGTGCTCAATTGGACGTCTTGCACGCCACGCGCGCACTCGCTCGCCACGATCTCGTAGTGACCCGTGTCGCCGCGGATGACCGCGCCCAACGTGATCACGGTGTCGAAGGGACGTTCACCGTCGGCGTAGGCGAGTGCCATGAGCGGTATCTCAAAGGCGCCGGGCACCCACCCGACGGAGACGTCGCGGCGATCGACGCCGGCCTCCGCCAGGGCACCTAACGCGCCCTCGAGCAGACGCGTCGTGATGGCCCCGTTGAAGCGAGCGCAGACTATCGCCACGCGCACGCCCGTGGCGCCCGAGTTCCCTTCCAGGTACTCGCCGGCGCGCGCGCGCAACGCCTCCGTCACGTCGGGGTCAAACGCCGTGTCCTTACTCGACGTCATCGAGTCCCTCGAGCAAATGGCCCATTCGTTCGCGCTTCGTGCGAAGGTAGTCGATGTTGAAGGGCGTCGGACTGCTCTCGAGGGGCACGCGCTCGACGATGTTCAGACCGAAACCTTCCAAGCCGCCGTACTTCACGGGGTTGTTGGTCATGAGACGCATCGAGGTGACGCCGAGATCGACCAGAATCTGCGCGCCCGTGCCGTACTGGCGAGAGTCGATCGGTAGACCCTGTTCGAGGTTCGCGTCCACGGTGTCTCGACCGTCTTCTTGGAGCGCGTAGGCGCGGATCTTGTGCGCGAGCCCGATACCTCGGCCCTCTTGCCCGCGCAAGTACACGATCACGCCGGCGCCCTCGGCCGCCACTTTCGCCATCGCCATGCGCAGCTGAGGTCCGCAGTCGCAGCGCAGTGATCCCAGCGCGTCACCCGTCAGACACTCCGAGTGCACCCGCACCAGGAGGTTGTCCACGTTCTCGATGTCACCGTAGACCAGCGCGATGTGCTGTTCAGCGTCGAGCACGCTCTCGAAGACGTGGGCCTGGAACTGACCGAACTCGGTGGGTAACGAAGACTCGGCCACCCGGCGTACGAGTTTCTCGTGGCG
>DATKSO010000169.1:0-8080 GCA_035531635.1 Acidimicrobiales bacterium | reverse complement strand
GCGTTTCGCGAGATCGTCGAGGCCTGTTTCGAGCGCAATCTGCTTGCCGTCGTCTTCGCCACCGAGACGTTGGCACTCGGCGTCAACATGCCCGCGCGCTCTGTCGCCCTCGAGCGTTTCACGAAGTACTCCGACGCCGGTCGTCAGTTCCTCACGAGCGGCGAATTCGCCCAGATGACGGGCCGAGCGGGACGCCGTGGCCTCGATGACGAAGGCCACGCCATCGTCTGCTACTCGAGTGACCTTTCACTGCAGGACGTGGGACGCGTCGCGCTCGCGCCGCCGTCGGACCTGCGCTCCTCATTTCGCCCCACCTATAACTTCACCGCGAACTTGGTGAACCACTTCGACTACGAGACCGCCCTCGAGGTTGTGCAACGATCCTTCGCGCAGTTCGAGAACGACCGACGCCCTTCGGGCCATAAACGTCCGCTCACCGATCAAATGGTGGCGCGTCACCACGTGCTCGAGGAACTCGGCTACGCCACCGGATGGCGCCTCACCCCCCAAGGTCAACTCCTTCGCTCGATCTACCACGAATGCGACCTCCTCATCGCGGAGTCGATCAGCGCGGGTGTCTTCGAGGACTTAGAAGCGTCCGAACTGGCCGGTCTCTTGAGCTGTTTCGTCTATGAGTCCAAACGGTCAACGCGTGCCGCGAACGCCGCCCAGCAGGTGTCCACGAAGAAGAAGCGCGTCCACCACGACCGCCTCGGTCAAGAGCGCCGACTCAGCATCAGTGAGCGACTTCGCGAGATCAGCGTTATCGCCGCCACGTTGCGCGGGGTCGAAGAGCGCTACAAGGTGCCCCATTTCAAAGAGCCGGACGGACACTTCGCGACGATCATCGCCGCGTGGGCTCGCGGTGTCACGTTGGGCACGGTACTAGACCTCGCCGACGCCGAGATCGGCCAGACGTCGCCGGGAGACTTCGTGAGAAACGCCAAACAGGTGGCCGACCTGTGCGAGCAGTTGGGCCGCATGCGCCATCTCACCAACGTCGCGGACGTCGCCCTCGAGGCCCGCGACGCGGTCCTGCGAAGCGTCGTCGCGGGCTCGTCGAGCGTCCACCCACGCGACTAGTTTCGCCTCTAACCTCGTAACTTCATGCATCCCTACGTTGCCGAAGAGTTCACCGAGGCCGAGTCTGCGGTACTTCGCCGGTACTTCACGAATCTTCAAGGCCCAGTCTTTGCCCTGGTCAACTTGCCTGAGGTCGTCAAGGGTGCCCTCTTCGCGCGCTATTCGAGGTCATCGAAGAGCCTTCGCCGTCTCTTCCTCGACGAGTTCGTGGGCGACCTCGAGTTGGCCGGTGACGTGACGATCGACGCCACGGTGGGACTCGATCGAGCCGACGATCTCTACCAGAAGATCTTCTTCGAATACGGGGACGACTCGGTTGCGCAACTCGGTGGTGTGCACTTGGCCTGCGAGCAGGCCAGCAACCTCTTGACCAAGGTCCTCGAGCGGGGCCGACTCATGAGCTACTTGGAGCAGTCGACTCGCTACCTGGGTTACGACCGCCGTCTGGGCAACGGCCTCTATCGCTTCTATCGCGACAACGACGTGCTCGAGTCGCGGTACGGCGCTCGCTACATCGGCGAGATGGATCGCATGTTCGACACCTACCGAGAGTTGTTGCCGATCTTGACGGACTGGCTCACGCTCAAGTACCCAAAGACGCCGGACGACACTGACTTCGTCTACCGTCAGGCCATCCGAGCCAAGGCGCTCGACGGACTTCGTGGACTGTTGCCCGCCAGCGCCCTGTCGAATCTGGGCATTTACGCCTCCGGCCAGGCCTACGAAGCGTTGCTCTTGCGAATGCGCGCGCATCCATTGCCCGAGGTACGCGACTACGCGCAGATGATGCTCGACGAACTGGTGAAGGTCATCCCTTCGTTCCTCAAGCGCCTCGACGTTCCCGAACGTGGCGTCGCGTGGACGAACTACCTCCGTGACACGCGTGGCGCCACCCTCGCTCTCTTGCAAGGTGTCGAGCGCGACGTGAGCGCGGAAACGGTGGGGGAGTACGTTCGCCTGGTCGCCTTCGACCCGGAGGGGGAGAGTCGCGTGCTCGAAGCCATCGTCTTCGCCAACTCCTCGACGTCGCACGACGAGGCTGCACGGCGCGTCGCGGCGATGAGCACACCGGAGCGAGCGGCAGTGCTGTCGAGTTACGTCGGTCAACGCGGTAATCGCCGACACCGGCCCGGACGGGCTTTTGAGCGCACGGACTACCGATTCGAGATCGTGAGCGACTACGGCGCCTTCAGGGACCTTCAGCGCCATCGACTGCTGACGATCGAGTGGCAGCCACTCACCGTCGACCTTGGTTTCGACGTTCCCGAGGTCGTGGTCGAGGCGGGGCTCAGCGAGCGCTACGAGGAGTCGTTACGACGCTCAGCCGATCTCTTCAACGATCTTCGAGAAGACTTTCCTGACCAGGCACAGTACTGCGTGGCGCTGGCCTTTCGTATCCGCTACGTCATGCAGATGAACGCTCGCGAGGCCATGCACCTCATCGAGCTGCGTTCCGGCCCGCAGGGTCATCCGAGCTATCGTCGGATCGCGCACGAAATGGCCCGACTGATTCGAGAAAAGGCCGGTCACGAGGGGATATCGACCGCGATGAGTTTCGTGGACTTCTCCGAAACCGACCTTGAACGCCTCGAAGCGGAGCGCGCGGCGGAGCGAAGTCGTCTGAATCGGTAGAAATTCGGAGATTTATGCACTCCTTAGGTCCAATTGGCACACGTCACGGCAAAAAGGCCTTACAATGCCTGCGCTACAGAAGAGGAATTTATGGCAAGTGAAGTTGAAAGCGACGAAGTATTTGACGAGGAAGAGCTCGCGGACGGCTTCGACGAAGAGATTGTCAGCGAAGAAGAGCTTGAGGACGTCGTCGATGAGATCGACGACGACGAGGTCGACGACGTCGACGAGATTGCGGTCGTGGCGCTGGTGGAGGACGACGAGGTCGTCCCCGTGGCCGTCGTGGCCACCGAAGACGACGATGACGTCGTTGACGACGCGGACGTCGAGCTAGCGCTCGACGAGGTCCTCGCGGAGACGATCTTGCGCACGTCGGTGCCTGAAGACGACGACGAGGCTCCCCTCGAAGTAGATCCGACACTCGACACCACCGAAGCGATTCTGCCAAAACAGGACGACGAGTTTCGTTGCAAGTCCTGTCGGTTGCTTAAAAAGACGAGCCAACTCGCTGACAAGGCGAGCATGCTCTGTCGTGACTGTGTCTAAGAACTCCGTGGCGTAACGTGAACGTTTCGCTCGTGTCGGACGTCACCCCCGAACTCGAGGCACTGTGGAGTCACGCGCACAGTGACGTACTCATCAAACGCGGCGGTGTCGCCCTGCTCCACACGCTCTGCGGAGCGACTGATGAGCGAGACCTCTTAAACGAAGTGGTGGCGTCGTCATCACTGTGGGTCGTGCACGATGACGAACAACTAATTGGCTTCGTGGTCTGTCGAGCGCGGGTCGTCGAAGCCATCTACGTCGCGCATCCCTTTCGCCGAAAGAAGGCCGCGACCACACTGGTGCACGCACTCCTCGCCGGCGCCACACCGCCCGTTGACGCGTACGCACTACCCGGGGACCGGGCGATGAAGTCGCTCTACGAGTCGTTGGGCTGGAAGGCGCGCTTACTTACGATGCGCGGCGCGTAGGCGGCCGGCGAACGATACGCGTCGGGGGCGGTGGGGGTGGCACCTTCATGCCGAGCAACTTGGCCAACTCGGGAATCGCGCCCGCGTTGTGCACTGCCACGGCGTGACTCGTCTCGTCACTTGGAATGCCCAGTGGCTTGACGTTGCGTCGAATCGACGTGTCGGCTGTCAGCTCAACGATCTCATTCCAAAGCTTGGGATCTTGCTCCGCGCTGAGCGTCTCAGAGACGAGTGCCACGACCCGGCCGGCGGCGTCGGCACTCACGCGAGTTGAGACGTCGGGTGGACGGGCGACGAGACTCAGTGCCTCTTTGACGTTCTTGGAATTGATCGCGGCTTCGAGCTTCTCGTTCCACTGGACGCGTAAGTGCTCCACTCGAGCGGTGAGCGACGCTTGGAGCTCTTTCAGCTGTATTCGAGCTTCATCATCCAGTGACACCGTTTTGGCGGAGGTGACGACGGCGCGTAGATCGCGCAATCGCAACTCGCGTCCGGCGCCAATGGCGCCACCGGCGCGGTCCTTCCACAGAGCGAGGTTGGTCTTGTTCAACAACTCTTCGGCGATGCGGTCAATCGTGGTGGGGTCGATCGTCGGGCGACCCTGTGACGTGGCGTTCTTGTTTTGCAGCTCTACGGCTGCACGAACCGCAGGCATGCCACCTCGAAGCAGCTGTTCGGCTACCGGCAACTGTTCGGGCGACAGGGTAGCGAGGAGGGCATTGCGGTGCGTGGTCGTCAGAGGTGGCTGTTGGGGACCGTGTGAGCGCTCGGGACGGCTGGGACGGCCGCCGCGATCGTTGCGAGGTGCTCGCGCGGCGCGATCCGGGCGCCCTTCACCCTCAGGGTGCTCGGTCCGTGGTCCACGAGAAGGGCGATCACCAGACGTACGGTCGCTGCGTGGGCGGTCTCCCGGCGCACGCTCAGTACGTGGACGGTCTCCCGGCGCTCGCTCAGTACGTGGACGGTCTCCCGGCGCTCGCTCGGCGCGTGGATGATCTCCTCGTGGCGCGCGCGCCGGTCGCTCGCCCGACGGGGCGGCGCCTTCACGGGGCTCTCGACGAGTGCTCGGACGCTTCGTGCCTTCACGGCGGGCGCCGTCACGACGATCCGTGTCGCGTCGTTCGCCGTCACGTCGCGTGCCTCGACCCTTCGGAGCGTACGTGACGACAACGTCGGGACCCGTCTTCACTTCAGGGATGAGCTCGAGTCGTTCGTTCTTTGGATCGAGTGGTGACGCGGTCTTGGGGGCCATGACCGAAAGAACCTCAATGCCTTCCATGTACTGCTCAATATCGGCCCGGTAGACGTTGCCGATGACTGGTCCGCCGGGGACGAGTGACGCTTGAAGGACGCCCTTGGGTAGCTTCGCGCCCGCGGCACGCCACGTCGCGAGGTCGCCACTCAAACTGGTTATTTCGATCTCAATGCGTCGAGACATAGGGCTCTAATCTAGTCGCTGGGCAATAACCAAACATTTCGATGGGACTTAGTCCAATTTTAAACTCTGTTGCCTAGCATGGCTTCGTGAGTGCAACGCCTCCCGACGACCCCGAAGACAACGCCTCCGATTCGACGTCAGGTCTACCTATTCCCGATGAGCACGCGGCGCCCGTAGTTTTTACTCCGGGCCCCGCGTTCGAAGCCACGTCGGGAGGTTGGGCGAGTCCTGAAGAAGCGTCCAGTGAACCGTCGAACGCGACGACGGGCGACGATCGGTTCCACACCGGCTCAAGCGCCACGATCATCGACGAGGCTCCACTCGCGTCACAAGTTCGAAAGAGTCGGACGCTGTGGTCCACTCGACTCTCACTACTCCTCGTCGCAGCTTTGGTAGGAGGACTGGCGGGTCACTTCGCCTCTCCAGGTTCCTCTTCCACGCCGGGCGTCACGATCAATGAAGTGAGCACCACGCCCGCCGCGGCCGTGCTGCCGAGCGGGTTGAGCATCCCCAAGTTGGTGCAAAAGCTGCTGCCGTCCGTTGTCAGCATCGACGTCAAGGGTGGTGGAACCGAAGACCAGGGCACGGGCATGATTCTCTCCAAGGGTGGGCTGGTCCTCACGAACAATCACGTCATCGCGGCCGCTGTCAATGGCGGTTCGATAACCATCACGCGAAGTGGCTCGACGAAGAGTCAGCCGGCGACGTTGATCGGCACGAACCCCATCGATGACGTCGCGCTCATCAAGATCAACGGAGCGTCAAATCTGCCCGTCGTCACTTTCGGTAACTCGAACGCCCTCGTCGCGGGCGACGCGGTTGTCGCTATCGGCAACGCGTTGGGTCTCGCCGCCGGAACACCCACCGTGACCCAGGGCATTGTCTCGGCGCTCGGTCGCACCGTCACGGCTGGCACGTCGACGTCGTCGGAGACCCTCAACAACATGATTCAGACCGACGCCGCGATCAACCCGGGCAACTCGGGGGGACCGTTACTCGACTCGAGTGGCGACGTCATCGGCATGAACACCGCCGTCGCTGGCACGTTGGCTGACGGAGAGACGACACAGAACATTGGTTTCGCGATTCCCGTCGCCACGATCCAATCGCTACTGAAGTCGCTGATGGCGGGGCAGAGCGTCGTCAACCACGGTGCCTTCATTGGCGTGGAGATCGAATCGATGACGCCGTCGCTGCAACAGCAGTACGGCTTCACCGTCTCCAGTGGGGCAGTCGTGATGAGCGTTATCGCGAGTACGGGGGCCGCGTCAGCCGGCGTCAAGCAAGGCGACATCATCGTCGGCATCAACAATTCAACGATCCAGAGCGCCCAGGACGTGAGTTCCGTTATCTCCGCTCTCAAGCCCGGTGATCAGGTGGCGCTGCACATCGTTCGCGGCACCAAACACTTGACCATCAGCGTCACGCTCGGTCGCGCTCCGGCGGGTTAAGCGAGTGTGGCGATACCGCCGTCAACGGGTAGCACCGCGCCCGTGATGTAACTCGCGGCGGGCGACGCGAGAAAGATCGCCGCGCCGGCCATGTCCGAGGGATGACCAATTCGCTTCATGGGCGCACTCTCGGCGATGGCGTCACCGAACGCCTCCAGCGTGGCGTGCATCATCTTCGATTCAAAAGGGCCGGGCGCGATGGCGTTGACGGTGATCTTGGGCGCGAGGTACTTCGCGAGATGACGCGTCAACTGATGAACCGCAGCCTTCGACGCCGAATACGCGTAGGTCTCCATCGAGGGCACGTGGAGTCCGTCTATTGAACCGATGTTGATGACGCGCGAAGGATTGTCAGTGATCGCGCCGGCCTCGAGAAGAGGACGCAAGAATTTCGTCATATGGAAGACACCTTTGACGTTCAGCGCGAGGACCTTTTCGAAGGCGGCGTCGTCGTACGCCGCCATGGGCGCGCCCCAGGTCGCGCCCGCGTTGTTCACCAGCACGTCAAGGTGCGACTCGTGCGCGGCGATCTCACCAGCGAGGCGTCGACATTCAGCTTCACTCGAGAGATCCGCCGGTAGGGAAGTGCATGATCCGTCTTTGGAAAGCTCGTTCGCCAACGCGTCGCCGACGTCAGCCTTGCGTGACGAGATATAGACCTTGGCGCCCGCGTCGACGAAACCTCGCGCGATCATCTCGCCGATGCCCCTTGTACCGCCGGTGACGAGTACGACTTTTCCCGAGACGTCAAACAGTGAGTTCATTTGGCGAAGTGTAGGTCAGTCGGTTTCGCCGATGAGGAACGCGGCGCGGGGTCGGGGGAGATCGGGGTGTCGCTCGTGCGCCGTCACCAGGGCCTCGTCAACGTAGTAGGCCGTGACAATCTCTTGCGTGACGTCGCGAAAGGGGTTTCCCCAGATGACTCGGAAACGATGGGGCCCCTCAGGGGCCACGGCTAGTTCGTTACCCGAAGTCGAGTGATAGAGACGGACGCGACGTCCGAGCGCGTGTCGGGCGCGAACTGAGCACGTACGGTCCACACGCCGTTGGTCGTGAAGTTAAAGGCGCACTCCACTTGACTCTGTAGTACGGATTGGAAGGGGCACACGAGGTTAGAAACGCCGGAGTTATCAGGTGCGATCGCCACCATGCGCACGACGCCGTCCGTGTGTTCCGGCAAGACGTCCGCAATGACATTAAAGTTGCCGTTGCTGAGCGACGCGGGCGCCGAGTTATCACTGAAGTCAAAGGAAACGACGATCGGCAACAAGGGCAGGGGGTCTGCCACGGCCGGGAGTGCCAAGAAACCCACGCTGCTCGCTATAAAGAGCGCAGCCAAAAGTGCCCGTCGCATGCGCATTACTATAACAGGAACTACCCTGTATATCGCCGATAATGTTCGTTATGTAAAGTTACAAAGTGAGCGATTGGACTAGGTCCATCGCTCAGCTTTCAATGAAACACTGCCCTACAGGGTCCGCTCGCTAGTTTTTAAGTACTCC
>DATKSO010000168.1:0-2945 GCA_035531635.1 Acidimicrobiales bacterium | reverse complement strand
TGGGGATTCACCGCCCCGACGGCCACGTAGTCGAGCATGAAGAGTGGCTCCGCGCCGACGCACGCCAAATCGTCGACGAGCATGGCGACGAGGTCGATGCCGACGGTGTCGTAGCGTCCGACGAGGCGCGCGACTTCGAGCTTCGTGCCCACCCCGTCGGCCGACGCCACGAGTACCGGCTCTTCGTACCGCTGGGCGTCGAGCGCGAACAGTCCCCCGAAACCGCCGATGCTTCCGAGCACACCGGGACGGAACGTGCTCTCGACGCTCGACTTGAATCGCTGGACGACGTCGTCACCGGCTTCGATCGACACTCCCGCGTCGGCGTACGTCCTCGCGCCGACGACGTCGAGCAGTCGACTCACCAGCGGCTGCCGACCGCGCCCAGGGTTACGGGAATCGGCGCCGGGTACGTGCCGGTGAGACAGGCGTCACAACATTCGCCGTCGAGCTGCACTGCCGCGCGCAGGTTCGCGAGCGTGATGAACTCGAGCGAGTCCGATCCGATGAAGTCGTTCATCTCGGGGATCGTGTGGTTCGCGGCGAGAAGATCGTCGCGATTGGGCGTGTCAATGCCGTAGTAGCACGGCCACATGAAGGGCGGCGACGAGATACGAAGGTGCACCTCTTTGGCACCGGCGTCGCGCAGCATCCCTACGAGTGCCTTCGTGGTCGTGCCGCGCACGATGGAGTCGTCGACGACGATGAGCCGTTGCCCTTCGATGTTCTCTCGAAGGGGGTTGAGCTTTCGCCGCACGCTCTTCGCGCGCTCGTTCTGGTCGGGTGCGATGAACGTACGCCCGATGTAGCGGTTCTTCACGAGACCCTGTCCGAAGGGAATACCGGAGACCTTGGCGTACCCTTCGGCGGCGGGGACCCCCGAGTCGGGCACGCCCATCACGAGATCCGCCCTGACGTCGGACTGTTGGGCGAGGAGTTCGCCCATCCGTCGACGCGTCGAGTGGACCTGGTGGCCCATGAGGTAGGCGTCGGGACGCGCGAAGTAGACGAATTCGAAGATGCACAACTTCTGCTTTCCCTCGGCGGGGGCGAGCAACTGCTGGCTCGTGAGGCCGTCGTTGGTGATGGTCACCATCTCGCCGGGCGAGATCTCGCGAACGAACGTGGCGCCGATGGCGTCGAGGGCCGGTGACTCCGACGCCACGATCCAGCCTTCGGGCGCGTCCACGGTACCGAGGCGCCCGAGACAGAGTGGGCGAAAGCCGTAGGGATCACGCACGGCGTGCACTTCGTTGGCTTCCAAGATCACCATTGAGAAGGCACCCTCGACACGGGCGAGTACGAGGCCCAACGCGTCATCGAGCGTGGCGCCACCCTCCACCTCGCGCGCCAAGAGTTCGGCGACGAGGTCGGAGTCCGACAGCATTGAGGTGTACTCGATGTCCGCTTCGGCGGCGAGGGCGGTCGTGTTGGTGAGGTTGCCGTTGTGCGCGAGGGCGAAGCCCGACGCGCCGGCCGAACGGTAGACCGGCTGGGCCGCAGTCCAGTTGGCCGAGCCCGACGTGGAGTAACGAGTGTGGCCGATGACGAGTGAGCCGGCGAGCGCACGCAGTGTCGACTCGGCGAAGACGTGGCTCACCAGTCCGTTGTCCTTGACGACGGTGATCTGTTGGTTCTGGAAGGTCGCCATACCGGCGGACTCTTGGCCGCGGTGCTGCAAAGCGAAGAGTGCGTCGTAACAGAGATGCGCGACGTCACGGCCCGAGGCCACTATTCCAACGACGCCGCAAGCTTCTTTCATATGCCGTCCACGTTAAGGGTCAAATCGGTGGCGGGCACTACCCCAGTCTCGCACAGGGCCCAGGTCCTCTCCGCCACGTTGGCTACGCTACGTCGATGATTGATCTGCACACGCACTCAACGTTCTCCGACGGGTCCGACACGCCCGCGGCGTTGGCGGCGAAGGCGCACGCCCTGGGTCTGAGTGCCCTGGCCCTGACCGATCACGACACCACGGCCAGTCACGACGAAATGGCGACGGCGACGGCGAGCTACGGCATCGAGCTCGTGCCGGGCGTCGAGGTCTCGCTCCGCGACAACGAGTTCCCCATGCGTCGAGGGGGTGAGACCGTGCCCCGAAACGTCCACGTGTTGGCGTACTTCTTGCCCCTGGACGCGGACCATCCACTCCAGAAGGAGTTGGCGTCGCTGCGCCACGACCGCGACGTGCGAAACCTCGAACTCGTCGCGGTCTTGCAGGAGAAGGGGTTCGAACGCCTGACGATGGACTACCTCACGCAGATATCGGGCAACGTGCACTCCATTGGCCGACCCCACTTCGCCCGGGCCATGTTCGAACTGCACCCCGAGATCGTGGGCGAACGGACCGACGAGCGTTGGAACGCGATCTTCGTCGACTGGCTCGGCAACACGGGACGGGCCTACATCCCGAAGACCAGCATGCCAATAGAACGTTTCGTGGACGCGGCCACGGGGTCGGGCACGGTGTTCTCCATCGCGCACCCTCTCGTCAACTACGTCGAGGACTTCTCTCCCGTCGCCATCGAGGCGACCATGCCTCGCGTGATGGCGTCGCTTCGTGAACGGGGTTTTCGAGGGATCGAGGCCTACTACGGCGGCACGAACGCTCCGACCAGGTCGCTCATGGTGAAACTCACCCGCGACGCCGGCATGATCCCGACCGGCGGATCGGACTACCACGGCCACTACAAGGAAGACGTCTCCCTCGGCGTCGGTCGCGTCGGTGACCTCCGCGTACCCGACGAGATACTCACGGAACTCAAAGCGGCTCGTTAGATCGACGTGCTCAGCGCGTCTTCGAGGGCGTCTCGTCGCCTCGAGACAATCCGCGTGACCGAAAGATCGATCGCCGAGCCCACGCGCAGGACGTCGCCGCCACTGGTGCCGAGACGCGCCGTCGAGACGCCCGCTTCGCGAGCGCGCGCCTGAAAGGCGTCGACGTC
>DATKSO010000167.1:0-2718 GCA_035531635.1 Acidimicrobiales bacterium | reverse complement strand
CTCAGCGCTATTTGCTCGGTGATGAAGGTAACTAGGCGCCGGGGAGAGCAGGGGTAGGGGGTGGCCATTCGAACGACGTCTTCGATCAGGTGACCGTCCGCGTCGACCACCCCAAACTTGATCGTGGTCGCACCAATGTCAACGGCCAGGACGGCCTCTTGCGTCGCGGTTCGCAATTCTGTCACTTGCGAAGTGTACTGACCTCAGCGTCGTCGACTGTTCGACGTCGGAGCCGGAAATCTTTCGGGACCTAGGATTAGGTACACCCGTGAACTCAGAAACGTCGCCAACCCCTCCTACACCGTCGACCGAAGTCACTTTCCGACCTTCCGCTTTCGCGAGCACGACCGGCACTTTCATACTTATGGGGGCTGTGACCTCACTCTTTGGGCCACTCCTTGTGAGCTTGAGCCATCGGTTTCATCTCTCACTGCCGAGCGCCGGCGCGGCGCTCAGCGTCTATTTCGTCGGAGCGACCCTTGGGGTACTCCCGGGCTGGTTAGGTCTCAAACGTCTCCAAGGTCGGCTGGTGCTCTCCATCTCATTGGTGGCCATCGTGCTCGGCGCGGTGGGTGCTTCACTCTCACACTCTTGGTTGGTGTTCTTGACGAGCATCTTTCTCATCGGTCTCGGATTTGGCGCCCTCGACATCGGACTCAACACGCTGCTCGCTCGAACCTCCTTAGATGGTCGCGCGCATCGTCTCAGTATCAGCAACGCCGGTTACGGCGTGGGAGCGGTCATCTGTCCACTCGTCATCATCGCGCTCCACCCCAACAACTTTCGATTTCTCTTCGCCGGCCTTGCGGTCATCGCACTGGTGCTCTCCATGCTGAACGGAGGAGTGCACGCGCCGCCACTTCACACCGAGCCACTGCAGTTCGAAATCACGAAGATGAAGGCTCAGCGACGTCCGATCCTCCTCACCTTTATGGTGGCGTACGTGCTCTACGTCGCGTTGGAGACGAGCGCGTCGGGTTGGATGGCCACCCAGCTCCACGGTGTCGGATACTCCGAGTCGTCGGGAAGCCTCGTCACGGCCGGCTTCTGGACCGGCGTGGCGATCGGTCGTGTACTGGGGGGTCCCCTCTACCATCGCCTCTCGGAGAAGAAACTTGTCCTCGGTGGACTCGTCCTCGCCGCGATCGTGTGCGCCAGTGCATTCTCTGACTCTCTCGCGCCCTACGCGTACCCACTGCTCGGCCTGATCGTGGCCTCAATCTTTCCCATGGGACTGATGTGGTACACCATGCTCTGTCCTCACGACAGTGACGGACTCTCGCTGCTCATCCTCTTCATGATGGTGGGTGGTGTCGCTGGCCCGAGCCTCGTAAGTCTGTTGGTCTCACAGTTCGGTGTCCACGTCGTGCCGTTCACGCTGGCGTCCTTCGCCGCGCTCGATCTCGTCGTCTTTCTGAGTGCTCTCAGGTTTCGCCCACTCGTCGTGACCGTTGGAACCCTGACTACACGTGCGAGCTAATGGACGCCAACGAATCGCGCGGAACGTCGAACAAAGGGCGACTCGTTTGCTACCTGATGAGGAGCAAACGCATGCCCGTTTGCGGGCCAAGCTCCGTCCCTGTGCCGCCCCCGACGTTTCGCGTCCAGAACTCGTCACTGAGCCTCTCGAGTCGTCTGAGACCGGTGCGCCACGACGCTCCAAGAAGTTTTTCGCTGAAGGGTCAGTACTGAATCAACATCGACAAGAGTGCGACGGCGACGAGGGCCAAGATCGTGTCAATCGATCGGACGAGTTGTCGACCCCGTTCGGGTGAGGCGACTCCGTCGTGCACGATTGTCTCAGCGAGCGCCCGCTCCTGAGGCAGGGTTCGCGCTTCAAGATGACCCGCCGCCGCGAGATAACACAAGAGCCCGACACCAATCCAGGGTCGCGCAAATGAAACCGAGCTCCCACCACTCAATGACATGACTAGCCCCGTTACCGGCAGAACATGTAGTAAACGAGCTGCCCAGTTCCGTCGTTCGGGAAAACGCAGCGCCTGCGTTTCGGCGTCGGCACCTCGCGCGATGCCGAGAGCGGCGTAGCGCATTGTCACGAAGACGGCGATGGTGGCGACCGCGGCCGCGATGTGGACCACGAAGACGACGTCATACCCGACGGACGTGGCGATCATGAATCGGTCAAAAGCGTCTCGGCTGCGCGATAGGGATCGGTCGAACCGTCAAGGAGCGCCTCTATCTGCTCCTCGTACGCGTCACCGCGAGCCAGTTCGGCGACACGCGAGCGGAGCAACACGTTGACGACCTTGTCGAGTTCGACGCGGGTACGAAGGCGCCGGGCGTCGGCGAGCAACTCCTTGTCGAGGTAGTTCCGATGTGCGTCGATAGCGTCGAACAACGCCGCGGTTCCGTCATTGCTCGTCGCGACTGTTTCGACGATGAGCGGGCGCCACTCTCGAATCCTTCCGAGATCGAGCATCTGTTCGAGGTCCCGCTTCGTTTCCTTGACGCCGGGACGATCAGCCTTGTTGATGACGTAGACGTCCGCCACCTCCAAGAGGCCAGCTTTGTTCGCTTGCATCGAATCACCCCACCCGGGATTGGTCACGACGATCGTGGTGTCGGCCGCCGAGGCGATCTCGACTTCCATCTGACCGACGCCCACCGTTTCGACGAACGCGAAGGGGAAGTTCGCCGCGCCCATCATGCGCAGGGCGTCCGGCACGGCCAAGGAGAGTCCGCCTAAGTGCCCGCGCG
>DATKSO010000166.1:0-41515 GCA_035531635.1 Acidimicrobiales bacterium | reverse complement strand
GCCCTGGTACGACTTACGCGCGGCAGCGTTGATCTCGTGCGGCGTATCGACGGGCTTCGGCTCGGCGGTGAACCGAGGCGGCACGAAGCCCGGCGACACGGTTGCCGTGATCGGCTGTGGCGGCTTGGGGTCCGGCGCGGTGCAAGGCGCGGTGCACGCGGGCGCGCGGGCGGTCATCGCGATTGACACGAATCAGTCCAAAGTTGATCGCGCTCTCAAGATCGGCGCCACGCACGGTTGCAACACGACGATGGACGCGATGTTTTCAATACTGCCCGACCTCACGATGGGAAAGAACTGCGACGTCGTCATCATCACGGTCGGCGTGCTGACCGGTGAGATACTCGAACAAGCTCGCTCGATTACGGCAAAGGGCGGCGTCATCGTGGCTGTCTCCGTCGCGCCGTACCTGCAACAGACGGTGGATCTCAACGTCTTCATGTTCTCGATGATGAACCAAGAGCTCCGTGGAACGATCTTCGGCTCCGAAGCGCCTCGCCTGCAGATTCCTCGACTCCTTCGTCTCCATCACGAGGGCAAGCTTCACGTCGACGACCTCATCACCCAGGAGTACACACTCGACGGCGTACAACAGGGCTATGACGACTTGGCTTCCGGGAAGAACGTTCGCGGCGTCGTTCGCTTCTAGAGGTTCACGTCGTTCGAACCGTGGATCACCCCTCGCCGACCACGACACCGTCCGGGGCAGGTGACGAAGACGGGTAACTCGTCGCCATCAAGAAGAAACCAATCGTGGTGGAGATCGTGCCGAGAGCGTAACCCCAGGTGGACGCGCTCGCCCAAGAAAAGTCCGGAAAACTGACGAGATAGATCACAAAGTTGCTCGAGAGGAGGAGCGCCTGGAGCGCGAGTCCCAGGTACGCCTTTCGAATGAGGGACATCTGATCCGGTGTATTGGCAACGATTCGCGACAGAAACCACCACGCAACGATGGCGGTGAAAGAGGCGAAGATCAAGGAAGACATGTTGAGGTCTTCTCGCCAACTCTGCTGGAAGTAGCCGCTCGAAATCTGCCACACGTTCCCTATCAACGTGCCACCGAAGATGACGAAGTATCCAGAGACAATCCACCTTTGCGCGGTGCGCCGCCGCGTGCTTTCCATCTCTTCAACGTACACTTCGCCTTGCCGTAATCGACTTAGTGATTTGAGACGACGTCGCGTGTCCGGGGCTCGACGTGTCCGTCATGTCGCGTCGTTCCAGACGTCCGCAGAGAGAGCGTGACGCCAGCTCGATAAACGGCGCGACGCTCCTCTACCATGGGCCGATGATCATCGAGGAACTGACCGAAGCTGACGTGAGCGCGGCAACGGCCCTCTGGGACGAGGCGGAACTCACGCGGCCGTGGAACGACGCCGCAACCGATTTTCGCCGGGCTCTCAAGGGTCCGACGTCGGCCGTCCTGGGGCTACGCGACGATGGCGAGATCGTGGGAACCGTCATGGTGGGTTTCGACGGACATCGTGGCTGGGTCTACTACCTCGCGGTCACGCCTCAACGACGTGGTCATGGACTCGGAAGAGTACTCATGAACGCCGCCGAGGACTGGTTGGGAGCGAAGGGTGCCGTGAAAGTCCAGTTGATGATTCGAAGCGAGAACCAAAGTGCTCTCGGCTTCTACCAACAGCTCAAGTATCAAGCGGCGCCCGTCGAGGTGCTGTCTCGATGGCTAGACGTCAAACGCTGAACGCGACGAGACGCGCGTCGTAGCGCCACGACGACGCCGACGCGCCTAGTGGACACCGACGCCGGCCAGGTAGTGCCCGTGTTCTGACGCGAGGAGTTCGGCGTCGCGACGCAACTCCTTGGCGAGGTCGATGAATTCATCCAACGCTGGGTTGGCGCCCGCGAGGGTGAATTCGTTCTCGACCACTCGCAGGTCGAGTCCCCACACGTCATCGAGGATTCGACGGTACCAACCGGTGGCGTGGTCCCAACCTTCGCGGGGCGTTCCCGGTCCGTACGCACCGCCTCGAACGACGACGAGGACTGCGGGCTTTCCCGCGAGGACGCGCTCTGGGGCGGCGCCCGAGATGCGCGGATCGGTCACGACGATGTCGACGTAGGCCTTGAAGTGCTGCGAGACACCAAAGTTGTAGAGGGGGACGGCGAAGAGGAGGGCCTCAGCGTCAATGAGTTCATCGGCGAGGGTCGCCGCGAGCGCGGCGGCCTCGCGCTGGTCCTCGTTGCGATCGGCGTCGGCGACGTACGCCGCGGAGACGGCGAGGGGCCAGGCGGTTGACGGGAGGGGATCGAGTCCGACCGAACGTCGCGTCACTTGCGCGTCGGGCTGACCTTCGCGCCACGCGCTCTCGACGATGTCAGCGATTTCACGACTGACGGAACCTTCTTTGCGGATACTGGCATCAAGACGAAACAGTGACATTGGGGCTCCTAAATCGAGGGGACTTCTACTATATAGGTAACTTTGAAATACGAAGTCGCTTATTTTCAGATAGTTGGTGGTAGCCTGGGCTGAGTGAATTCCTCCGCCAGCGAGAGTGCTGAAACCCCAGAGACCGCAAGCGATTCCTGCGTCAAAGCGGTGTCGGCGTGCGACGAAGCGTTGGCGCGCGCGTTTCGATTCCTTGGGAAACGCTGGAGTGGTGTCATCCTCGGCACCTTGGCCAACGGACCCGTCGGCTTCGCTGAACTTCGTCGGCGCGTCGCGGGAATAAGCGACTCCGTCCTCGCTGAACGCCTTAGCGATCTGCAGGCGGCGGGTCTCATTCTGCGCGACGTCCAACCCGGACCCCCCGTGTCGGTGACCTACGCTCTCGCTCCTGCGGGCTCTGCGCTCCTTCCCGCCATGCATGAACTGAGTGTCTGGGCTTCGGGGAATCTTCCCGGTGCGGCGGTATCGTCGTAGCATTTTCTCTCGTGTCTTCGTCACTACGTCAGCGGCGATGAGCGACGACGCCGAGTACCGTGAGTCTCATCGCGGCGGCGTGGACTTTCTCTCGGAAAGGGCGTCATCTTGTACGAACGTGAAGCAGACTTTGAAGAGCTTCAGCGACTACTCGACACCACGTACGAACACGCCGGCAGCCACTTACTGAGCATCGTCGGTCCCGATCGACGGCTCGGTGCCCGAGCCCTCGCGGCGGAGTTGGCTGGCTACTGCCTGCTTTCGCTCGCCACCGTCTCGTCGACGGGTAAGCCGCTGGTTTCACCGGTCGACGCAATTTTCTATCGAGGGCACTTCTACTTTTCAACCGGCGAAGACGCGCTGCGACGACGCCACATCAACCGCGATCCGCGAGTGAGCGGCTCGTTCGTTCCACGCCCCGAGTTCGCTGTCACCGTTCACGGTGTGGCCGCCGTGGTGGACCAACACCGCGACGACATGGTCGAGTTCAACGACGCGCTCATCGAAACGTTCGTTCCGCTCTTCGGCGCGGGCTTCGCCGACTTCGTTGAGGAGACGCCGTCGTACTATCGCGTCGACGCGGACAAGATGCATTGCTACTTCCGCTCGAGCGACGCGTCACAGTAAGGCGGTTGCCTCTCAACGTGAGTCGTCACTGATTGCGCACGTCATTCGAGAGCGACGTACTGAGTGACATGAGACGCCGAATGGTCGCTTCGCTTCGACACGCGTGCGATCAAGCGGACGGATGGCTCCTTTCGACGAGGTCGACGTGAAAGGATGTCCGGATGCCCGCGTCGTATGAGATACCTACGCTGGCCGGTAAACTCGTGCGCCTCGAACCAATGACGGGGGCTCACGTGGAGGGGCTTCTCGAAGCGGCCAACGAAGACCGTTCGACGTATCTCTACACGAAGATCCCTCAGTCGAACGACGCGATGGCGTCGTACGTCGCGGACCTCCTCGATCAGTGGGAGCTTGATGAAGCGATTCCCTTCGTACAGATCGACGCGGCGACCGGGCGCGTCGTCGGCGCGACTCGATTCATGACCATTCGAAGGGATCCTCTTCAGAGATCGCCGTTCGCCGTCGAAATAGGCGGCACGTGGCTCTCGGGGTCGACACAACGATCTGGCGTGAACACCGAGGCGAAACTGCTGCTCCTGGAGTACGCCTTTACGACGTTGACGGTGACGAGAGTCGACCTCAAGACGGACGTCCGGAATGATCGCTCACGGGCCGCGATCTTGCGTCTCGGCGCGTCGTACGAGGGAGTTCTTCGCCGTTTCCAACCTTCTATGGTCTCGGGAGAGGAAGGACTCTTCAGAGATACGGCGATGTACTCGATTGTCAAGGACGAATGGCCGGGAGTCTTGGAGAGCCTTCAATGGCAGATGTCCCGTCACTAGTCATCGTGGAGGGGCTGCGTGTCGGGGGATCTAATGGTCAACTCGCGTGCTGACTGCTTGGACAGCGAGACGCCGAGCAATCTCTTCGAGTTCTGTTGATCCACTTGCGATCTCGAGGACCAACGCAAACGCCTTGTCGCTGTCGAGATTCGCCTCGAGACCGTTTATTCGCAAGAACACCGTGGTACTCAGCCACGCAAGTCGCTTGTTCCCGTCAACGAGGGGATGATTGTTGATCAGTGAGTGCAAGAGTGCCGACGCCTTGAGCTCCAGCGTCGTGTAGGCATCGTGGCCGAAAGCGCTGGAACGAGGTCGGGCGAGCGCCGAGTCGAGTAGACCCAGGTCACGAATTGGTCCGATCCTCAAGACTTCGATGAAATCGAACGTGTCCTCGAGTGTGAGATATCCGAGATCGCTCAAGTCTTAGAGAGTCGTTCAATCACGTCACCCCAACGGTCCATCATCTCAGCCGTGGCGGCGACGACGTGTGCACGATGTTGGCTTCGCACGTAGCGGTCGAGCACGGCGTGTCGAATGACCTCTTGGCGGGAGGTTCCTTCGGCGTTCGACAGTTCGGTCAATGCTCGCTCCATCTCTTCATCGGTTCGCACGGTTAGGGCCATGGGAACATGATACCAGAGTGGTATTACGTGTCGATACTGGAAACGGGCGCATACGGTGCGACGTCGGGAAGTCCCAGGGCTTCTCGAAAGCCCATTGATGACTTCGTTACGTGAGGAGTGAGCGAACGAAAGGACTTCGTGTGCCATGCGCCTTGGACGACGCCGACTCCGTAGGCGAGGTCGTCGGCGACGCCGAGGGGGATGTCAGTGAGGCGGGGACGTTGATGACGCCAACGCCACGCGGTACCCACGGCGAAAAGGACGAGCGCGCGCGTCCGTAGTCGTGGATGCAGCGCCGTGAGGAGCAGAGCGCCCCCAAACGTCCGAACGACGCCTCGAGCGAGCGGGCCACCTGCTCGAATCATGTTGCGTGCGACGATTTGGTTCGCGACGTGGCCCGGATTCTCGGTCATCTCGAAGTTCTTCGCACGCGCGTGGTTGCGCGCGGCTCCCACGATCCGTCCACCAATCGCGGGTTGCCCGGCGAGGACCGAGAGCCACGCGAGCAAGGTCCAGCGGTCGCTTCGAAAAGGGGCCAGCCGGGCGCCGTGACGCCTCGCCAGTTCACCACTTGACGCGCCGTAGCGCTGGCGCTGGAACCACCACGCGCGCCACGACGTCCGCGCACGATGCGTCACCGCGACCGCCGCGTCATATCGAACGAGCCAACCTTGGTCGTGGAGTCGCCAGACGAAGTCCACGTCTTCGCCCACGCGCAGCTCTTCGTCAAAACCGTCGCCAAACGCTGTTCGCCGTACCATGAGACACGCACTCGGCACGTAGCCCACGGGGCCATCGGGCAGTACGATCCCACTGCGTTCGCCCATGTCGAGGGGACTGAAGTGTTGTTCGAACTTCTCTCTCATCGTGGGGCCCACGGGACCTTGGACTCGTGGCGCCGTCGCCGCGACCAGAGGATCTCTGAACGCGGCGTAGAGACGCTGGGCGACGTCGGGGGCGTTGTCCACCGACACGTCAGCGTCAATGAACCAGAGAAACGGTCGCGAGGAGGCGAGCGCGGCGGCGTTACGAGCGTGCGAGGGTCCCTCGTTCGTGTGAAGGCGGAGCAGCGTCGCGCCGTAGTCGTCCGCGCACCTCTTTGCCTCGGCGGCGTCGAGCGAGCCGTCGTCGACGATGGTGACGTGGAATCCTTCGAGGTCGCCGAGCAGCGTCTCGAGCGACGCGTCGTCGTTGAACACGGGAATGATGACGTCGATCTCATCGACGTCCACCTCACTGGCGAAATGCGGGTGCAGGAGCCCTTGTTGCACCAAGGTGCGCGCGAAGCGTTCTTCACCGGGGCCGACCAAACCGCCGTGTTGCCATCGCTGCGCCACCGCCCGTGAAGAACCGGCCAGTCTCAAGAGTCGCCAGGGACTTCCCCCGCTGATGAGGTCTCGATCGAGAAACGTGGCCTGTTCGTCTAAGACCACCCAGGTCCCTTCGGGTATTGGCGCCTCGACGGGCGAGCGAGCTTGCGGCAAGAGATCGCTCACGACCCGAGTCTTTCACGATTGGACCCGACGTGGCCATGGCAGCGGCCAGAATGGAACTGTTCGAGGAGAGACCGTGACACCAGAAACGTTGACTAGCGAAGACGCGACCGACGAGATCGAAGAGGTAGAGGACTTGTTGGTGGAAGAAGTGTCCATCGACGGACTCTGCGGCGTCTACTAAGCCATGTCACAAGCAATCGTGGACGCGTTTGACGCGTCACAGTACTGGCAGCTCAGCGAGAAGGTTTCGCTGCGTGACGAAGAGTTCGGTGCGTTGGCGTACCATCACGTCAATCGGCGACTCATCTTCTTGAAGTCGCGAGAACTCGTCGACGTCGTGCGTCGACTCGGCGACTTCGAGAGCGCTGACGACGCGGTCAACTCACTTGTCGCTCCCGACCAACACGACCGCTACGTGACGGCGCTGGCCGCACTCGAGAAGTCGGCGTTGATCCGTGGGCGCTGAGTCATCACTTCGTAGCCGCTTCGAGCGCGGACTCGCGGCGCCGATCTGTCTTACCTGGGAGCTCACCTACGCGTGCAATCTCGCGTGCACGCACTGCCTTTCTTCGTCGGGACGGCGCGACCCGAGGGAGCTCACGACCGCGGAAGCGAAGTCATTGATCGACGAGATCGCGGCGATGCAGATTTTCTACGTCAACGTCGGTGGCGGCGAACCGATGATCCGACGCGACTTTTTCGAACTGATCGAACACGCGGTGAGTCGGCACGTCGGTGTCAAGTTCTCGACAAACGGGACTCGCATCGACAAAGAGTCCGCGAAGCGTCTGGCGGGCATTGACTACCTCGACGTCCAGATCTCGATCGACGGCGCCGACGCCGCGACCAGTGATCGGATCCGCGGTGTCGGAAGTTACGACGCCGCTCGTCGGGCGATGGAGAATCTTCGTGACGCCAACTTCGGTCGGTTCAAGATCTCGGTCGTCATGACCAAGGAGAGCGTTGAGCAACTCGACGACTTCGAGGCGCTCGCCACGTCCTACGGCGCCGAACTTCGTCTGACGCGCTTTCGTCCTTCGGGACGCGGTGTCGAGGTATGGAACGAGCTCCATCCAACCCTCGAACAGAATCGTGGACTCTACCGTTGGCTCCTCGAGCGACCCAACGTCTTGACGGGTGACTCGTTCTTTCATCTCTCGGCCCTTGGCAGTCCACTGGAGGGGCTCAATCTCTGCGGTGCCGGGCGGGTCGTCTGCCTCATCGACCCCGTCGGTGACGTCTACGCCTGCCCTTTCGTCATCCACGACGAGTTTCTCGCCGGCAACGTTCGTGACGCGGGCTTCGCCCAGGTGTGGACCAACAGTGAACTCTTCCGGTCGTTGCGTGAACCGGGTAATCCGGGCGCGTGCGCGTCGTGCGGCTCCTACGACGCGTGTCGCGGCGGGTGCATGGCTGCCAAGTTCTTCACCGGTCTCGAGATGTCAGATCCCGATCCCGAGTGCGTCTTTGGACACGGCGAAGCGGCCCTCGCGGCAAAGCACGTGTCGATCCGACCGATCTCATCTCCCGATCACTCGAGGAGGATTCCCGTCACGCTCGCCTCGCGGTAGAGGAGCGAGGTCTCGAAACGCCTCAGGTAGTCTCGCGGTGAGCGGTAACGGGGGATAGATGGCAAGTTCGTGGTTCGAGACCGTGGCGGTCGCGCAACGCCGCGCCGAGCGGCGCCTTCCCAAGTCGGTCTACGGCGCACTCGTCGCGGGATCGGAAAAGGGCCTCTCCTCGAGCGACAACGTGGCTTCGTTCGACCAGCTGGGCTTCGCGCCTCACGTCGCCGGTCTCTCCAACGAGCGCTCCATGGCCACGACGATCATGGGCCAATCGGTGTCGATGCCCGTCATCATTTCGCCCACCGGCGTGCAGGCCGTCCACCCGGAAGGTGAAGTCGCCGTCGCCAGGGCCGCGGCAAGTCGCGGCGTCGCGATGGGGCTCAGTTCGTTCGCTAGCCGGGCCATAGAAGAGGTCTGTGCGGTGAACGATCAAGTCCTCTTCCAGATGTACTGGTCCGGGAACCGCGACACCATGGTCCAGCGGCTCGAGCGAGCGAAGAACGCGGGCGCGAAGGGCGTCATCCTCACCCTCGACTGGTCGTTCGCGAACGGCCGCGATTGGGGCAGTCCTTGGATTCCCGACAAGATCGACCTGAAGGCCGTCGTCAAGCTGGCACCGGAAGTGCTCGCACGACCGCGGTGGCTCTGGTCGTTCGCGAAGACCGGTCATCTGCCGACGCTCACCACGCCCAACATGGCCGCGCCGGGAGAGGTTCCCCCGACGTTCTTCGCTGCGTACTACGAGTGGATGCAGAGCACGTTGCCGAGCTGGTCGGACGTGGCGTGGTTGCGTGAACAGTGGACGGGTCCTTTCATGGTGAAGGGTGTGAGCCGCGTCGACGACGCCAAACGGGTCGTCGACTTGGGCGCGAGCGCTCTGTCGGTCTCGAATCACGGTGGCAACAATCTCGACAGTACGCCCGCGCCGCTTCGTGCGCTGCCCGGCGTCGTCGACGCCGTCGGTGATCAGATCGAAGTGTTGCTCGACGGCGGCGTTCGACGAGGGAGTGACGTCGTCAAGGCGCTCGCCCTCGGCGCGAACGCTGTGATGATCGGACGGGCCTACCTGTGGGGACTCGCTGCGGCGGGTCAAGGCGGCGTCGAGAACGTGCTCGACGTCTTGCGCGGCGGCATCGACTCCGCGCTCCTAGGCCTCGGAAAGTCCGACGTGAAAGAGCTCGATCGAACCGACGTCGTCGCGCCCAGCGACTTCTTTCGAAAGCTCGGCTCGTGAGTCGCGTCGCGATCGTCACCGGTGGCGCGCGCGGCATCGGCGCGGCCACGGTGGACGCACTCGTGAACGAGAACTACCGAGTCGTGGCAGTCGACCGCTGTCGCGACATTCCGGACGTTCCGTACGCAATGGCGACGCGCGCCGACCTCGACGCGGTGGTTGCCCGACACGGTGAGGCCGTCCTTGGCCTCGTCGGTGACGTGCGAAGCGCGACTGACATGCAGCTCGCGGTGGAGACGGCGACACGCCACTTCGGACGGCTCGATGCCGTCGTCGCGTGCGCGGGCGTGCTCGGCGCTGGCGGACCCCTGTGGGAGATCGGCGACGCGGCCTGGGACGCCGTCTGGTCGGTGAACGTACTCGGCACGCGTCGACTCATCGAGGCCGCCGCACCAAAACTGATTGCCAACGGGAAAGAAGCGCACGGTCGAATCGTCGCCGTTGCTTCGGCCGCGGGCACCATGGGTCTGTTGCACCTTGCGCCCTACACCGCCGCGAAGCACGCGGTCGTCGGACTTATCCGTAGCGTCGCGATGGACCTCGCACCGTACGGCGTGACCGCGAACGCGGTGAGCCCGGGCTCGACACGCACCGCGATCTTGGAGGCGTCGGCGAAGGTCTACGGCCTTGACACCGTCGACGCGTTTGCCGCGCAGCAGCCGATTGGTCGTCTGCTCGAGCCGTCCGAGATAGCGGCGGCGATCGTCTGGTTGTGTTCATCGCAAGCGTCAGCGATCACCGGCGCCGACGTCGCGGTCGACGGCGGCATGACCGTCTCGTAACGTCATACCTTCGCGTGTTCGCTTCACGCCGACGCCGACGCCACCGCGAATCGAGGAGAAGGTCGTGAGACGCTAGGCTCGCTCGTGGCTTATTGTCACCCCGAACAGTCGTGAGGTCCTAATTGAGCGAATTCGTCGCACCAGGTCGTGTCGTAATTCTCGGATGTGGATCAGTGACTCAGTGTCTCCTTCCACTGCTGCTTGATCACTTCCGTCTCGACCCGACCTCCGTCACCGTGCTCGAAAGCCGTGACAGTCGTGCCCGAATCGCGTCCTCGATCGAACGAGGCGTCCACTACCGGCAGTGGGAGATCGATCCGGAAAATCTCGACGCGACCCTCGACGGACTGCTCGGTGACGGCGACGTGCTCATCGACCTCGCGTGGAACATCGGCCTCACCGAGCTTCTCGACTGGTGTCGCGACCACAACGTCCGTTACCTCAATACCTCAGTCGAAGTCTGGAATCCCTACGACGACCCCGCGAGCGTGTCGCCCCAGGAACGGACGCTCTACTGGCGTCACATGGCGTTGCGTCGTCAGATTGCGCGTTGGGGTTCGAACGACGGTCCTTCCGCCGTCGTCGAGCACGGGGCGAATCCGGGACTTGTCAGCCACTTCACCAAGCAGGCGCTTAGTGAGATCGCCGAGGCGGTGCTTCGAGACGGTCTCCTCGCCGACAAGCACGACGCGATCAAAGAGGCCCTCGCGACGCAACGCTTCAACGTGCTCTCGCAGTTGTTGGAGGTGAAGGCCATCCACGTTGCCGAGCGCGACACGCAGATCTCGGATCGTCCGAAAGAGGTCGGTGAGTTCGTCAATACGTGGAGCGTCGATGGCTTCTACGAGGAGGGGGTGGCGCCGGCCGAGATGGGATGGGGGACGCACGAGAAAGTGCTGCCGACGCTCGCAAGATCACACGAAGGTGAGGGGCCGCGAAATCAGATCTGCTTCGCTCAGATGGCACACAAGACGTTGGTGCGCTCGACAGTGGCGTCGGGTCCCATCGTGGGCATGGTGATTCGCCACGGCGAGGCCTTTACCATCTCTGACCACCTCACCGTGTGGGACGGCGACGAGGCGGTCTATCGCCCCACCGTGCACTACGCGTACTGCCCGTCGGACGCGGCGTGGGCGAGTTTCGTCGAACTCGAAGGTAACGACTACGCCTATCCGGAGCGTCAACGCATCATGAACGACGAGATCGTGTCGGGTCGCGACGAACTTGGAGTCCTCGTCATGGGTCACCCCTACAGGTCGTGGTGGACGGGGATGCAGACGACTATCGAAGAGGCCCGGGCCGTGGCGCCCCACCAGAGCGCGACGACCATCCAGGTCGCGGCGTCGATCCTCGGGGCGGTGCAGTGGTTGCTCTCGTCGCCGCGCGAGGGCGTACGCGTGCCCGACGAACTGCCGTGGCGTGAGGTACTTGACGTGGCAATGCCCTACGTGGGCTCTCTTTGGTCGGGTCCCGTTGACTGGGATCCGGTGTCCACGCGCACGGACTGGTTCGATCGATGGGCTGATCGCGAGATCGACGCTGACGACCCGTGGCAGTTCTCTAACTTCCTCGTCTCCTAGTTCGTACGCGCCCGCGCGAACGCGGACGAGGAAGGGGCGTCGTCGTGGCGACGTAGGGTGGTGACGGGAAATCCTACGAGAGGAGACCCGAATGGTTTCTGACTATTCGCCGGGAGCAACGGTGCTCGAGGCAATCGGATCCACTCCACTCATCCAGGTTGACGGCATCTTCGTCAAACTCGAGTACTTGAATCCCTCGGGTTCGATCAAGGCCCGCATGGCTCGTTACATCATCGAGCGCGCCGAACGCGAGGGCCTCCTTCAACCCGGTGACACCATTGTTGAGGCGTCGAGCGGCAACACAGGTAACGCGATGAGCATGGTGGCGGCTGTCCTGGGCTACAAGATGCTCGTCGTGATGCCCGAGGGACTGAGCCCCGAGCGAGCCGCGATCTCACTCGCCTTCGGCGCCCAGATGCTGCGCGTCGGCACCTTTCACGTTAATGAAGCGCTCGACGAGGCGAGCCGACTCGGGGATGAGCCGGGCTACTTCGCGCCCCATCAGTTCGAGTCTGAGTGGAACGTCGAGGAGAACCGTACGTGGCTCGGCCCCGAGATACTGGGACAACTGCCCGACGACACGACACCCGACGCCTTCGTCATGGGGGTGGGCACCGGCGGCACGTTGATCGGAGTGGGTGAAGCCTTTCGTGACGTGAATCCGAAAGTCTTGGTCGTCGCGCTCGAACCGAGTGAGTCCTGCACCATCCAGTGCGGCGACACGGGACTGCACCGAATCGAGGGCATCGCCGACGGCTTCGTCCCCACGATCTACCAACGTCACCGGTCACTGGTCGATCGGGTGATCGCCGTGCACAGCGACGACGCGGTCCGCGAGATGCGCCGACTTGCACGCGAACACGGCCTCCTCGTGGGTCCAAGTTCAGGCGCCAACATGGTCGCAGCACGACGACTGCGTGATGAGCTTCCCGCGTCATCGGTGGTCGTCACCATCCTCTGTGACGAAGGGGAGAAGTACCTCAGCGAGTACTTCATACCGGCGGTGTCGACACCGGACTGAGTGTCGTACGCCGTCCGCGTGGCGTCGACTACAGGGGCGTGACGTACGCGCCGTGAATCCCACCGTCGACCAGAAAGGTCGAGGCATTGACGAAAGAGGCGTCGTCACTCGCGAGGAAGAGAACGGCGCTCGCGATCTCCTCGGGTTCGGCGAATCGCCCCGCGGGAATGTGAACGAGACGTCTGGCCGCGCGTTCGGGATCCTTGGCGAAGAGCTCTTGGAGCAGCGGCGTGTTCACGGGACCCGGACAGAGCGCGTTCACGCGGATACCTTGGCGGGCGAACTGAACGCCGAGCTCGCGCGACATCGAGAGAACGCCGCCCTTCGAGGCGGTGTACGAGATCTGTGAGGTCGCCGAACCCAAGACGGCCACGAAGGACGCGGTGTTGATGATTGAGCCACCGCCGCGCTCAAGCAGTAGCGGGATGCCGTACTTGCAACAGAGGTAGACCGAAGTGAGGTTCACGTCCTGAACCCGCTTCCACGCGTCCAGTTCCGTCGTGAGAATCGAGTCGTCGTCGGCCGGTGAGATGCCGGCGTTGTTGAAGAGGATGTCGACGCCGCCGTAGGTCTCGACGACCTTCGCGTACATCTCCTTCACGCTCGCCTCATCCGCGACGTTGACCCGCACGAACGTGCCGCCGATCTCGTTGGCGAGTTTGCTGCCCTCGAAGTCGGCGAGGTCCGCGACCACGACCTTGGCGCCCTCGGCACCGAAGCGAAGTGCCGTCGCGCGCCCAATACCGCTCGCGGCGCCCGTGATGATCGCGACCTTGTTGTCAAGACGTCCCATTAACTGTCCTCCGTTGAAATAAACACATTCTTCTCTTCACTGAAACCGAGCAACGCGTCGGGACCGAGTTCGCGACCGAGTCCCGACTGCTTGAATCCACCGAAGGGTGTCGAGTATCGCACCGACGAGTTCGAGTTCACGGACAAGGCGCCGGTCTCGACGCCCCGCGCCACGCGCAGCGCGCGCCCGATGTCGCGACTCCAGATCGACCCTGACAGTCCGTACGGGCTCTCGTTGGCGATGGCGACGGCCTGCGCCTCGTCACTGAAGCGCACGACCGACACCACGGGACCGAAGATCTCCTCTTGGAACGACCGGCTCGACGTGTCGTTCGTCTCAAGGACCGTCGGGGCCATCCAGAAGCCCGGTCCCTCGGGGGCACTCCCGCGAAAGGCGACGTCGGACTCGGTGACGTAGGCGCGAACGGAGTCACGCTGTGACGCGGTGATGAGTGGACCCATCTCACTCGACTCGTTCGCGGGATCGAGAACTTTCACGGCCTTCACGGCGGGCTCGAAGAGTTCCATGAAGCGCTCGTAGGCGGATGCTTCGACGAGGAGTCGTGAGCGCGCGCAGCAGTCCTGGCCCGCGTTGTCGAAGACCGCGTACGGGGCGCTGGCGGCGGCCTTTTCGAGGTCGGCGTCGGCGAAGATGATGTTGGCGCTCTTGCCCCCGAGTTCGAGAGTGACGCGCTTGACCTGTTCGGCGCAGCCCTCCATGATGCGCCGTCCCACGGCGTTCGATCCGGTAAAGCAGACCTTTCGAATCGCGGGGTGGGTGACGAAGCGACTGCCGACCATGGCACCGTCACCGGTGACGACTTGAAAGACTCCTTCGGGGAGGCCGGCGTCGAGTGCGAGTTCGCCGAGCCGTAGCGCGGTGAGTGGTGTGAGCGTCGCGGGTTTGAGGACCACGGTGTTACCCGCCGCGAGCGCCGGCGCGAGCCCCCAGCCGGCGATGGGCATCGGAAAGTTCCATGGCACGATGATGCCCACGACGCCGAGTGGCTCGTAGAACGTGAGGTCGACGCCCCCGGCCACGGGAATCTGGCGTCCCGAGTGACGTTCGGGCGCTCCGGAGTAGTACATGAGAACGTCGCGGACGTTGCCCGCTTCCCAGCGTGCGTTCGAGATCGTGTGACCGGCGTTGGCGACTTCGAGCTGGGCGAGCTCTTCGACGTGGGCGTCGACAACGTCGGCGAAGCGGCGAAGCAGACGAGCGCGATCGACGGGAGCAACCTTTGCCCACCCGGGCGCGACGGTTGCCGCGCGCTCAATGGCGCGGTTGGTCTCGCTGAGGTCGTGTTGCGCGACCGACGCGATTTCTCGTTCGGTCGCGGGGTTGATGACCTTGAGGTCGGTGCTCATAGACGTTCGAATCCTCGGTAGCGTTCCCAATCGGTCACCGCGGCGTCGTACGCGGCAACCTCTACGCGCGCGGCGTGCGCGTAGTGGTCGACGACCTCGTCGGAGAACGCTTCACGCGCCGCGGCGCTGCGGTCGAAGAGATCGAGTGCCTCGTGCAGCGTGGTGGGCACGCGCGACGCGTCGGCGGTGTACGCGTTGCCCTCGAAGGCGTCAGAGAGCGGGAGTGACTCGTCGACACCGCGAAGCCCCGAGGCGACGAGCGCCGCCACGGCAAGATAAGGATTCACGTCACCGCCGGGAATGCGACACTCGACGCGAATCGACGATCCGTGCCCGACGACGCGAAAGGAGCACGTCCGATTGTCGAGTCCCCATAAGAGTGCGGTGGGGGCGAAGGAACCTTCGACGAAGCGCTTGTAGCTGTTGATGTTGGGCGCGAAGAAGAGGGAGAACTCTCGGGCGTACGCGAGTTGCCCGGCTAAGAAATGTTCGAACACGTCAGAGAACCCGTGCGCCTTTTCGCCGGCGAAGACGGGCGTGCCGTCTTTGTCGCGCAGCGAGAGATGCACGTGACAGGAGTTGCCCTCGCGCTCGTTGTACTTGGCCATAAAGGTGAGGCTGCATCCTTCTTGCGACGCGATCTCCTTGGCTCCCAATTTGAAGAGTCCGTGCTCATCGCACTTGTCGACGAGTTCGGCGAACTTGAAGGCGATCTCGTGCTGACCGAGATTGCACTCACCCTTCAGCGATTCGACGATCATTCCGGCGTCTCGCATGGAGCGGCGAACGCGACCGAGCAGTGGCTCGATTCGTGACGTTCCCAGCAAGGAGTAGTCGACGTTGTAGAGGTTGGCGGGAGTGAGGTCGCGATAGCCCGAGCGCCACGCCTCTTCGTAAGTGTCGTCGAAGACGATGAACTCGAGCTCGGTGCCGGTGAAGCCGGTCCAACCTCGTTCGGCGAGCCGGTCCACCTGCTTCTGCAGGATCTGACGTGGTGACACCATGACGGGCTCACCTTCGACGGTCTCCACGTCCGCGAAGACGATCACGGTCTTCTCATGCCAGGGAACCCGACGAACTGTTGAGAAGTCCGGGTTGAAGGCGAGATCGCCGTAGCCACGCTCCCACGACGTCAACGCGAAGCCGTCCACGGTGTTCATGTCAACGTCGGAGGCGAGCAGGTAGCTGCAACCTTCCACGGCGCCGCCGATGAGTTCTTCGGCGAAGAACCGCGCGTCGAGCCGCTTGCCCTGGAGGCGCCCCTGCATGTCAGTGATCGCCAAGATGACCGTGTCGATTTCGTCACTTCTGATGAGCTTGACGAGTTCGTCACGAGTGAATCGGCCCGGGTTTGAAGAACTCATAGTCGTCTCCTCGATTCAGCAGTGGTGGCAATGGTAGCCGTCACCCTGCGGCCAGTCACTTGGTCGACGGCGTCCACGTCGCGGTGACGAATTGCACAAATTGAAGTAAGGACGACGTCGCTCACCTCGATGGACGACGGCCAACTGTACGGCAGTGGCGAACAATTTACGATCGCTAATCGCGAAAGTCGTGGCGCGGGGACCTCCAAAAGAAAGCGGCACGCCCTCAGAGTTGAGAGGGGATATGCGAAGTTGTCCAACGCCGACAGCATTTGCCCACGCGCGGCGAAGTGTTCACGTTCCTGTGACAAATTAAGTGGAGTTTCTATTTGCCAATGACTTGGTCGAACTCTAGGCTCCCTCGAAATGCAGTTTGGCTTCACTATCTGGGAGGGTACGAATGGATGATGGCGTGAACGCTTCATCGGCGATCGGATTGACCGACACCGAGACGCTTCATCAAATGGGTTACGCGCAAGAGTTGAAGCGAGGAATGGGTTCCTTTTCCAACTTCGCCGTCTCTTTCTCTATCATCTCCATTCTCACGGGCGGCATCACGACGTACTACCTGGGCATGGACGCCGGTGGTCCGTTCGTCATCACGATCGGCTGGTTCATCGTCGGCGCCTTGACCTTGTGCGTTGGTCTGGGTATGGCTGAGATCTGTTCGGCCTATCCGACGGCCGGTGGTCTGTACTACTGGTCGGCTCGACTGGCGACGAAAAATAAGGCCGCCTGGTCGTGGGCCTGCGGCTGGTTCAATCTCGTTGGTCAGGTCGCGGTGACCGCGTCGATCGACTACGGCCTCGCGACCTACGTCGGATTCATCATCAGTCTCTACGTGAGTAGCTTTCACTCCAACGTGCGATGGACGCTCGTCTTCTACGCCATCATCCTCATCGCTCACGGCGCCCTGAACACGTTTCGAGTGCGTTTGGTCTCGATGTTGGCGGACATCAGCGCGTGGTGGCACTTCGTGGGCACCATCGTCATCGTCGGCGCGCTCCTGATCATCCCGAGTCATCACCAGAGTGTGAGCTTTCTCTTTCGTCACGAGAACCTCACGGGTTGGACCGGGCCGTTCGCGGGTGTCTACGCGTTCTCCATCGGACTCCTTTTGGCGCAGTACACGTTGACCGGTTACGACGCTTCGGCGCACATGACCGAAGAGACCCACGGCGCGGCGATCAGTGGGCCGAAGTCGATGGTGCGCGCGATCTACGTGTCGATCATCGCGGGGTTCATTCTCAACTTGGCCATGACGCTCGCGATTCAAGGTGGATCGAAGCAGTACGGCGCACTCGCCATTAATGGGACGACGGCGGGCGGACAGATCTTCGTAGACGCTATTACCGGCGCCGGTGGGAAACTCCTCGTGCTCCTCGCGACCGTGGCGATGTTCTTCTGCGGTCTGGCTTCAGTCACCGCGAACTCGCGAATGATCTACGCGTTCTCGCGCGACGGCGCGGTCCCCGGCCACCGCCTGTGGCACCGTCTGCACCCCCAGACCCGTACTCCGGTGAACGCCGTGTGGCTCGCCGTCGTTGCGGCGTTCGTTCTCGGTCTGCCTTCGCTGTATCAAGTGTCGGGTTCGTCGGTCGCCTTCTTTGCCATCGTCTCGATTGGCACCGTCGGGCTCTACGTCGCCTACGTCATTCCCATCTTCTTGCGACTTCGCGCGAAGGATAGTTTCGTGCCTGGACCGTGGAACCTCGGTAGGTGGAGTACGCCCATTGGTACGATCGCGATCGTCTGGGTCATCATCATCACCGTCCTCTTCTTCGCGCCGGCCTTCTACCCGTGGACGACAGCCGTTGACATCAACTGGGCCGGACCGGTCTTCGTCGCGGTGATGGCCGCCGTCTTCATCTGGTACGGCGTCTCGGCACACAAGTGGTTCACCGGTCCCAAGATCCAAGGTGACACGGCGACGCTGAAGGAGATCGAAAAGGAGTACTCGGAGGGCGTCGTTCCTGTCGAAGAGTGATTTCGAAGCGCCGGTTGCGATCAACGAAGACTTGTTATCCAGTACGTGATAATTCGAGGCCCTCGTTGATCTAACCCGAGACGTTTCGCTGGTACTGGTGGCCAGGGTGTGCCCTAAGGGCACACCCTGGCCACCTTTACTTTTTCTACGGACATCGTGACGGCACGGTGCGTGCGGTAAGGTCACGGGTGCCTCGCGGCAGCGAAGTTGGTGCGATTCCAACGCTGTCCCGCAACTGTAAGTGACCTCTTCGGAGGTCACGAAGCCAGGTCGCCTGCTGCGAGGAGATGTGAAAAACAGCTCTCGAGGCAAGGAGCGGTTGTTCGGATATCCATCCGTCGCCACACCACTTCGACGGAAAAGGAGATATCCATGAACAAGTCCCTGCGACTAACCCTCGCGCTCACCCTTGGCTCCGTGGCGCTGCCGTTCCTCAGCGCCGCGAACGCCCCTAGTGCCGGAGCGACGAGTACACCGCAGTGCGTGGTGTCGATGTCGCCGACGGCGACCGAGACGCTCTTCGCCATTGGGGCCGGCAAGCAGGTCCAAGCGGTCGACACCGATTCGAACTACCCGACCTCGGGTCTACCGAAGAAGCGAATCAACGCCCTAAACCCCAGTATCGAGTCGGTGGTGGGAATCTGCAAGGTCACCAAGGCCCACCCGTCGGCCAAGCCTGATCTCGTGATCATCTCGTACGACGCGAACAACATTCAACAAAAATTGACGGGACTTGGCATCAAGGTCCTCCTCCAAGGTGCGCCAACGACGTTGGCTGGCGCGTATCAGCAGATCACGCAACTCGGCAAACTCACTGGTCACACGAGTAACGCCGCCAAGATCGTTGCCAATCTGAAGACCACGATCGCGAAGGATGTCGCTTCGTTACCCAAGGACCCCAGCAAGATTGTCACGACGTACTACGAGCTCGACCCTACGTACTACTCGCTCGCGAGTAACACGTTCGTTGGCTCGCTTTTGAAGTCTCTGGGAGTCGTCAACATCGCCGATGGCAAGTCGACGTCGGCCGACGCGGGTTACCCCCAGTTGAGCGCGGAGTACATCGTGAGCGCGAACCCCAAGTTGATCTTCCTCGCTGACACGATCTGCTGTCACGTCAATCAGGCAGCAGTCGCGCAACGCACCGGATTCTCTTCCGTGAGTGCCGTAGTGAACAACCACGTCGTCGGTCTGAGCGACGACATCGCCTCACGTTGGGGACCCCGCCTCGGCACCTTGATGAACCTGCTCACGGCGGGCGTCAAGGCCACGTTGGCGGACTCGGCCGTCTGGAAGTAAGAGGTTGTCGACCAATCCACCGACCGGGCGCCGAGTGGTGCTCGTCGCCGTCGCGACGCTCGTCGCGCTCGCGGCGGCGGTGGTCTGTGGATTGGTCGTTGGTCCCACGTCGATTGGCACGGCGCGAATCATTGGTGACGTCTTCTCATACGTTGGCCTCGGTCACGGGACCTTGACCTCGACGCAGTCGTCGATCATCTGGCAAATTCGCGCGCCACGCATGGTCCTTGGACTCTTGGCTGGCGCGATGCTCGCGGTGGCCGGAGGAACGTATCAGGGTGTCTTTCGAAACCCGTTGGCCGATCCTTATCTCTTAGGCGTCGCGGCCGGTGCTGGCCTGGGCGCGACGATCGCCATCGTCGACGTCGGCAGTGGACTTACGACGCCCAGTTGGACGCCACTGCTGGCCTTTGGCGGCGCGATCATCGCGGTCATTGTGACGTGGGCGATTGGAGGCCGAGGGCTTCGATCGAACACCTCGACGTTGATCCTGGCTGGTGTCGCGGTGGCGGCACTCTTCACGAGTACCCAGACGTTTCTCCAACAACAGGCGTCGACGAACTCCATCACACGTGTCTACATCTGGCTACTGGGGTCGCTCGCGAGCGCCAGTTGGAGTTCGGTGACCCTGGTACTGCCCTACGTGATTGCGTGCATCGTCGTCTGTGTCGCGGCGGGGCGAGCTCTCGACGTCATGAGCGTGGGCGAAGACGAATCGCGCTCACTCGGCCTTCCCGTTCGACGGGTTCGTTTCATCGTGATCGCGGCGTCGTCGCTCGGCACTGCGGCCATCGTGTCGGCCGTCGGGCTCATTGGTTTCGTGGGCATCATCGTGCCCCATATCGTTCGACTTCTCGTCGGCACGTCGTACCGGAGAATTTTGCCGATCTCGGTGGTCTTTGGCGCGGCGTTTCTCGTCTTCGCGGACACCATCGCGAGAACTGTGATGGCACCCTCGGAGTTGCCTCTCGGTGTCGTCACGGCAATCGTCGGCGCGCCGGTCTTCGTCCTCATTCTGAGCCTTCGTCGACAGATGGTCACGTGAGCATGATTGAACTTCACGAGTTGAGCGTTCGCGCGGGATCGACCGCGCTCATCAGCGACGTCACGCTCAACGTCGAGGCGGGCACGTGGTGCACGATCGTAGGACCCAACGGCGCGGGCAAGACCACGCTCGTCGAAACGATCGCTGGACTTCGTCGCCCCTCGCACGGTTCGGTTTCGATCGGGGGGGAAAAGGTGAGTTCGATGAGGGAGCGCGAACGCGCGTTGCGCGTCGCCCTCGTCACCCAGCACCCGATCGTTCCTTCGGGGATGAGCGTCCGCGACTACGTCGCACTCGGGCGAACGGCCTATCACGGACTGCTTCGCGCGCCGAGTGTCGGCGACCGTCAGGCCGTCACGGACGTGTTGGCCCGGCTGTCGCTCGATGAGTACGCGAATCGTGACGTCGTCACCCTCTCGGGCGGCGAGCGTCAGCGTATGGTCCTCGCTCGCGCTCTGGCTCAGGCCACGATGGTCATGGTGCTCGACGAACCGATCACGGGGCTCGACTTGCGCCATCAGATCACGATGCTCGAACTTTTGCAGAAGGAAGTCCACGAATGCGGACTCACGGTGATCGCGACGCTGCACGATCTCACCCTCGCCGGGCAGTTCGCGGATCGACTCGTGCTGCTTGATCATGGACGATTAGTCCTCGACGGCCCCTCCGGCGAGGTCGTACGAAGCCAGGCACTCGCTGACTGTTACGGCATGAACCTTCGTGTCATTGACGTGGATGGTGCCGACGTCGTGATTCCCGTTCGTCACTAAACCTTCACGACGCTCGCGCGACGTGGTTACTTCGCAGTAGCAATCTGCTCGATCGCGGCGAAGTCGAATTCTATTGAAGTCGTGCATCTCGTAGACTTAGCAAAAGAAACGAAGGGAATCCCGTGCGGCGCACGCGAATCGTAGCGACAATTGGCCCGGCTTCTGACTCGGATGAGGTTCTGAAGGAACTCGTTAAGGCTGGTGTGGACGTCTTTCGCCTGTCGTTTGCCCACGGCGACATTCCCTCGTGTTTGGAACGCCTTCGTCGCATTCGAGCCATCGCGCCCGATTTGGCCATCATGGTCGACATCCCGGGACCCAAGATTCGTGCTGGATCCTTTGGTACGTTGCCCGTCGCGCTGACCGTTGGTGACGTGATCCAACTGGCCGAAGCTTTCGGTGACGAGTCGACCGCACAGCGCATCACCGTGGAGCGCGAGAACGTCCTCGAACAGCTCAAGGAAGGCGACAAGGTCCACATCGGCGACGGCGGCGTCTCTCTCGAGATCATCGACCTGGCTGCGCCCGTCACCGCGCGCGTCACCTCGGGAGGCTCAGTCATGGGCAAGCCCGGACTCTCCTTGCCGTCGTCGATCATGAACGACCGACTTCCCACCGACGACGACCGTGCGCGTCTCGAAGCGCTGCGCGACGAGGAGTTCGAGATTCTCGCCGTCTCCTTCGTCCGGTCGGGCTTCGACGTCGAGTCAGTTCGCGCAGTCTTGAAGCGCGACGACGTGATGATCATGTCGAAGATTGAGACCGTCGAAGGCATCGAGAATCTCAACGAGATCATCGAGCACTCCGACTCGATCATGGTGGCGCGAGGTGACCTCGGTGTTCGTCTACCCATTGAAGAGGTGCCTCACCTTCAAAAGGAGATAGTTCGCCTCGGCATTCGTTACGCCCGTCCCGTCGTGGTGGCCACCCAGATGCTCGAGTCGATGACCCACGCACAAGTACCGACGCGCGCCGAGGTCACTGACGTCGCGAACGCCGTACTCGACGGCGCGAGCGCCGTCATGTTGAGCGGCGAAACGGCCATCGGCGACGACCCGGTCGGTGTCGTGCTCACCATGGACCGGATCGTTCGTCGGGCCGAAGAGTCGTTCCCCTACGCCGCGTGGGGAGCGGGGCTCGGCGTGCAACGGCTGGCCGCTTCCAGTACGCAGTCGTCGAGAGTGACGGCCGCCATCACCGGCGCCGCCTGGCGCGCGGCGATGGACGAAGACGCAGTTGCCATCGTCGCCTGCACGCGTTCGGGCATGACGGCGCGAGCCATCTCACGGTTTCGCCCGCCCATGCCGATTGTGGCGATAACGCCGAGCGAGTCAACCGCCCGACAGATGCGCGGCTCCTGGGGCGTTCAAGAGATATTCGTCTCTCCCGCCCAGGACATCGACTCGCTCTGTGAAGTGGCGATCACCGAGTTGAAGAGGTGTGGTATTGCCAACACCGGTGACGCGCTCGTCCTCATGGCGGGGTCAGCGTCGGGTGGTACCGCCATCACCGACACAGTGCGGATGATTATCGTCCCCTAAAAGGGGAAACGGGAGTCCTCGGACGTACTGAATCGCTCCTTTTCCCGTACGAACGGGCGGGGCCGTTCGTACGAAAAGTCACCAAGCGGAACTGGCACTCGCGAGTTGCCGCCGCACCCGCGATTGTTAACTTTCACGTAATCGATCTCGCTTGTATCTCTGGTATCTCTGTGATATACCAAGAACGTTATTCCAGTTGTTTACTACTAACAATCAAGTTTGGGGAGAACTATGGAAGGTAGAACGGGGTCTCAGTCAGAAGTAAGGGTCCATTCGCTGCAACGTGGAGTGCTCAGCGTGCCTAACGGCATCGCCCTCGCCGCCGCGGCGATGGCCCCAGTGTTGGCCGTCGTACTGAACGCGCCGGCGGCGGCCCCGCAAGCGGGCGAGGCACTACCGCTCTCGTTCCTCGTAGCGTTCGTGGCCTGCCTCTTCATTGGCAACAACGTCGTTCAGTTTTCGCGGAAGCTTCCGTCGGCCGGATCCTTCTACACCTTCAATACGTACGGGTTGGGTCGAACTGCCGGCTTCTTCACGGGCTGGCTGTTCGCGATTGGCTACGGAATCCTGGCGCCCGGACTCTTCGACGCGTTCGGCTCGTTCCTGCACGACTACCTGCTGTCGACGTTCAACGCGAACGTGCCGTGGTGGTTGTGCAGCCTCTTCGGACTGGTCATCGTTCTTGGGCTCTCACTTAGAAGCATCAGGGCGTCGGTCCGGGTTGACCTGACGCTGCTCGTTCTGGAAGTCATCATCTTCCTGACACTCGCGATCGTGGCGATCTTCAACGCCGGCGGGGGTAACACGGTGAAGGCGTTCATTCCGAGTTCATCGCCCCACGGGGTGTCCGGAGTAGGGCTCGGTGTCGTCTTCGGGATCCTCTCCTTCATTGGGTTTGACGCCGCGGCGACCCTCGGTGAAGAGACGAAGAATCCCAAGCGCAACATTCCCATCGCGGTCGGAGGAGCGCTTGTCGCCGTGGGCGTCTTCTACGTTTTCGTCATGTACGCGCTCACCGCTGGGTACCACCTGAACAACGCTGGACAGATGGCGCAGTTCTTGAAAGACCCGAACCCCTTCGTGACGCTGGCGCATCGCTACACGTCGTGGCTCTTGCAGCCCGTTGAACTCGCGGCGGTGGCGGGACTCTTCAGCTGCTTCCTGGCAATTCACAATACGACCGTGCGGGTCATGTACTCGATGGGAAGAGACAAGGTCATTCCTTCGGTGATGGGTCGAGTCCATCGAAAGTGGTTCTCGCCCCACGTCGCCATCCTCACGCTCGCGGCGTTCACGGTCGCGGTGGGTATCGGTACTGGCCTCTGGCTCGGCCCAGGCGCCACGGGAGCGTACGGGTTCACCGGCTCCATTGGCACGGTCGCGATCGTGTTGGTCTACGGGGCAAGTAGTTTCGCTCTCATCCGCTACTTCTGGGCACTACCCGAGCGCAACATCGTCAAGCACGTGATACTGCCCCTCCTTGGCGTCGTGGCCTTCCTCTACCCGCTCTGGTCGGTAGCGAAGCCCGGGCAGTCGTGGCCGTACAACTTGGTCTTTTGGATCGTCATCGGTTGGATCGTTCTGGGCATTGGCTTGTACGGTTACTTTCGCCGGACCGCACCAGAGAGAATCGCCGCGCTCGGCACCTTCGTGGCCGACGATGAACTACTGGCGGAAGTGGAACACCACGGCAGCGAGGTCGATTGAACGCCGTCAGTCCTCTTCGCTCGTGCATTGACAGGGAGCCAACGAAATGATTGTTGTCGAAGGAAAGTCAATCTTCACCGAGCCGTATGAGTTGGTGGATCCAGCTCATACGGCACTGGTGTTGGTTGATATGCAGAATGACTTCGCCGAGCCCGAGGGCGCGTTCGGTCAGTTGGGCGTCGATCTCTCGGCGTACGCTCAGCTTCGAGCGAACCTGGCAGGGCTCCTCCAGGCGGCTCGTGACGCTGCAGTGATGGTGGTTCACGTTCAGATGACGACGTTGCCCCAACGCCTGAGTGATTCTCCGGCTCAGATTCGCTTCAACATGCGAATGCACGAAAGCTTTCGTCGGAGCGGGCCGCCGCTTCGCTACACCGTGGTCGGGAGTGTCGGGCACCAGTTCCTCGAAGAGTTCGGTCCCCGAGAAGGCGAGTTCGTGGTGCAAAAATCACGTTCAAGCGCGTTCTGGGGAACGAATCTCGATCAGCTCCTCGAGAGCAACGGTGTCACGTCATTGGTCGTCACGGGACTCACGACCGAAGGGTGCGTCGAATCGACCGCGCGCGACGCGCAGTTCAACGATTACTACGTCGTCATCGCGCCTGACTGCGTGGCGAGTGACGATCCTGCGCAGCACGACGCCTCCATGCTGTTGATGAGGAATCGGTTCGACATCATCTCGCAAGGAGATATCGAGGCCGTGTGGGAGAAGTCGCGAGCGATGCGCGCGGACTCAAGCGATCGACGCCACTCCAACGCGACGACGGGTGGCCAGTGATGACCAGCGGAGGCAAGCTGGACGGTCGCGTCGCCGTCGTCACCGGAGGCGCTTCAGGCATCGGCGCGGCCATTGCCGCGGCGTTCGCGCGCGAGGGGGCCGAGGTGGCCCTGGTTGACCAAACGACGCGTGAGGGCGTCACGGACGCGATCCAAGCAGTGAACGAGTTTGGTCACGAGGCCTTCTTCCACCAGACGGACGTCTCGTCGGCCGACGAGGTCGAAGCGATGGCGAACGCGGTGCTCGCACGGTTCGGCCGAGTCGACATTCTGGTCAACTGCGCCGGGATCTTCACGGAGCGCCGAGTCGAAAGCATGCCAGTCGAAGATTGGGACCGGGTGCTGAACGTCAACCTCCGCGGCACCTTTCTATGCACGCGATTCCTCCTCAATCAGATGCTCGACCGGGGTTGGGGGAGGATCATCAACGTCGCGTCGCAACTGGGCCAGATCGGTGGCATAGACGCGGCCCACTACTCGGCGAGCAAAGCCGGCGTGATCGGATTCACGAAGTCCCTCGCTCGCGAAGTCGGAGCTCGCGGTGTCCTGGTCAACGCCATCGCGCCAGGTCCAATCGAAACGCCGATGTTGGCCGGCGAGACCGAACTGTGGCGTTCGAGGAAACTCCAAGAGTTGCCGATAGGCCGATTCGGCACGGTGCACGAAGTCACGCCGACTGCAGTCTTGCTCGCTTCCGACGAAGGTTCGTACTATTTGGGTCAGACGTTGGGACCAAACGGTGGGGACGTGATGCTGTGAGGTGGCGATCGAAGGACGTGCGAAGCAGAACGAAGGTCTTCGACTCATGACGGGCCAAGAGATAATCGACGCGGCCAACGCCGCGGGTGTGGAACTCGTCCGCTTTGAATACTGTGACGCCAGTGGCGTGGCGCGCACGAAGACGGTGCACGTCTCGCAGTTGGCGCACAAACTGGTCGAAGGCGTAGGACTGACGCGCGCGCAGATGTCGATCAACATGCTCGAGGACGTGATTCCCATTGCGGGTATGGAGGCGGTGGGTGAGATTCGATTGGTGCCCGACCTCGACACCTTCACCATTTTGCCCTGGGTGCCCGCGAGCGCGTCGATCTTGTGCGACCAATTAGATCACGATCGACTGAACTGGGGAGCATGTCCTCGTTCGTTCTTGAAGGACATGATCGCTCGAGCGGCGCAGTACGGCATCGTCGTGCAGGCCTCGTTCGAGAACGAGTACTACGTGGCGAGTTACGACAACGGAGAGTTCGTACCCTTTGACTTCCCCGGTCACGCACCCGTGTACAGCCCGATCGGCCACGACATGGTGGCCGAGTTGATGATCGAGACGATCCAGGCGCTGCAGTCACAAGGGATGGTCATCGAGCAGGCGATCAACGAATACGGAGCCGGCCAGCAGGAGATCGCGATTCGCTACAGCGACGCTCTTCGCTGCGCCGACAATCAGATGAAGTTCCGCGATACGGTCCGAGGAGTGGCGCTTCGCCACGACCTCTTCGCGAGCTTCGCACCGAAGCCCTTCCCCGATGAGATCGGCAGCGGAGCGCACGTCCACTTCAGCCTCTGGGATCTGGCGGGGGAGCGGAACCTTCTCTACGACGCGAACGCTGATCACTGCCTCTCCCAGGTCGGTCGACACTTCATCGCCGGCGTCACCGAGCACCTGCCGGCGCTGGTGGCCCTGACCGCGCCGAGTTACAACTCGTACCGCCGACTCCAGCCCAACGCGTGGTCGTCCGCGACGACCGCGTGGGGCTTCGACAACAAGGAAGCGGCCCTGCGCGTAACCTCCCCGTTCTTCAAGCGGGAGGAGGAGAGCCTCAACATCGAGTTCAAGCCGTCGGACGCGAGCGCGAACCCGTATCTCTCACTCGGTGGACTCATCGCGTGTGGGTTAGACGGCATCGAGCGCGAACTCGAACCCGGTGAGCCCAGTCAGCGCAACCCCTTCGACCTGACGGAGGAAGAGCTGCGGCGAGGTAACGTTCGACCGCTGCCGAGCACGATGACGGGCGCCCTTGACGAGTTGGAGAAGGATGACCTGCTGAAGGATGCTTTCGGTGACCTCCTCTTTCGCTGTTATCTCGGGGTTCGACGAGCGGAGGACGCCACCTTCTCGGCCAACGACGAGGCCTTTGAGATTCTCAACCACTTCTACCGGTTCTAGTCGTGCCTCTCGCTGCAGACTCTTTCGATCTGCGAGAGGTTGGCATCGTCGACAATCACTGTCACCCGGTGGAGCGAGAACAGGGGCACCGTGACGTCGAGACGTGGCGGCGGTACTTCACGGAGTCCGAGGACAGCGGACCGGGAAATCATCTGGTCGCCGGCAGCGCCTACTACCAGCGCCTCCTTCGCGCCATGGCCGAGTACTACGAAGTAGAAGAAGACGAGTCCGCCGTGCTTGCGGCCCGCGCGACGTTCAGCACGCCCGAGTTAGTTGGGCGTCTCTTCGCGGACGCGGCGATCAGTGGGGTTGTCGTCGACCTCGGATACCCGAGTCCGGCGATGAGCCTTGCGGGCGATGAGTTCGTGTCGGCGACCAACACTGACTACGGCGGCCTGTTGCGCCTCGAACTGTTGTTCCAGCAGCGTGTCAGCGAGTTGGCGACACTGAATGAGGTGCAAGAGAAAATCCGTGAAGACCTGACGGACTTGCGCGACGCCGGCTACGTGGGGCTGAAATCGATCGTCGGGTACCGCACGGGCCTCGATGTCGAACGGTGGTCGCCTGACGCGGTCGCGTCGTCGTTCGCCGACGCCCGGCGCGAAGTGCGCGAAACGGGTTCCGTACGGTTAGGGCACAAACCCCTTCTGGACTCCCTCTTGCACTTAGCCTTGGTGCAAGCCACGCTCGACGAACTTCCCGTCCAGTTTCACGTGGGCTACGGCGACCACGACGTCGATCTGCGGACGGCGTCACCCCTGCTCCTCCGCTCTTTGATGGAAGACCCCGCCTACGTCGGACTGCCCATCGTCCTCCTGCACGGCTGCTGGCCCTACTTTCGAGAGGGCGCGTTTCTCGCCTCGATCTACCCGAGGGTGTTTCTTGACGTCTCCTACGGCATCCCCTTTCTCGGCGCCCTGGAACTGAGGACCATCACGAAGGCGGTCCTGGCGACTGCTCCGTTCGGCAAGATCATGTACAGCTCCGACGGCGCCCGAGTACCCGAGATCTTCTGGCTCTCGGCGTTCGACGGTCGTCGGATCCTTTCGTCGGTATTGAGCGAGATGGTCGGCGAGGGCGACCTCGGGGCCTCCAAAGTACTTAACGCCGGCGAACAGATTCTTGCCACCAACGCCCGACGCCTTTACGGCCTCGGTTCGACGCGCTAGGAACAGCACGGTGGAATACCTCACTGGTCGTCGAGCGCTCGTCACTGGGGCGGGTGGGGCCATCGGTCGTGCCGCGAGCCTTACGTTCGCGCGCGAGGGCTGTCGTGTCGCGGCCGTCGACATCTCACGCGACGCCGTCATGGAGACGGTGCACATGGTGACTGACGCTGGTGGTGAGGCCGTCGCCGTCGTGGCCGACGTCGCGGACGAAGCCGAAGTTCGCGCAGCAGTCGACGCGGCGGTCAAGGCGCTGGGCGGACTTGACGCGCTCTTCAACAACGCCGGGATAATGCCCCACCAAGACCAGTCGCTCCTTCAAGCAGACACCGATCTCTGGGACCTCATTTTCAACATCAACGTCCGGGGCACCGTCAACGTCACGAAGTTGGTGACGCCCCATCTGCTCGCGGCGGGGGGTGGATCGATCCTCAACATGTCGTCGTTCCTGGCGTTCCTCGGCTGCACGAATCCCCAGGACGCCTACACGGCGAGCAAGGGGGCGATAGCAGCGATGACGAGGGCCCTCGCGGTGCAACTTGGTCCTCAGCACGTGCGCGTAAACGCGCTCGCCCCGGGGCCGATCGCGACGCCACACGTCGAGGCGTTCTTCTCAGAGCCCGAAGAGCGGGCGATCCGATTGGCCCGTTTCCCCCTCGGAAGATTTGGAACGGTGCAGGACGTTGCGGAGTTAGCGTGTTTTCTGTCGTCCGAGGCGTCATCGTGGCTCACGGGTCAGGTGGTCGTACTGGACGGCGGAGCGTCGATCAACTATGTGTAACAGCGAAAGGAAACGTGAAGTCTGATGTGTCGCCTACTGGGCTACGTCGCCCCGTCGCCTCGGTCACTGCGTGATCTCCTGGGTGATTCGTACGACTCGTTCGAGCAGTTCTCCTGCGAACTCCACGACGACGGCTGGGGAGTCGCGTGGTTCGACGGCTCAGAGATCCGCGTCCAGAAGGAACCCGTGCCGGCGCACACCAGTGAGCGGTACCGATCATTGGCGGACCAGCCGTTCGCCGCGGCCCTGATCCACTACCGGTGGGCAACGCAGTCACTCGAAGTCGAACTCGGCAATACTCATCCCTTCAAGGCCAGCACCGTCGCTTTCGCCCATAACGGATCCGTGACGCCCCCGAGTTCTCTCGACGATCTCATCTCAGAGCCCTTCGGCGCCGACCTCGAGGGGACGACGGACTCCGAGCGATACTTTCGAGCCGTGCTGAGTGCGTCGCGCGGCACGAGTGTCGAAGAGGGACTTGGTCAGGCGATAGCGAAGATATCCGAGCGGCTGAACTACTCGAGCCTCAACGCGCTGATGCTCACGCCTGACGCACTGTACGCCGCGTGCTTCTTCGCGCCGACATCCCTGTCGCCGGACCTACCGTCGGACTACTACGACATGTACTACCGGGCCAGCGAAGGGTCGGTCGTCGTCGCCTCGAGTGGCTGGGACCACGGGGACTGGACGCCGCTCGCCAACGGAAGTCTGTTACGCGTCGCACGCGACACCGGTGACGTCAAGGTCACGCCACTTACGACGAGTGTTCCTTCGACATGAGCACGGGCGCCGCGTCCAATCTCGTGCCGTTGAGGGCGAGCGACGTCGCGTACGAGCGACTGCGCGAGATGATCCTTGATCTGCGTCTGGCGCCAGGCGAAGTCTTGAACGAACTCTCACTCTCGGCCATGATCGGCATCGGTCGAATGCCCGTCCGAGAGGCGTTGCAACGGCTCTCGAGTGACCGATTCGTCGTAGCGCTGCCGCGTCGAGGCACGGTCGTGTCCTCGATGACCATGGTGGACGTCGCCCATCTCTACGAAGCGCGCGAGGCCGTGGAGTGCGGCATCGCGCGCGTCGTGGTGCGCCATATCACCGAAGAGCAGATTCGTGAATTTCGAACGTTGGTGGAGCGTGCCGACGAGGCACGCGGCGTCTTTGACACCGAACGATTTCTCCTCGATGACCTGCGAATACATCGGTTCGTCATCGGCATGATGGACAACGCGCTCCTGCACGACGCGGCGGACTCACTCCTGCTCCATAACCTGCGATTCTGGCGGAGCTTCTTCCGCTCTCGTCTTCCCCAAGGTCACACCATGTTGAGCCACCGTGACCTCCTGGTGGCGTTCGAAAACCGTGACGGCGACGCCGCGGAAGAGGCGACGCGCGCCCACATCGAAGGCGCTCGGCAGTTGTTGGTCACGCTGTTTGACGGCAACTAGCGCGGCCACTCATAACGTGTGACTAGCTAAGGGAATAGGTTTCGTGACGAGCGTGGAATTGACGATCAGTGACGTGCTGTGCACGGCGGGACAGTCGGGATTCTTTTTTGACGACCAGATGGCCATTCGTCGTGGGGCGCCCCACGAAGGATTTGACTACGATGGCGCGCCCGCGACGGAGGGATTCTCTCGGATTCGCCAGCCCGGCGAGTCCGTCTCGGTCATGTTGTTGTTGAGCAACGGCGACGTCGCCATCGGCGACTGCGTGACCGTTCAGTATCCGGGAGCTGGCGGGCGTGACCCACTCTTTCATTCGGCCGACGTCATCGCGACGATCGACGCGCACGTGCGACCACTTCTCATTGGCGCGCCGCTCGATAGTTTTCGTACGTTGGCGACGCAGGTCGACGGACACGTGGTCGACGGAAGGCCGATGCCGTCAGCAATTCGCTACGGCGCGACCCAAGCGATCTTGGACGGGGTCGCCCGTTCGAAGAGGCGCACCATGGCCGAGGTCATCCGTGATGAGTACGACACCGGCGTCGTGATCGCCCCAGTAGCCATGTTCGCCCAGTCCGGAGATGACCGCTACGCCAACGTCGAGAAGATGATCCTGAAGGAAGTCGACGTCATGCCTCACGGCCTCATCAACGACGTGGTGACGAAGGTCGGTCGCGACGGTGAGATCTTTCGCGACTTCGTCCGGTGGGTCCACGATCGCATCCTCGCGCTGCGGAGTCGACCTGACTATTCTCCGCTCTTGCACTTCGACTGCTACGGCACGATCGGTGAAGCGTTCCACGGCGATCCGGTAGGCATTGCCAGCTACTTGGCCGATCTCGAAGACGTGGCGGCGCCCTTTCAGCTTCGACTCGAACATCCGCTCGACGCCGGCGGTCGAGATGCTCAGATCGTGGCGATGGCCCGACTTCGTTCTGAATTGAAAGAGCGATCCATCAACGTGCAGATCGTCGTCGACGAGTGGTGCAACACCCTCGAGGACATAGAGGCGTTCGTCACGGGAGAGTCGGCGGACGTGATCCACGTCAAGATGCCCGATCTGGGGGGCATCAACAACACGATCGAAGCGCTCTTGTACGTTCGTGCCCACGGACTTCGGGCGTACTGCGGCGGAAGTTGCACGGAAACCGACGTGTCAGCTCGAGTGAGCGCCAACGTGGCGATGGCCTGTGGCGCAGACCAAATCTTGGCCAAACCCGGCATGGGCGTGGACGAAGGTTTGCAAATCGTTGGCAACGAGATGACAAGGGTGACGGCGCTCGTCGGGCTTCGTGAACGTGGGGGCGGAGGGACGACGGCGACGTAACACGTTTTCACGTCTCGGTAGCGACGTCTTGCGCAACCGACACTACGAACAATGCGGCGCCGCCGAGGTGCTCGGCGCAACGATGGGATTGCCCTGGTGCCCCCGGCAGGAGTCGAACCTGCGCACATGGCTTCGGAGGCCAATGCTCTATCCGCTGAGCTACGAGGGCGGCGCGTTCAGCCTACCGCCGCTCTATGAACGCTCCACCTTGATTTTGTCCGCGGCGTCGGTACTCGATGGCGTGAAAACATCACGTCGATGTTCAGTTTGATGAAGTGACGCTCTCAAATTCGTTAAGAGTCGTGTCAATGGCAGTCGCGATTGTCTCCGGTTGTCAGAATCGATCGTCCAAAGGTATTCTCCGGATCGACGACATGGCCGCGTTGATCGACAAGCTTGCGCACTGACAATTCACGAGCGGTACCCGCGCCTACGCGTCGCTCTGCGGGCGCCCGCCTCGAAAGTCGATGAGAGGCGGCTGCATCTCGAAGGGCTGTAGTTGTTGACTTCGAACGTGCCGAGCGATGTCACTCATTGTGGCCACCCAGACGTCGCCAAACGCAAGCGCCTCGGCCATGACGCGTCCGAGCGCGGCGGATCTCGCTGGGCGGCCGGAGAGGAATGGATGAGAGGTGTGCACGAAGCATCCCCCTTCGTCGCGCATCGCCGCCAAGTCGAGTAGCCACATCTCTTCAGTCTTCGCCGGACTTTCGATGACGCCGGTGCCGAAGGCGTCGGGAATGAAGCAGTACTGCTCCCAATCGTCGAATCCCCAATTGATGGGAATCTCCACGATGCTGGCCGCTCGGCCCTCGACGCCAAGTTCGTACGGCGTGTCGCCGTTCATCAGGCTGCTGTCGTAGAGGAAGTCACGATCGTGAAGCAATCGCGCGGAGCGATAGTTGAGTTCCCACATCGGCGCCCGGTAGCCAAGGGGTCGTACGCCCGCGACCTCAGCCAAGGCGTCGAGGCCCCGTTCGAGGTACTCGATTTCCGTGATCTCATCGACGCCACCCAGGGGCTCGTGGAGATAGCCGTGGTGAGCAATCTCGTGTCCTTCGGCCGCGATGGATCGGACCACGTCTGGGTAACGATGGGCCGTGTAGCCCGGAACGAAAAACGTCGAGCGAATCCCGAGCCGACTCAGGAGTCGAAGTAGACGTGGCACTCCCACAAGGGGGCCGTACTCCTGATGGCTCATCACGCTCATCCGTGACGCCGAGCCGGCGACGGCACTGAGGACCGCTGCCTCGGCGTCGAGGTCAAAGGTGAAACTGGCCGCCGCGCGGAAGCCGTCCGGCCACACGGTACAGAACTGAGGCGAGTGCTCGGTCATTGGGCGAACAGTGAGAGGAACTCGTACGCCAAGTTGGCGGCGGCAACACCGGTGATCTCGGCGTGGTCGTACGCCGGCGCGACTTCAACGATGTCGGCACCTACCAAGTGAGTGCCGGCGAACCCTCTCACTAAGCGGAAGAGCTCTCGACTACTAAGCCCCGCACTCTCTGGCGTCCCCGTGGCGGGGGCGAACGCGGGGTCCAGGACGTCGATGTCAATCGATACGTAGGTCGGTCGATCACCGATCTGCTCGCGAATGCGTTCAATCGTGACGTCAACACCGACGTTGTCGATGTCGACGCAACTGAAGATTTGAAAGCCCATTCCCTTGTCGTCCACTAAGTCTGTTCGGTCGTACAGCGAACCTCTAATCCCGACGTGGGCGCTGTGACCCGGCACGAAGAGTCCTTCTTCGGAAGCACGGCGAAACGGCGTCCCGTGCGTGTACGCGGCCCCGAAATAGCTCGGCCAGGTGTCAAGGTGCGCGTCAAAGTGAACCAGCGCTACGGGCCCGTGCAGCTTGTTCACGGCCCGAAGTAGGGGCAACGTGACGGTGTGGTCACCTCCGAGGCTGACGAGACGCTGACCGCCGGCGATCAAGCCAGTGGCGCCTCGCTCGATGTCGCCAACGGCCTGCACGATGTCGAAGGGATTCGCGGTCAAATCTCCGGCGTCGACGACTTGGTGAGCGCCGAACGGACTGACGTCAAGCGAAGGGTTGTAGGGCCGAAGCAGCCGCGACGATTGACGAATATGGGCCGGACCGAATCGGGCACCCGGTCGATACGTCACGCCACTGTCGAAGGGGACACCGACTACGGCCACCTCATAACTCTCAACGTCTTCGAGACGGGGAAGTCGAGCGAAGGTACTGAGACCCGCGTAGCGTGGAACCTCGAGCCCGTTGACTTGACCGATGATGTTCGATCCAGTGTCACCGACTGCTGATTCGTCTCTCTTCGTCACTATCTATCTCTCTACTTTGTTGGCAGCGTCGACCGTTCGGCCGCGATGTGTTTTCGACTCCACGGCGCTACGGTCGCGCTCTTCGTGAAGCGACGCGAGCGTCTCACGACACTCCACGGAGTTCATCACGCCACGAGGCGCCCGCCGCGTCCTTCAGACGAATGCCGTCGACGAACTCGGGCTCGCGCCCGGGCCATCGAAGCGTCGTCGCGCTCGCTGGTGTTGTGGCGACAATTCGTCCTCGCGAGATGACGTGCGACGGTCGAACTTGTCGACGCACGAGATCGAACGTGTCGAGGGCGGGAAACAAGAGCAGGTTCGCGGGTTTGCCTTCGTCGATCCCGTACGTGTCCATAACGCCCAAGGTTGCGGCGGCTCGATCAGTCACCATGCGAAAGCACTCCACAATCTCCTGTGGTGAAGTCATTTGGGTGGCGTGGGCCCCCACCAGCGCAATCTGAACTGGATTGGCGGTGCCGAGGGGATACCAAGGATCCATGATGTCGTCGTGCCCGAAGGCAACGTTGACGCCAGCGTTGAGCATCTCCTTCACCTGCGTAAGCCCTCGGCGCTTCGGGTAGCCATCGAAGCGTCCCTGCAGGTGCAAGTTGATGAGCGGATTGCTCACCAGATTGATCCCAGAACGGAGCAAGATTCGTTGGAGCTTGTAGCTGTAGGCGGGGCCGTACGAACCCATGGCCGTCGTGTGGCTCGCCGTGACCCGGTCGCGAAGTCCACTGCGAAGAGCCTGCGTGGCCAAGACTTCGATGAAGCGTGACTGTTCGTCATCGATCTCGTCGCAGTGTGCGTCCACGAGGAGTCCGTGGCGTTGCGCCACGTCGATGGCGTACTCAAGGGAGCGAACGCCGTCCTCGCGTGTGTCTTCGAAGTGGGGAATCGCGCCAATCGCGTCGACGCCTCGCCTCGCCGCCTCTTCGAGGAGCTCCTTGCCGTTGGGAAACGACTCGATACCCTCCTGGGGGAAGGCCACCAGTTGGAGATCGATGACGTCGCGCATCTGATCTCGCAGTTCGATCAAGGCGTCTAACGCGACAAACGTGGGGTCGGTGACGTCGACGTGGCTTCGAACGTGCAATACGCCGTTCGCTACGTACCAGCGAAGTACCTCGGACACTCGGTCGATGACGTCCTCACGAGTCAGTAACTTCTTTCGTTCGGCCCAGCAGGCGATTCCCTCCCACAAGGTCCCACTCAGGTTCCACCGTGGTTCGCCCGCGGTTAATACCGTGTCGAGATGGACGTGCGGCTCTACGTAGGGCGGCGACGCGAGAGCACCGCGAGCGTCAATCACGGTACTGGCCGCCACCGATTCCGATGTGGCAGGTTGAACTCTGACGATCACGCCATCATCGCACTGAATATCAACGAGTTCTGAAGTCGCGAAGTCGATGAGGCGCGCTCCGCGAATCAACAGATCAATCAAACTTCCCCCTCAGATCGCGCTTCGCACGGGACTGGTTCAGCCTAGGTCGCCATGGCGTTCGTGTCGCGGCTGCTCTTCGTCTGCACGTACCGCAAAAGTGCGTACACCGCACCGCCGACGACGAAGCCCACGGGAAAGGCGAGGTCGCCTCCGTGGAGCCATCTCGACGTCGCGTAACCAACGAGCAGCGAAGTATTCATGAACGGTATTGCGGCAAGAAAACCGATGATCAAGGCGACCAACGCGTCCCAGCGTGTGTGCAGTGAGTTGAACTCGACGATGTCCGTAACGTCCATGATCGCGCGGTGCCGCCACCAGTCGACGATCTGTATTGCCGCGAAGGGTGTCACCCAGTACGTAGCGAAGAGCAAGACGTTTTGGAACTTCGTGGCGAGAGTTCCGGTGTTGAGCCACAAGGTGAGGAAGAACGCGGCGGCGGTGACGATGACCGCGATGTAGGGCCGCTTGATTCGCGCTCCCGCGGCTTGAAGCGCGAGTGACCCGGAGTAGTCGTTCATCGCGTTCACCGAGACCGTGCCGATCCATATGGCTACGAGAGCGAGCCCACCTAAGACGCCGCCGCCCAGCAGGTGTTGGATCCCACCGGACGTGGCGTTGACCGCGAGCGACGCCGCCGCGAGACCGAGGATCTCGATCCAAATGGACGAAAGCGACACGCCCGCCAGCGAGAGCCAGAAAATCTTCTGGCGTGATGCGTCCTGTTTCATGTACCGGCTGTAGTCCGAGGCGTACGCTCCCCAAGAGATGACGAAACTTGCGGAGATCGTCGTCATGAGAATGAATCCGCCCGCCAGATTGGCGCCGTGGGCCGTTGCTGGCGCGTGCCAGTTTCCGATGCTCGCGAGTTTCACGGTGATGGCGATGAACATCGCGCCCAAGACGAGTGACATCCACTTTTGAAAGAGGTGCATCACTTCGTACCCGAAGAGTCCGAGAACACCCTGCATGGCCAACACGATCAAGAGTCCCAGCCAAAAGGGGACGTGAATCAAAATGTGGATAGCCTGGGCCCCGAATATTGCGTTGATGGCATCCCACGCGATGGTGGACATCCACTGCAAAACCCCGGGTACCACGATGGTCTTTCCAAAGGTCAGACGCGCCAGAGGAATTTGGCCCACGCCGGTGACTGGACCCCAGGTACTCATCGTCGCGACGAGGAGACCTCCGGCCAAGGTACCTAAAACGATGCACATCACGCCGAGCCAGAATCCAACGCCAATGAAACTGGCGGTGGCCAAAGTCCCGATGAAGAATCCGGCGGGGACCAAGTTTGGCGTGAACCACACCGTGAAGACGCGATGCAGTCGCCCGTATCGGTTGTGCTGTGGAATCGGCGCCATGCCGTGCATTTCGAGAGACGTTTCTCCCTCTTGCGACGGCATTGAGCCTTCGTAAATACTCTTCTTATCGATTGTCATGTTCCCCCCCGGGACCAGTTAGTTCGTACGTTCGTTACTCCGATCTCACGTATGGTTCGCGAGTATCGGACACTTCATCTATCTGGAACTACTGCTCGACCAATTTTCTCCACTTCGTTAAATCGACTCTCTGCAGTTAAGCATCAATTCCCCCTGATGACGTGCTTCGCGCGCACCTCGCTTCTGTCGAATCGAACGTTCAACGGAGCGGGCGGCGAGTGACCGCATGTTGAGGTGAAACGTTGGCTCGAGGGCGGGTCCCCCAGGTCCAAGGCGCCCCTCTGACCACTATCGGAGGTTCTCAAGTCTTCGTCCGTAACTTCTAGTGTTTACCCATGAGCATTGAACCCATTCTCGCGAAGCTCTTTCCCGATACCGCAACGCTAAACGAAGGTGGCGTGTCGGTTGGCGGCGTCGACCTGCGCGAACTCGCGACGACCTTCGGCACGCCTCTGTTCGTCTACGACGAGGCGACCCTTCGCGCTCGTTGTCGTGAAGCGGCCGAGGTTTTTGACGACGGGGTCGCCTTCGCGTCGAAGAGCTTTCTCTGTGGGGCGATGGCCCGTCTCGCCTTCGAAGAGGGACTGTGCGTGGACGTGGCGACCGGCGGGGAACTCGACATCGTATTGCGCTCGGGGGTTCCGGCGAGTCGCGTCATTATGCACGGGAACAATAAGTCTCGTGAAGAGATCGCCCAGGCATTGGCGGCTGGCGTGCATCGCCTCGTGGTCGACAACTTCGACGAGATCGGGCAACTACGCGAACTGGTCAGCGTTGCAAGCCCCCTGAACGCACTCGTTCGCGTCACGCCCGGTGTTGAAGCGCACACGCACGAGTACGTGCGTACGGGCCAAGAGGACACCAAATTCGGCTTTTCGGTCTCGAACGGTGACGCCCGACGCGCCATCACTATGTTGCAAGGTGTACCGGGACTTCAACTCCACGGCGTACACGCGCACATTGGCTCGCAGATCTTCGAGGTCGATGGCTTTCGCGAGTCGATGTCCGTTCTCGGCGCGTTCACGCGCGACGACGACTTTGATGAACTCTGCGTGGGTGGCGGGCTCGGCGTGGCGTACGTGGCGGGCGAGGCCGCGCCGTCCATCGAAGAGTGGGCTGAATCGATGCGCGACGCGGCGCGCGCCGCTGGACTTCGCGCCGACCTACGGATTCTTGCGGAGCCCGGTCGCGCCATCGTGGCCCAAGCCGGCCTCACTATCTACTCAGTCGGCGTCGTCAAACCCGTCACCCAGCGAACCTACATGGCGGTTGACGGGGGTATGAGTGACAATCCCCGCCCAGTGCTCTACGGGTCCGGTTACGAAGCGTTCGACGTCGATCATCCCTTGGCGCCTCGCCCCCAGGCCGTGCGTCTCGTGGGAAAGCACTGTGAGAGCGGCGACGTCTTGATCGACCAGGCGTTCCTTCCAGCGCAGACCAAGGCTGGCAGTCTCGTCGCGACGCCGGTGACGGGTGCCTACGGCTACTCGATGGCGTCCAACTACAACCGTGTGCCGCGTCCGGCCGTCATCTTCGTTCGCGACGGTCGCGCGCGCGAGGTCCTTCGACGTGAGACGTTCGACGACCTCGCGCGCCTCGAGGTGTGAGATCGAACTCCCGTGAAGCGTGGGTTAGCCTTGTTTGATGGAGAGATCGGTCGTTAGAGTCGGCGTGATCGGCGGGGGTTTCGTGGGCGCGGCCCTCGTGCAACTCCTTACGGATCCCGCCCGCCACGAAGCCCTCCTGGACGGCGCGACGGCCCCCTTGGAACTCGTCGGAGTCGCGGTACGCGACACAAAGAAACCCCATCCCGGCATAGACGACGCGCTCCTCACGACCGACGTCGAGGGCCTCATCGCGAACGACCTCGACGTGCTCGTCGAAGTCGCCGGTGGCGTCGAACCGTGTCGTACCTACCTCGAATCGGCCCTCAAGTTGGGGGTGTCGGTCGTCACCGCCAACAAGGCCCTCATGGCCGAAAGGGGCACGGAGTTGGCCCGACTCGCCGACGACAACGGTGCCGACCTCTTCTACGAGGCCGCCGTCGGCGGGGCGATCCCCATCCTTCGAGCACTGCGCAGCTCGCTCGCGGGCGAGCGCATCAATCGGGTGATGGGCATCGTGAACGGCACCACCAACTTCATCCTCACGAAGATGACGAGCGAGGGGAGTGACTACGCGAGTGCCCTCGCCGAAGCCCAGGCGCTCGGCTACGCGGAGGCGGACCCGAGCGCCGACGTCGAGGCATTCGACGCGGCGGCGAAAGTGCAAATACTCTCCACGCTCGCGTTCGGTACGCGGCTCAGCGGCGAAGAGATCGATCGTGAAGGGATCACCCGTATTCGCGCCCTGGACGTCGAGTTCGCGCGCCGCTCGGGATACGTCATCAAACTGCTCGGAGTCGCCGAGCGCGTCGGCGACTCAGGCGTCTCGCGCCGGGCGCACCCGGCCATGGTGCCACTTCGCCACCCTCTCGCGTCCGTGAACGGCGCGATGAACGCGGTCTTTGTCGAGGGCGTGAAGAGCGGGCCGCTGATGTGGCTCGGCCGCGGCGCGGGAGGAGAACCAACCGCGACGGCCGTCCTCGGCGACGTCCTTGACGCGGCTCGAAATAAGGTCAGCGGTCGTCACGACATCCCCTTCAGTGGCGACACGTCGCTTCACTACGTGCCCGGCGCTGCTCTGTCGAGCGTGTTCTATCTCAGTGTTGACGTCTTGGACCGTCCCGGCGTGTTGGCGGAAGTCGCCGGCGTCTTTGGTCGTCACGACGTCTCGATTCGCTCCATGGAACAAGAGGGCTTTGGCGACGAGGCTCGACTTTCATTTCTCACGCACCACGCGATCAGTGCCGACGTCTTCGACACGGTCCAGGAACTGGAGTCGTCGTCGTCGGTCGAGTCCGTTGGCGCGTGTATTCGAGTCATCGACGGGAGCTTCGAGTGATCGGTTGGCAGGGACTGCTGAAGGAGTACGGCGACTGGTTCGATCTCGACGGCATCGACGACGTCGTCACCCTGCAAGAGGGGAACACGCCACTGCTGCACGCCGAACGACTTTCCGAGCGACTCGAAGCCGACGTCTGGCTGAAGTGTGAAGGACTCAACCCTTCGGGTTCGTTCAAAGACCGTGGTATGACCATGGCGATCACCAAGGCGAAAGCGCAGGGCGCGAAGACCGTGATCTGTGGCTCGACGGGCAACACGTCAGCGGCGGCCGCGACGTACGCGGCCAAGGCCAACATGGACTGCGTCGTCCTCGTCCCCGAAGGGAAGATTTCGCTCGGCAAATTGGCTCAGGCCATCATGTACGGCGCACGAGTACTTCAGATTCGGGGCAACTTCGATCAGGCCCTCAACTTGGCTCGGGAACTTACGCAGCATCTCCCGATCACTATCGTGAACTCGATCAATCCCGATCGCATCGAAGGTCAAAAGACCGGCGCCTTCGAGATCGTCGACGTTCTAGGTAACGCTCCTGACATCCTCTCGATCCCCGTCGGCAACGCCGGAAACATCACCGCCTACTGGCGAGGTTTCACCCAGTATCACTTCGCCAAACGCTGTTCGACACTCCCTAAGATGTGGGGGTTCCAAGCGGCCGGCGCCGCGCCGATCGTGCTCGGTCATCCCGTTACCAACCCCGAGACGATCGCCACCGCCATTCGAATCGGGAATCCCGCGAGTTGGGTGCCGGCCCTCGAGGTCATTCACGAGTCACTTGGCGATATCCGCGCCGTCACCGACGAAGAGATTCTCGACGCCTATCACTACGTCGCGCGATACGAGTCCGTATTCTGTGAACCAGCGTCGGCCGCGTCGGTGGCGGGGCTCTTGAAGTTCGGAGTCCCCAAGGGTTCGACGGTGGTGTGCGTCCTTACCGGCAACGGTCTGAAGGATCCGGACACTGCCGTAGGATCGAGTGCTTCACCTGACGTAGTGGACGCGACGTTGAGCGCACTTTTGGCCAAGCTTTCCTGATTTGTTTACTTTGTTCGTGTCGTCGGCTACACTGTTAGTTGTCGTCCGTTCGGTTGTACCGACGTAAGGAAGCTCTTCCGAGACGACATTTCCCGATTTTCTTCTCCACCCGACGTATCGTTGCGGGCGGCGTGAAAGGATCATGCATGGCTATTAAGCCTTCTCCAGACCGTTCGGATCTCGAGTCCAAAACTCGCGAAGATCTCCAAACG
>DATKSO010000165.1:0-2548 GCA_035531635.1 Acidimicrobiales bacterium | reverse complement strand
GGCGTTCCTCGACGGTCTGCCCAAGGGTTCGAGTGAACTCAGCCTGCGCCTCGGCGATCAGGGGGGATTCTTCTCGAGTGCGCGTATGGGCAAGGACCGCGCGATTGATCTGGAGGCCGTAGTCCTCGCCACTCACGGCGGTCCAGGTGAGGACGGCTCGCTCCAGGCCGCGCTCGACCTGGCCGGGATTGACTACACCGGACCGACCGTCGCCGGCGCGGCACTCGGGATGGACAAGTGGTCCTTTGGCGCGGTCATGGGATCGGAGGGCATCCCCACACTGCCGCGAGTACTGCTTGACGCCTCGACGACGACGCTGCCCTTCGACGGCCCGTACATATTGAAACCGCGATTTGGCGGGTCGTCGATCGGCATCGATGTCGTCGCCGATGTAGCGACGGCGCGAGCTCGGCTCTCAACGAACCTGCATCTCGTCCTCGGATGTGTCGTTGAGCCGTACCGCTCGGACTTAACGGACATCCAGATCGCCGTGCGTACCTATCCCGCGCTCGCCCTCTCGGCGATCGAACGGCCCCTTCGACGCAGCGACCAGTCCGAAATCCTGGATTATCGCGACAAGTACGTGGGTGGCGAAGGGATGGTGTCGGCGCCGCGTGAACTGCCCGCCGTGATGTCCGAAGCCCAGGCCGACGCAGTGCGCCAGTACACGACCCAGATCGCCGAAGTGGCCTCAGTTCGAGGCGTAGCGCGCGTGGACTTTCTCAGTGGTGACGACGAGCTGTACGTCAATGAGATCAACACGATCCCCGGGTCGCTCGCCAAGCACCTCTTCGTCGACCCGCCGCTCGCCTTTGGCGAATTACTTCGTGACTTGCTTGCTGAAGCCGTACAACGACCAACTCATCGCTACGGTTCGGCCGGGGCCGACGGTCAGGTCCTGCGCAAGGCCACTTCCATCGCGTCCAAACTCGCGTAAGCGAGGCACCCGCGCACTCGCATCCAACAGCACGTCACTGTAGGGATCGATGAGCAATCCCTGTTGCAGAGCCCAGAACGCCATTTCGTAGCGGCCGTGGGCGATCGCGTCATGGTGCAGTGCGAGCGCGGCCCACTCGCCGTCGCGCGCAAGTCGTGCGCCGTACCCCTCAGCGAGAAACCATTCGAAACCGCGAAGCGCGCTGGCGAGCGGCTCGCCCTTGACCATCGCGAGGGCCTGGTGGGCGAGGGGAGCGGCTTCGGCGTTGGTGAGCTGGCGGGCCCGAGCGATCAAGGTCGTGAACGCCTCAACGTCACTGGTGATGCCGTGGGTCACGTAGAGACCCGACGAAGTGACGGCGTGAAGACGCGGCCCCTCGTGATCGGACCCCGCGCTTCGTCGAACCACGCTCGCGGTGTTCGCGAGGGTGCGAAGGGACGCGTCGACGTCGGCGTGGGTCAATACCCGTGTGCGCAGGCGTTCGCCGGTGATCGGTTCATGACGGTGCATGGCTAAATAGGCGAGCATCTCCACGCCGCGACGTCGAAGTGTCGGCGTGAGCGGTTCGACGAGACCAACAATGTTCGGCTCGGCGCGAAGGAGTTCGACACGAATGCCGCCGTGGCGTGGTCGCGCTGCGATCGTGGACCACGCCGATGTCGGCAGCTTGCGGGGCTGCTCGCTGTAGGGCGACAGGGTGATCGAACACGCGATCAACTCCTCGTCGAGTTCGCCGCGGTCTCCGAGGTAGACGACGACGGCGTTGCGAACGCTTCGCGTCGCAAGCGCTCGCAGCAGTTCCGGCTCGTTAATGGCGAACACCAGTTTCCCGGGATGCAGCGTGACCGTCGCCTCCATTACATCGCGGCTGTTCCACGTAGGAAGGATCGCCAGGGTCCCACCTTCGCGAGCAAAACTGACGAGCGTGCCGAACGGCGAAGGGGCCAGTGCACACGCGACGTACGCGTCGACACACTGCATCGCCGTTGCCGACGTCTCGATGGAGTTCGGGACGTCGACGACGCCGTCACGTCGCTCGCCGATCATCTCACGCAATTGGCTCAGCAGCGTCGGGTTGAGGGCCCGCAAGAGTTCGATGGACTCATCGACGTCATACATGTCGTCGGTGAACTGATGTTGACGAATCAGGTCGCTCCGTCGCTTCGCCATCAGGGCGAGCGGCATGATGCCCTCCGCAGACGACCACGGGACCGGTAATCGGCTCGGAGCTTTCACGGGCGCGTGGCGTGACGCAGATACCGCGAGCGAACTCGCGTCGCTCCAAGACGGCGTTGGCGTGATGGTCGCGAGCGCGCCGGCTGACGTGGGCAGGAGAAACGACAAGAGTGCGACCAGTCCTCCGGCGAGCCACGCACTGCCGCCCGAACCAGATGGCCCACCTCGGCGAAGGCGCCACACGTCGCGCACCACCTGGAAGAGGAAGGCGCACCAGAACAGTGCGAGGGCGACGAGCAGCGCGCGCACCAACGTTCCGTCGTTCTGTCGTTGCGTGCGGTGCCACTTCGTGATGATCACGTAGGGCAACAACACGAAATAGATGGCCAGGGCCGTGCCCTGAAGTGGCGCAGCGAGGCGCTTTAAGTGTTGGGA
>DATKSO010000164.1:0-10120 GCA_035531635.1 Acidimicrobiales bacterium | reverse complement strand
TACAGATGGGCAGTTCGATGACGTCGTCGAAGCCGACGGTGGCGGCCGTTGGACTGGGCGGCGTGGTGACCGGCTATCTCTGGGGCCGGCTCCACGGTCGTCGCGCGCGTAAGAAGGCCTAGGTGCTGCGCCGCCTCTTTCGCGTCGCCACCGCGGCGGCGCTCGGTCGCGCCTGGGCCCAGAAGTCGTCCAAGTGGCTGGCCGTAGCACTCGGCATCACGCTCTTTCGCTTCATCGAGTCGCGCTCGGCGAAGCGCGCGAAGAGAGAGAAAGCGTGAAGGGTGCGCAGCTCGACGCCGGTGAGCGCGTCATGCTCATCGACGCGAAGGACCGCCACTACCTGGTCACCCTGAAAGAGGGTTCGGCCTTTCACACGCACGCCGGCATCGTCCAACACGATGACGTGATCGGGGCCTTAGAGGGCTCGCTCATTCGCTCCAGCACGGAGCGGTCGTTCCTGGTCCTGCGACCAACGCTCTCGGACGTGGTGCTGAAGATGCCTCGTGGCGCGCAGGTCATCTACCCCAAAGACCTTGGCGCGATTCTGATGCAGGCGGACGTCGGACCGGGGATGCGCGTGCTCGAAGCGGGCGTCGGTTCGGGAGCTCTTTCGATGACGCTCTTGCGCGCGGGGGCGATCATTACGGCCTACGAGATCCGCGAGGACTTCGCGCAACACGCTCAGAAGAACGTTCACGACATGTTGGGCGACGACGTCGCGTACGACGTGAAGATTCGTGACGTGACCCAAGGAATCGACGAGGTCGATCTCGACCGAGTGATTCTCGACATGCCGGAGCCGTGGGAGGTCGTGAAGCACGCCGAAGGCGCACTTCGCCCTGGCGGCATCTTCCTCGCGTACTTGCCGACGATCAATCAGACCCAGCTACTGCGCGAGGCGTTACATCACAACTCGTTCGGATTGGAAGAGACGGTCGAGATTCTGCGCCGCACGTGGCACATAGACGGACGTTCAGTGCGACCGGACCACCGCATGGTGGCGCACACCGGATTCTTGACGTCTGCTCGGCGCCTCGTCGGGCGTCTCGAGGTTGACTAGTCGCGTTCGATGAAGATGCACTCGCCGGGGCACTCTTCCGAGGCCTCGATGACGGCGTCTTCGAACTCTGATGGGACCACGGCCACGCCCTCAGCGCCGCCGGGACTGCTCTTGACGTCAGCGCCCTGCTTCACGTAAGCGAGACCATCGTCCAGCAGCGTGAAGACTGAAGGGCAGATCTCTTCACAGAGTCCATCCCCCGTGCAGAGGTCTTGGTCGATCCAAACCTTCATTTGCGTGTCCTCCGTTGCGAATTACGTGTAGTTACTCTAGTAGGAACACGAGATGAAACGTGACCTCTCCACGTGGCACAGACTCCCCTAGGGTGGCGATATGGACGGTTCTCGAGGATTTCACGAATCTTCACGCGGCGAGCGTGACGAATCCGTCGCCGCGGGCTCGTCGCGCGACCTGACGTTGAGCGACGTCGACCAGGCGAACCGACGTATAGAACTCCTCGAGGAGAAGCTTCTCGAAGCCCGTGGTCAACTATCGCAGAGTCGTTCCAATAATGAGAAACTGACGATCACCATTCAACAGACGCGTGATCAGATCGCGGCACTACGTGATGAGGTCGAGAAGCTGACCCAACCGCCCGCGGTGTACGGCACCTTCACCGGCTTCAACGAGGACGGCTCGGTGGACATCTTCGCCTCGGGTCGGAAGATGCGCGTGGCCCTGCACCCGGGTCTCGACCCCGCCCAAATCGCCCGCGGTGACGAGGTCGTCCTGAACGAATCCTTCACCGTGATCGGTGTTCGTGACGCGGACGGCCAAGGTGAGGTCGTCACCGTCAAGGAAGTGCTCGACGAACGACGCGTCCTCGTCTACGGACGAGCCGACGAGGAGCGCGTGGTCGAACTCGCCGAGGCGCTGCGGTCGGTGAAATTGCGCAGCGGTGACGCGTTGCTCTTGGACTTGCGCTCGAACCTGCTCACCGAGAAACTCATCCGCCAAGAGGCCGAAGAGTTGATCCTCGAAGAGGTTCCCGACATTAGCTACGCCGACGTCGGTGGCCTTGACGCACAGATCGAGGCCATCACCGACGCCGTTGAGTTGCCCTACCTTCACCGGGCCCTCTTTCACGACTACGACCTTCCGGCCCCGAAAGGGATCTTGCTCTACGGCCCTCCGGGCTGCGGCAAGACCTTGATCGCCAAGGCCGTCGCGAACTCGCTATCTCAAAAGGTGGGCGAACTCACCGGGAATCGCAACGTTCGCTCGTACTTCTTGAACATCAAGGGCCCCGAACTGCTGAACAAGTACGTCGGTGAGACGGAACGTCAAATTCGAGTCGTTTTCCAGCGCGCCCGTGAGAAGGCCGAGGAAGGTGTGCCGGTCATCGTCTTCTTCGACGAGATGGATTCACTCTTTCGTACCCGCGGCACCGGCATCAGCTCGGACATGGAGTCGACGATCGTTCCGCAGCTCCTGGCCGAGATCGACGGGGTGGAGTCGTTGCGCGACGTCATCGTCATCGGCGCCACGAACCGCGAGGACCTCATCGACCCCGCGATCCTTCGCCCAGGGCGCCTCGACGTCAAGATCAAGATCGAACGCCCCGACGCCGAGGCGGCAGCCCAAATCTTCCAGCGCTACCTGCACGTGGACCTACCCCTCGACGAGTCGACGGTGCGCGAGCTCGGTGGCGGGGACCGCGCGAAGGCGGTGCAGCTGATCATCGAAGAGACCGTGTCGGCCATGTTTCGCATCGACGACGAGAATCGCTTCCTCGAGGTGACGTACCAGGGCGGCGACAAGGAAGTCCTCTACTTCAAGGATTTCGCGTCGGGCGCCATGATCGAGAACATCGTGCGACGCGCGAAGAAGATTGCGGTGAAGCGAGAGATTGCCAACCAGGGGAGGGGACTGCGCAAGGAAGACCTCTTCGAGTCGATTCGTCAAGAGTTCCGCGAGAACGAGGACCTGCCCAACACGACGAACCCCGACGACTGGGCGCGCATCTCCGGTAAGAAGGGCGAGCGGATCATCTTCATTCGAACCCTCATCAATCGCGAAGAGGACGACGAGAAGGGTGGCCGCTCCATCCAGCACGTGGGCACCGGACAGTATCTCTAGGGCAATGGCCATCGCGAAGGTTCTCGGTATCGAGACGGAGTACGGCATCGCCGGGGGGCCGGACTACGACCCCATCGCGTCGTCGAGCATCATCGTCAACGCCTACGCGCAGCAGGGTCGAACGCGGATCAACTGGGACTTCGACGGCGAAACGCCCGACATGGACGCCCGTGGTGGTGTCGACCTGACGTCGTTCGCGCCCATCGTCGAAACACACTTGGCGAACACGGTCTTGACGAACGGTGCCCGACTCTACGTCGACCACGCGCACCCGGAGTACTCGTCGCCCGAGTGCCGTACGCCGCTCGAGGCCACGCTCTACGACGTGGCGGGTGAGGAGATCATGCGACGAGCACTCGGCATCGCGAACGACTCACTCGATCCTGCGCTCGCCATCACGCTCTACAAGAACAACTCGGACGGCAAGGGCAACTCCTACGGAACGCACGAGAACTATTTGGTGCGCCGTGACGTCGAATTCGCGCATCTCGTTCGCGCGATGGTGCCGCATTTCGTCTCTCGACAGGTGGTGATCGGAGCAGGCAAGGTCGGCGCCGAGACCGAAGCGGCGCTCGAGCACAACCCAGCGTTCCAACTCTCACAGCGCGCGGAGTTCTTCGAGGAGATCGTTGGTCTCGAGACCACGCTGAAACGCCCGATCATCAATACGCGCGACGAGCCGCACAGTGACGCCGAACGGTTTCGACGACTCCACGTAATCATCGGTGACGCCAACATGAGTCAAACCGCGACGTTCGTCAAGCTTGGATCGACGGCGCTGCTCCTCGCGGCGCTCGAGGAGTTTGGCCCGGACTCGTTCCCCGCCCTTCCTCGCTCGCCGGTGCACGCCGTTCGGGCCTTCTCGAGAGACCTGACGTTGCGCGAGGCCGTACCCTGTGACGACGACCGCTCGCGAAGCGCCTGGGACTTCCAAGACGAGTTGTGGCACGTGGCGAAGGACTACGTCGGCCGGACAGGCGCCAACGCCGTCGCTGAGAGCGACGAAGTGGAACTCATCATGACGCATTGGCGCGAGATGCTTGACGGCGTCCTCGACGACCGCGACTCGGTCGCCGACCGCGTCGACTGGGTGGCCAAACTTCGGGTGGTGAACGGCTACCAGGAGCGCTACACCTTGCGAGACCACGACGCGAAGCTGCGCGCGATCGATCTGCAGTACCACGACCTCCGTCCAACGCACTCGCTGGCCCAACGCGTTGGACTGCGTCGCCTGTGCAGCGAAGGGGACGTTCGTGAAGCCGTTCACAATCCGCCACTGACCACGCGGGCCTATTTTCGCGGACAGTGCGTGGCCAGATATCCCGAACAGATCGTTGCCGCGAATTGGGATTCGGTGGTCTTTGACCTCGGTGAAGGACCCCTGCAACGCGTGCCAATGCTTGATCCTTTAAGGGGTACCCATGCTCTCACCGCAGAGTTGCTAGAAACAAGTGCGACGGCAAATGAACTTCTTGACGCACTAGACAGGTAGAACAGACGTATGAGTGAACGAGAACGAATTCAAAAGCAGCGCAGTGAGCGCACGAGTGAGGCCTCCAGCGAGGTCTCGATTGACGCGACCAAGGGCGACCAGCTGAAGGCCGACCTTGACGACTTGCTGGACGAGATAGATGAAGTTCTCGAGGAGAACGCTGAGGAGTTCGTACGTAACTACGTACAAAAAGGCGGCGAGTAGCAGTGGGTCTCCCGCTCTTCAGCGCCCACGCGGATCCGGGACCCTCGTTTTGGCACTACGCCGACGGCGCGGGCATCGCACCCTCGTCCGCAACCCACCACGACGACACGCCCCACGCGACGACGGTCATCGCCGTTCGCTACGACGAGGGCGTGGTCATGGTCGGCGATCGTCAAGCAACGGGTAACTACATTGCTAGTCGTGACGTTCGAAAGATCGAGCCCGCCGACCACTTTACGGCCCTCGCCATCTCGGGCAGCGCCGCCCGCGGCATCGAACTCTTGAAGATCGCGCAGTTGTCATTCGAGCACTACGAGAAGATGACGGACTCGGCGCTGAGCCTGGAGGGAAAGGCCAACTACCTTTCGCCGATCATCCAACGGAACAATCTCACGTCGCCGCTCCTGGTGTTGCCGCTGTTGGCGGGCTGGGATGACAGTCACCGGGTCGGGCGAATCTTCGAGTACGACGGTGCCGGTGGCTGCTACGAGCGCTTCGACTTCGCCACCATCGGCTCAGGTTCACCCTTTGCCGAAGGTGCGCTGCGTCTGGGCTTTCGATCGGATTTGGACCGCGAGGGGGCCCTCGAATTGGGCGCTCTTGCGTTGTACGAGGCCGGAGACAACGATCCCAGCACGGGTGGACCCGACTTCGTGCGCAACATTTTTCCGATGATGATCACCGTGAGCGCGTCGGGCTTCCAAGAGATTGCCGGTCCCGAAGTGGGGGAGCGCTTCCGACTCATCAATGAGCGCCGTACCGAGTCGCGCGGTGTCGCCGGTGGTTCACTGCGATGAGTAACTACTTCTACGTGTCACCCGAACAGCTCATCAAAGACCGTGCCGAGTTCGCGCAGAAGGGCATCGCGCGGGGACGATCGCTGGTCGCCGCCATCTACGACCAGGGCGTCGTGCTCGTCGCGGAGAACCCTTCGGCGTCACTGAATAAAATCTCCGAGATCTACGACCGCATCGCTTTCGCGGGAGCGGGTAAGTACAACGAGTTCGATCGACTTCGTGAGGCCGGCATCCGCTGGGCTGACTCGACGGGCTACACCTACTCTCGAGAGGACGTCGACGCGCGCGCGTTAGCGAACTACTACGCCCAGCACTTGGGCGACATGTTCACGGAGGGACAAAAACCCTTGGAAGTGGAGATCCTCGTCGCGCAGTTGGGCAACAAACTTCGCCCCACCAAGCTCTACCGCGTTGCGTACGAGGGCACCATCTCCGACGAGCCACGCTTCGCGGTCCTGGGCGGCGACGCCGAGACCATCAAGGAGCGCTTCGCGCAGTCTGAGGACTCCCTGCAGTCTCTCACCGTCACGCTGCGCAACGCCTCCAGCGCTCTTTCGGGTCCGGACCGCGTCATTCCGACCGAGGAACTCGAAGTGGGCATCCTCGAGGACCGCGGCAACCGGCGCACCTTCGTGCGACTCACGGACGAACAAGTGAAAGAGCTGCTGAGCTGAGGTCGGCTCGGATCACGTCATGCTACGGAGAATCTACGGCGTCGAAACCGAATACGGCATTACCTTCTCCCTTCGTGGCCAGCGACGACTCAGTCCCGATGAGGTCTCCCGATTCCTCTTTCGCAAGGTCGTCGCCTGGGGCCGTTCGTCGAACGTCTTTCTAGAAAACGGCAGCCGGCTCTACCTCGACGTAGGGAGCCACCCCGAGTACGCGACCGCCGAGTGCGACTCGCTGACCGATCTCGTGGCGCAAGACAAGGCCGGTGAGTCGATTCTCCGTGAACTAGTTGGCTACGCACAGTCCCAACTGAGCGACGAGGGCATTCGAGGGGACATCTATCTCTTCAAGAACAACACCGACTCGACCGGCAATTCGTACGGCTGTCACGAGAACTACTGCATCGAGCGCATCGAGGACCTCAGTCGACTCGAGAACGTCTTCATCCCGTTTCTCATAAGTCGCCAGATTTTCACGGGAGCGGGCAAGGTCGTCACCAACGCCAAGGGGACCGCGTACTCCATGAGTCAGCGCGCCGAGCATATCTGGGAAGCCATCTCTTCGGCCACGACGAGGAGTCGTCCGATCATTAACACGCGCGACGAGCCCCACGCTGATCCTGAGAAGTTCCGACGGCTGCACGTCATCGTGGGGGACTCGAACATGAGCGAGTTCGCGACGTACCTGAAGATCGGCACGGCCTCGGTCGTGTTGGCGATGATCGAAGACGACATCGTCCAGCTGCGCGACTACGCGATGGCTTCGCCCATCAACGCACTGCGTGACATCTCCTACGACCTCTGGAGCAAGGAACCGGTCAAACTGATGAACGGCCGCGACTTGACGGCACTCGAGATCCAAGAGGATCTCTGCGAACGCGCCGAGAAGTTCGTCGAAGTCCGCGATCTGCCAGCCGACCAAGTGCACGCCGTTCGTCTGTGGCGAGAAGTGATCGAGCAGTACCGCAGTGATCCGATGGGCCTCGCCGACCGGGTCGACTGGATCGCCAAACTCCAGATCATCGACCGCGAACGCGAGCGAAGTGGTGTCGACTTGAGTGACCCCAAGATCGCCCTGATCGACTTGCTGTATCACGACACGAACCTCGACCGTGGCCTGTTCTACCGCCGCTCGGCGAGAGGACATTACCAGCGCATGGTGAGCGACGAAGAGGTGGAGCGAGCCACGACGACTCCGCCGCCCACGACGCGAGCGCACATGCGCGGCACCTTCATCCAAGCCGCCAAGCACTGGCGTCGCGACTACACCGTCGACTGGGTACATCTCAAACTCAACGACGAAATGCAGCGAACGGTGCTGCTCAAGGATCCTTTCAAGAGCACCGACGATCGGTTCCAGAAGCTGTTGGCATCGCTCGAACGCCACGGGTGAAACAGTTCCGTCGAGCGCTCACGGTGTTTTCGGTGTCGGCGTCGTTCTCGACGCGACACGCCGCCTGACCCTCAATCCCTGAGGTTTGTCGCCCTACACTGGGGACGTGTTCAGTTTGAGTCCAATAAAACTCATGGTGATCGTTGGCGTCGTGATGCTACTGATGGGTCCGGACAAGTTACCCGAAGTGGCGCACAAGCTCGGCGCGGCGTGGCGTGCGATCAAGAACCTTCAAGAGAAGGTCGAAGCCGAGGTTCGTGAGGCGATACCCGACCTTCCGAGCACTGGCGACATTGCTCGAATTGCGCGAAGTCCCGTGAACCTTTTGAATCAGTTGGCGGACCGCGTGGACGCGAAAGAGGCGGCGGCCACTCGGGCCGCCGAGCCCGAGGGCGACCTCGCCGCGGACGAGTCACCCCCCCTTCTCACGACACCTCGACCGCCTTCGCCACCACCCACGCGAGCCGACGATCAGTTGCCGCCGCCCGATCCCTCACTGAACTAAGACTCGATGTCAAAATTTCGCCGCGCCGAGAGTGGCATGACGCTGGCCGAACACCTAGCCGAACTGCGGCGTCGTTTCCTCGTCATCGCCGTGGCGGTCCTCGTCTTTGGAGTCCTCGGCTTCGTCTTCTATCCTCACATCCTGAAGGTCCTTCAAAACCCTTACTGTTCGGCCGTTCCCGGACACTGCAAGTTCCTGGTCACCAATCCGCTCGACGGTCTCACCCTTCGCGTCAAGATCGCCTTCTTCTCCGGCTTCGTCGTGTCGTCGCCCGTCATCTTGTGGCAGGCTTGGCGATTCATCACCCCGGGGCTCAAGGCCCGAGAGCGTCGCTACATCATCCCCTTCGTAACCTGTTCGTTGGTGTTCTTCTGCGCGGGCATGTTGCTCGCGTACTTCAGTTTCGCTCACGCGATCCACTTCTTGAAGTCCATCGGCGGATCGTCGCTGATCACTGAGTACAACCCGAATCAGTACCTCACGCTCTTCCTTTTGATGATGTTCATCTTCGGTCTCACCTTCCTCTTTCCCGTCGTCCTCGTCGCGCTCGAGCTCGTGAACATCGTGACACCGAAGCAACTCTTGAGAAGTTGGCGCTACGCCGTCATCGCCATCACCGTCGCCTCCGCAGTCTTCACGCCGAGCGGGGACCCGCTGTCGATGGCCGCGCTAGGCATACCTCTCGTCGTCTTCTACTTTCTCGCCATCGGCGTCGGCAAGATGCTCCACAAGTGAGCGTGATCGACTACCGACGTCGATTCATCGACGGACTCGGGTTCGGGCTCGACCGCTTTCAGATCGACGCCATCGAAGCGGTTGACAAGGGCGTGAACGTACTCGTCAGCGCGCCCACGGGCTCCGGAAAGACGCTCGTGGCCAACTACGCCATAGGTCGAGAGTTGGAGCGCGAACAACGAACGTTCTACACGACGCCGCTGAAGGCACTGTCAAATCAGAAGTACCACGAGCTCTGTGACCTCTTCGATGAGACCCAAGTAGGACTGTTGACGGGTGACACGTCCGTGAATCGAAGCGCACCCATTGTCGTGATGACGACAGAAGTACTTCGCAACATGCTGCTCACCGAGTCGGATCAACTCGAGGCGCTCGGGCTCGTCGTGCTCGACGAAGTGCACTACCTCCAAGATCCCTTCCGTGGGGGCGTGTGGGAGGAAGTGCTCATTCTGACGCCGGCGCCGGTTCGCTTCGTCGCTCTCTCGGCCACCATTGGCAACGCGGACTTCCTCGGCGAGTGGTTTGGTCAAGTTCGCGGACCGACGACGATCGTGGTTGAAAAGACGCGACCTATCGTGCTGCACAACCACGTCGCCTACATGAAGCGTGGTCAGCCCACGGCCGAGATTCACGACCTGTTGAACGGTCAGCGACTCTCGGACGAAGCGCGTCGCGTCGATAATCTGATGAAGTCCTCTCGACACTTTCGTCCGGGGGCCCGGTGGAAGGGTCCCAAGTCCAGCGCGCCGCCGCCGCCGTTTCGAGCGCCGCGACGCTCGGAGCTCATGCAGGCCCTCGAACTCGAGGACCTCCTGCCCGTCATTGTCTTCATCTTTTCACGCGCGGCGTGCGACGACGCAGTGCACCAACTCCGTCGCGACGGACTTCTCTTCACCAAGCCGGAGGAGAGAAGAGAGATCGAAAGCATCGCCGAGGAGCGTCTGCGTGACTTCTCCGACGAAGACCTTCAGGCTCTCGAATACGCCGACTTCATCGACGCCCTTCGGCGCGGTATCACCATGCACCACGCCGGCATGGTGCCCGCGTTTCGCGAGATCGTCGAGGCCTGTTTCGAGCGCAATCTGCTTGCCGTCGTCTTCGCCACCGAGACGTTGGCACTCGGCGTCAACATGCCCGCGCGCTCTGTCGCCCTCGAGCGTTTCACGAAGTACTCCGACGCCGGT
>DATKSO010000163.1:0-4974 GCA_035531635.1 Acidimicrobiales bacterium | reverse complement strand
CACCCTTGACGCGAGCTTCGGCGCCCACGACGTAGCCAGTTGCGCGAGCGAGAGCCGGATCGAAGCTGGCTCCGATGCCAATAGCCGCCGGAAGTTGTGTTACACCGGTCATCCGTCCCGCGATCCCGTTCGGTCCGTCCGAAAGCGTGAGCGCGGGAATGCAGAGCGAGGGAATACCTTTGTTGAGGTTCTCAACGCCGTCACCGTCACGAATCGTGACGAAGCCCGCTTTCTCCGCGAGCGTCATTCGGCCCACCACCTCGCCCGCGAGCGACGCGGGACTATGACGATGAAGGAGCGAGGCGTTCACCCAGGGACACGTGGACTGCGGCGCCCGTCTTCCAGTGACGGCGTACGCCGAGGGGCCTGGTCCCAACACGACGGCGCCAGCGACTCCCGACGCGACTAGCACGAAAGCAGTCGCCAAGTGCAACGGACGGTGGCGCGTAGCGTGTCGATACACAGTGGCGGAAGGTCGGACGGCTACGTTTGACTGTTCGCGCGACGAAGCGATTCTCGAGGACACGACGTTGCCGTTTCGCGTGGCGACACGTTCGAGAGTGTCCGCGCGGTTGTTCGCTCGACGTACATGGTTAATCGCCTCGGTCAATGTTCTTCGAGCTACTCACGGCGACCCGATCTTTGGATTGACGCCCAGCTTCACGTGGGCACCACGCGCAACTCGCCCGCGTCGAAACGCTAGACAGGATTCGCAACTCGCCGCGCTCGTACAGGTAAAGAGTTGGTAAAGACTCGATAAAGACACTACGACGACGGGGCCTAGGGAACCATAATGAGGCGTGAACGTGTTAGTGGTCGAAGACGATGAACCAATCGCGTTAGCCCTCTCCAATGGCTTACGACGAGAAGGTTTCGACGTTCTCTGCGTTGGGTCCGCGGCCGCAGCCCTGAACGCGCTTCCCACTGACTTTGTGCTCTTGGACCTCGGCTTGCCCGACCGAGACGGGATAGAGCTCTTCCGTAACCTCCGGGCCGTCACGCCAGCGCCCATAATCATGGTGACCGCCCGAGGGTCCGAGGAGGATCGGATCGCCGGGCTCGATCTCGGAGCCGACGACTACGTGGTCAAGCCCTTTGGCGTCCGCGAAGTGGTCGCGCGCATCAACGCGGTGATGCGACGTTCGGCGTCTCGGGATTCGGAGTCACCGGTACAGACGATCGATAACGTCGAGATCGATCGACGGGTGCGCACGGTCCGGGTGTCAAGTGAGTTCGTCCAGTGCACCCCAAAGGAGTACGGCATACTCGAGTTCCTCGCGCGCGATCCCGGGGCGGTCATCACTCGACAAGAGATTCTCGATGGTGTGTGGGGCCCCCACTGGTACGGCACCACCAAAATGATCGACGTTCACGTTGCCTCGCTGAGGCGAAAGCTCGGTGCGCCGAACTTCATTGAGACGCTCCGAGGAATAGGTTTTAGGATCGTTCGCGACCCGTGAGGATTCGCCTTCTGGTCGGATTCGTACTGTTTGCCGTCATCGCGACGGCGCTTCTCGTCATCCCCATTGGTATCACTCTCGAAACGCACGAGAGCTCAGACACGCTGCGCGTTCTCAAACGTGACGTGAAAGGACTCTCGACGCTGCTGACCGACGCGTTAAATCACGGCGACGTCAGGCGAGCGGCCACTCTCTCCAACTCATATATCCGATCCACCGGACATCAAGTGCTCGTCGTTGACAGAAACGGGATCCTGATCGCGAGCACCGCGGGTAAGTCAGGCGTTCAGCCATTACTCAAAATCGCCCGAACAGTTGGCTCACTGGACAAGTCTGGGACGTCCGCGAACATCGCGGGCGAAGGCTCTCAGTACTACGTGGCAGTGCTTTTGCACCGCGTGATCGACACGGGATCGATGGAGCACGTCGTCCTCGTGGTCACGTCGCCCGTACGGGCCGCGAATATCAGGGTTCGAAACGATTGGAGAGACCTCGCCCTCTTCGGGCTCTTCATGATCGTGGTGGCCTGTCTCTTCGGATTCTTCATCTCGGGATCGCTGGTGCGACCGCTTCGCCGTATTTCTCGTGCGGTAGAGGCGGTGGGCCGAGGTTCACTCGAAGTACGAGCATCGGAGTCGGAGGGTCCGCGAGAGTTACGCGCGCTGGCACAAGCCTTCAACGCGACGTCCGCTCGCCTTATTGCGCTACTCGAATCGCAGCGGGCGTTCGTGGAGGACGCGTCCCACCAGCTCCGCACTCCCCTCACCTCTCTACAGCTTCACCTCGAGAACTTGCAGCTCTCCGGGGAGCTGTCGGGTGCGAGCAACCTCAAACACGTTCTCACCGAAATGGGTCGTCTTCGTCGAATGGTGGACTCCTTACTCGAACTTGCGCGCAATGAGTCTAAGAACCCCTCACTAGTGCGCGTTGACCTACATGACCTCGTTCTCGAGAGGGTCGACGTGTGGAAGGCTCTCGCCGCGGAACTTGAGTTGGAGATCGTCATCACGGCAATGCCCGACCTCGTGGTCCTCGCGATTGACGACGTCCTCGAGCAGGTCGTCGACAATCTTCTCGCTAACGCGTTCGATGCCACACCAGCGGGCGGACGAATCGAGATTCGTGCGTTCCAGTCGGAGAACAGCGTTGAACTGCACGTCGTCGACAACGGCCCTGGCCTCACACCGAGTGAACTCGCGCTCGCGCTCCGCCGATTCTGGCGAAGTCGAGACAGCAAAGGCGATGGAAGTGGTCTAGGTCTTGCCATTGTCGACCAACTAGTTCAACTCTCCGGGGGCTTCGTCGAACTTCACGAGGCCAGCGGCGGCGGGCTCGACGCGATGATTGTTCTTCGATCGGCTTGATGGCGCAGCTCAGCGCCACGTGACGTTGCTTCTCTGCGACGTCTTCGAAGGTGGTCGCAGAAGACGAGTCGCGCACCACCAGCCTCCGTCGTGGTCGACGTCTTCTTGTCCGATTCTTTGCTGAAACGCCAGTGATTGGAGGACGAGTCATCGTTATCTTGCAAGAGGGAACTAGTCCGACGTCGAAGTCTGTCGCAGTCGAGTTTTCGCTACCGCCAACTATGAAACAAGGAGAAGTTCAATATGAAACGAATCATTACGAAAGTGGTCGTCTCAACAATGCTCGCGGCCGGCTCGCTCGGTGTCGTCGCCGTTGCCACGGTGCCCGCAGGAGCCACGGCAGCGGCGGCGACCAACACATTCAGCGGAAAGGTCAAGACCGTCGACGTCGCGAAGGACACCTTCACGCTGACGTCGGGCGCGAAGACGTACACCGTTGCCTACAAGGCCACCACGAAATTCACCAAAGGCTCGGCAAAGATCCTCAAAGCTGGTCTGACAGTGTCCGTAAAAGGCAAGCTCGTCAAGGCAGTCATCGAAGCGAGCAGCATCGCTGCCTGATCGCCACTGAGCGCTTCTGCAACCGCGCCTCAGAGCAGGCCCCGCGTGATGTCAATCGGTCGCGGGGTCTGCTCCCAGGCGAATATGAGGTTACTTCTAGGCGGAGAACCGTCCGAATGGACTCCTTAGCAATATCCGTCATCCCAGTACATGTTCACCGTCACGAACACCGACGTATCGTCATGGTTGCTCTACGAACCGTGGCGTCAATCGCCGGGAGGCGTCCGAACGCATGAGTGATGGGCGCAGCACCTTCCGTCGTCGCGGCGCTGACGATCGTCACGCGAGTGCGCCTCGCACCAGCGCGCGCTGGGTCTTGTTTCTACTCAGCATTCTCGCTCTAGTGACGTGGACATTCGTGGCACTTAACCTCGCACGGCGGGCGTCGGGAGGATTGCCGCTCGACCTCCAGGTGTACCGCGACGCCAGCCTCACCATGCTGCACGGAGGTGCTGCCTACCACTCGCGGTACACCTTCGCGCACCTCAACTTCACCTACCCACCTATTGCGCTGATGTTGCTCAGCGTCTTCTCCGTTGTGCCTCCGATCGTGGCGCTCGTCGCGTGGTGGACTTTCAGCGCCACCGCACTGATCTTCCTCATTGTCGTTTTGTTGCAGGAGTCGACGGCACTCCCACGAGGTACGCTCATCGCCTCATCGTGCGCTCTCGGCGGCGCTTCGTGTCTTTTCCTCGAGCCCATTCGAAGCAACTTCGCGTTCGGACAAATCAACATCTTCTTAATGCTTCTCGTGGTGCTCGACATCTTCCGTGTGCGCTCAACACGAAAGGGCCTGCTCACCGGGCTAGCCAGCGCTATCAAACTCACGCCCTTGATGTACGTCATGTACTTCGTTGTCGCTCGCGCACGAGTCTCGGTTCTTCGCGCCGTGGGAGCTTTTCTGGGAATCACGGCGATGGCCTGGGCGCTCCTACCCGCGGACTCGGCGACCTACTGGTTGCGCCAGGCGTTCAGCCCCGGACGCAAGGGTGGACCGATAGGTCCCATGAATCAATCGTGGTTCGGTTTGATCGGGGACTTATTTCCCGGCACGAATTCCCTTCGAACCATTCTCTGGTTGCTCCTCAGTGGTGTCACCTTCGTGATGGGAGTTACGCTCGCCAAGCGATACGTGGCGACCGAGCGACGCGTCGAAGCTCTATTCGTACTGACGCTTACGGAACTGCTCATCAGCCCGATCTCTTGGACGCACCACTGGTCGTGGATAATTCTCGTTCCCATCGTGTGGCTCGCGCGAGGGCGCCGTTACGACAAGGTGAGCGCCACAGTGATGCTCCTCGTCGCAGTGGCCGTCGTCGCGCCCTACAAAGAACATCTCACGGGATGGCTTCACGTTCGTCCAATCTCCGTGGTAATTGGCTTTTCATTACTCTTTTCGGGCGTCATTGTGTTTGCGGCTCTTGTCCTGGAAGAGCGACCCTGGCGAACTGCAACGCATGTGGGTTTGCCTCTCGGTGACGCTCGTGAGTTGGGGACGAGACGAGTCGATGAAGACCGCCCGGACCGAGCGGAGGTGCCTCGACGCACGAAGACTCCCGAACTTCCTGCTCATGACGCAGGCTAAAAGG